>CASEWR010000132.1 GCA_949291675.1 uncultured Desulfovibrio sp. | reverse complement strand
TGCGGCGTGCCTGCCCTGTGTCCCTGCCTGGCGCTCGTTTCACTCCGGCACCAGTTCCAGCAGTGCGTGCAGTGTGGCCACAGCCAGGGGAGAGCCCCCGCGCCTGCCTTCCAGGGCAATGTGCGGTACAGGGCACAGGGCAAGCAGTGCCTTGGATTCCAGCACATTCACAAAGCCCACAGGCATGCCCACAATGAGGGCTGGCATGACCTCACCTGCAAGGATCAGGCGCACAAGTTCGGCAAGGGCCAGAGGGGCATTGCCGATGAGGACAATGGCGCCGTCAAGCTCGCCTGCACGGCGGGCCTTGTCCATGGCGCACAGAGCCCTGGTGCGCTTTCGTCTGGCAGCATCCCCGGCCACGTCAGGGTCTGCGATGTGGCAGATCACCTTTTCGGCTGTGTAGGAGGGGTTGCAGCGGGCAAGCTTTGCCAGGGAAAGCCCTGCCTGGATCATGCGCGAGTCGCAGACAATGGGGGCGCAGGCCTTCAGGGCTGCCACGCCCCTGGTCACTGCATCGTGACGGAAGGAGATCAACGGGGCAATGCCTGTATCTGCCGTGGTGTGAATCAGCCTGCGGGCCACGCGCCAGCACTCCGGAGCCATGGCATCCTTTGTGGCTGCGCACTCCTCTTCAATGCGGCGAAAACTTTCCTGTTCAATGGCCAGGCCTGGCAGATCCCAGCTGACGCTGGCAAGAGCTGCCTGAATCTGGTCTGGTGTTGCGGATGAGGCAAAGGCTTTGGAAGTGGACATGGGTTTGTGTGCTGCTGCGGGTTTCGCGGGTCTAAGCAACGTCGTGCTCCTGTCAGGGGCTGCCGGCATCAGGCATGCATCCAGACAATGAGCAGTGCTGCCGCGAGAAGGGAGAAGAAAAATCGGAACAGCTGCATGCCGAAGACAATGGTGCAGGCTGCACGCGCAGGGAAGATGGCAAGTGCTGTGGGCAGGTTGCGGCGCAGTGTGCGCACGGGATTGCTGGCAGCGCTGGAGATGAGCATGGCCAGCAGGACCTGGGGGCCTGTGATCAAATGTTCGGCAAGAAGGCCTGCCGAGACAGTGGCGGACTGAACCAGGCCGCCAAGCTGGGCAGCCAGGATAACCAGAAGCTGCTCGGGAATGAACTGGCTGACCACTTCGGGAACCAGCTTATCCCAGAAGTTCAGAGCGCCGGAACGGATGAGCCATTCCAGCAGGAGAACCAGGGGAATGGAGATGCAGGCCAGACGGAAGAGGAGGGCGAGAGCCCGCACACAGCCCTTGCGCAGGACACTGTTCCAGGCTTCGGGCTCAGGGATGAGCGCAGTTTCCCCGCAGGCAGCCGGATCAGCCGGATGAGCCGGATCAGCTGCTCCCGCTGGACCAGCTGCCTGCCTGCGGGCAAAGAGCAGTCTGTGCACAGCAAGCACGCCCAGGGAGACCAGGGCAGCCCCTGAGAACTGGATGAGAAAGTAACACAGGCCAGGCAGGCCAATGGCAGCCACCACAGGGTACATGACCCGCATGGAGTGCGACAGATAGGCAAAGAAGCTGTTGAGCATGCCCCCGGCAATCAGGGTGGACATGCCAAGCTCGCCCTTCTGATGACTTGCCACCAGCATGCTGTCAGCAGCTGCAGCTGAGGCAAAGGCTGTGGGCATGGCAATGCCCACCACAAAGGGCATACGGGCAGCCCTGGCCAGACGCCCCAGGGAGCTTGCGAAATATCTGTACCAGGCGCGGCCTTCAATAATGCTGCCCAGCATGGCACCGAGGCCCACAAAGAGAAAGAGCCTGGCAAAGGTTTTTGCCCTGCGCACAAGACGTGACACAGCATCACGTTCCTCAGCCCTGCTGCCATGAGCCTTTGTCATGGACGTGCTGTGCTGTGCAGCAGCGCCTGCTGCCATATTTCCTGCCGCCTCGCTGTGCCTGTGGCCCGGCATCTGTGTCACCATCTTGCCCGGCTTCTGGCTCTGCGTCTGGGAAACCGGGCGGACTTTCGGCGTCTGGGATGGCATGTTGACTGTCAGCCAGACAGAGACAAGCAGGGAAGCCACCAGCACAACACAGCTGAAAGGGCTCTTCCAGGGAGGCCTGCGCGTCTTGTGATGACGGCGCTTCGGGCTGCGCTGTTCAGGATGCTGTTCTGGCTGCCGGGTCTGGTGCAGATGCTGGTCCTGAGAAGTACGGGTGCAGACTGTCGGCACGGGAAATCCTTGCAAAACTCCGGCTGGCACAAGGCCGCGAAACACCAGTGAAACGTCAGCGATACTCAGCGTTTTTTCCTGACCAGCATCAGGGAAAGATAGGTATCGGCTCTTGAAGCAATGTCTTTGAGGGAAGTGGTGAGGTACTCGCCCTCCTGGGTGAGCTTTTCCCCATAGATGACCTCAAGGTCAGGCTCTCTTTCCAGGCGCTTCAGCAGGGCATCTCTGCTGTGGTAGGTCTTGAGAAGCACGTAGGAGACGCCAGGCTCAAAGACAAGTTTTTCAGCAGCGTCACGGGTAAAGGAGGGGATGACGCGCAACTCCTCTCTGTTTTCCACCAGCACCCTGCCTGCCCTTGCAGCCAGGGTGCTCCAGGACGTCACGCCGGGCACAATTTCCACCTTCAGCTCTGGCAGCGCTGTACGCAGCAGGGGCAGGATGTAGCCAAAGGTGGAGTAGGAGAGTGTGTCGCCAAGGGTGGTGAACACGCAATCATGGCCCTGCTCCAGTTCCCGGATGATGCTGTTGGCATTGTCCTGCACCTGGAGACGGCGCTTTTGCGCATCCTTTGCCATGGAGAAGACCAGGCGAACAAAGCGCCCTTCTGGTGCAAGCTGTCGCACTATAGCTTCGGAAACACTGTCTTCTGCGTTTGCCGAGACGACGGTGAAGATGACGTCGCAGGATTTCAGAATGCGGGCTGCCTTGAGGGTCAGCAGCTCAGGGTCACCGGGACCAATGCCAATGCCGTACAAAACGCCTGGTTGCATGCCAGTACTACTCCTCTGACTGGACAGTCAGCAAAGGGAAAAAGGGGAATTTCTGCTGCAGGACAGCTGCAACATGGGTGCTGTTCTCTGCAAATATACTGCAAATATACTGCAAATATGCTGCAGTACTACTGCATGTGCGCTGCACAAGGCCGGGAACAGTGCGCAGGAAAGAGAGCAGCAGCGCAACAGCTGTGCACTGCTGCAGCATTGTCCCTGCACTGGCAGCGGGATGTCTTGCTGAGATCAGGCAGACTTCCCCGCTGCAGCAGTGTGCACAGACTCAGTCAGCCTTTTTCGGGTGAGCGAGATCATCCTTTGTGTCTGCGGTATGCCGCAAAAAGACCTTCTGGACACCGGGATTGGAGCCGAGACCAGTCAGATTGGCTTCCACTTCCATGCCTGCTGCCTTAAGCTGTGAGGCCCAGGAATCTTCTTCTGCACCGGCAAGGTCGTTCCTGGCATGGTCGCCGGCCACGATCATGAAGGGCTGCAGGTAGACCTTCTTCACCTTCTTTTCCCTGAGGGCAGCAAGGACGCTGTCAAAGCTGTTGGCTCCTTCCACAGCTGCGAGATACACCAGCGGATCCTTCTCGTTGAGGGCAGTGGCCACACAGGCGATGGCAAGGTCAGCAGGCCCCCTGTTATTGCCATGCCCCATGAGCACAACGGCTTCATCAGCCTTGCGCTCCCTGGGGAAGCTGGCAAAGACTGCGTCCATGACGTCATTTAAGTCCTGCCTGGATTCGAGGAGAGGGACACCGAGCCAGACATGGTCAAAGCGGCCGGGTTTCAGGCTCAGGTCGCGGACAAGCAGGCGCTGCATCATGGTATATTCTTCAGCGGGCATGAGATGCAGGCTCTGCACGCGCAGATTGACAATGCCCAGCCTGGCGCACTCGTCCAGAGCTTCTCTGACAGAGAAAACCCTGGTGCCTTCCCTGGCAAGCTTGTTGCGGATGATGTCAGAGGTGTAGGCCCAGACGATGGGGGTGTCCGGATAGGCTTTGGCGTAGGCGTTACCAATGTCGTCAAGAGCAGGTTTGGCAGAATCCATGCTGGTGCCGAAGGCAACGAGCAGCACGCCATTTGCAGATGCGGCCTGTGCGCTGACAGCGAGGCACAGAACAAGGAGGAGGGAGGAGAGGAAGGAAGCAAGATGTCTCATGGTTTCTCCTGAAAGTGAGAAAGGATAACATGAGGCACCCGCAGGTGAAAACAACTGCGTGTTTTCGTGTGGTTCACACTCGGTCTCGTCCGGCAGAAGGCCATGACGAAGGAGCAGCTCCCAAAAACCCGTGGGTGCGGCCAGAACGCAACGTGGCAGGTCGGTCTTCCGACTTCCGGGTCATCCTCCATCTGCGTCTTCCCGCCCTGCATGAGGGCAGTGACATGGTGCAGATTTTGTCTCCGGTTACGGCGGCGGGTCCGTGCCGGTCTTGCACCGGCTTCCCAGGGGTGACAGGGTCACCCACCATACCACACAGTGAGTCAGAGGCAGCAACACTGCCTCTGCAGCAGGGCAACACAAAGCCCGGCGAATCACTGGCATGTCCTATACCTGCTTGTGCGGAGAGAAATCAAGGGGAGCTTGCCCTGACAGGATGTGCTTTTTGCAAAAGAACAGGGCTGTTACACAGTGGCGTCACAACAGTTGTGGCATGCTTTGCAGTCCCTGCTCCCGGGCCCGCAGTCTTCTGCCGGCATGGGCAGACCCAGCCCCTGCCAGCTTGCGCAGCCCCGTTGCTGCTCGTTGTCGCCCTGTGCTCAGGAAGGCCTGGAGGCTTCCTGGGCAGGATAGCGCGCATAGGAGCGCATGAGCGCCGCGTGTGAAGAAAGAAAGTCTCTGGTTGCAAAGACTTCAAGATTGAGGACACCCTGCCAGCCGCTGTGCCAGAGGCTGTGCATGACAGCATCAAGGCATGCCTCCGGCATATGGCAGAGGGATCTGTGATCCCTGGGACAGGCACCATAGCGGGTGCGAAAGTCCCTGCGCAGGGCTGTGGCAGGCAGGCTGTGCCTGGCAACAGCCTCAGGCACAGGCCTGTTCAGGCGAGGCTCCAGGCCATGCAGGTGTATGACGCGCACCCTCGCAAGCCAGGAAGGCAGAAAGTCCTGTGGATCCCAGCCATCCTTCCACAGATGTCCCACATCCAGACAGCGCGAGCAGGGTACGGCCTCAAGCCACACATCCCAGAAGGCAGGGGGCAGGTTTTCCAGGTTTTCCACTGCCAGGAAGGACGGGTCAGGCAAAAGGGCAGCAATGCGCTCAAGGGCTCGTGTTGTCTGCTCAACAAAGCGGCTGTCCGGGCCGGCATCCACTGCCTGCTCGCTCAGCAGGACATTGTGCAGGGAAGGGAAGTCCACGTGCAGCACAAAGGTGTGGGGAGCAAGGGGTGCAGTCCGTTCCACCACCCTGGCCACATCCTCCACCATGCGCCTGGCACTGTCAGCAGTCTCGAAGTGATGCTCGCAGGGCAGGTGCACCGTGATGCTGGTGCCTTCATCCCTGGCAATACTGGCAATTTCCTGCACGGCACTGGCGCTGATAAGGTACTCGCAGTGTGTCCCCACACACATGATCATCAGGGCCACGTCCTCACACAGGGCAGATGCATGGCAAAAGCCCGGGACATAGTCCACCGGCTCAAGGCAGGAGGTGGTGCCAAGCCTCATGCCGGGAAGTGTATATCTGGACATGACAGTGCTGCTCCAATTGCGGGAAGGGAGGTGCATGAGCGATCTGGTGTGCCCTGGCGAGCCGGGGACGAAGTGCTGGCCTTATGTGCAGCGTCAGCCGGTAAGCTGGGCCAGCCTGTCAGAACACCCCTGGCAGAACAGGCAGGCTTACAGCATGCAGCAGGCTGCGACCAGCACAGTGCTTTCCACAAGCTCGTTGAGGCAGCCGTAGACATCGCCTGTGACACCGCCAAGGCGCTTTTTGGCAGCAGCAAGGAAGAGGCCTGTCATGGCCAGGCCGGCTGCAAGGGCCATAAGGCCGGTCAGGCCGTTGACTGCACTGATGAGCAGGGCGGCAAGGGCTGCACAGAGGCTGTGTCTGGAGGTGAGTCCGGCAACAGACGTACTGCCCATGCCCCCGGGACGTGCCGAGGGCAGGCGCATGGCAAGGAAGTTGGAACAGCGTCCCAGCATGGCTGCCAGACAGCAGACAAGGAGGAAATGCCCGGCTGAGGCCATGGAGAGGGGCTGCAACTGCTCTGTCAGGCTTGCCAGGGTGGTGAACTTGACCAGCAGCACGAAGAACAGGGCCATGGCGCCAAAGGTGCCCAGTCGCGGGTCCTTCATGATCTCCAGCCTGCGCTCCTTCGCTGCCTCCACAAGCATGCCGTCGCCGCAGTCCGCAACGCCATCCAGATGCAGGCCTCCTGTGACTGCTGCCCAGGCAAGGCAGCCAAGGGCACCGCAGACCAGGGGCGGCACAAGGCAGGAGAGGGCAAGGGTGATGAGGCCAACCACAAGGCCGATGATCAGGCCGACCACAGGGTACCAGGCCACTGCTCCGGCAAAGGAGGCATTGGCGTCAGGCCGGCCCACAGGAAGACGGGTGAAGAAGCAGAGAGCAGAGCGAAGAGATGTCATAGGGCCTTGTGTGCGGGGGCTGAACGGGGCGGGATCCGGGCGAAAGAGGGATCTTGAGCAGAACCAGCTCAGGGGTTTGCTGACATGCTGGGGCGTCGCAGTGCGGTTGCAGGGCGTTAGGCAAGGCTGAGGCTGTCCAGAGGCGGTACCTCATGCAGGATGCGCACTGCCGAGTCAATGACAGGGAAGAGCAGGACTGCGCCTGTGCCTTCCCCAAGGCGCATGCCAAGGTCAAGACAGGTGGGAATGCCGAGCATGGCCATGATTTGGGCATGGCCAGGTGCTGCCGAGACATGGGAACCCACAAGCATGGTACAGGCGCCGGGGAAGAGGCGCTCTGCCAGCAGTGCTGCCACAGTGGCAATGTGACCGTCAATGACCACCGGAATGCGCAGGGATGCTGCGCCGAGCATCAGGCCTGCCATGGCGCCGATTTCCGGGCCGCCCACCTTGGCGAGCACGTCGAGCGGGTCAGCCGGGTCAGGGGCATTCAGGGCTACGGCCCTGCGCAGCAGGGCAATCTTGTGCTGCAGGCTCTCAGGCGTCATGGTGAGCCCCATGGCAGTGACGTCTTCCATGGGCAGGCCGGTCAGGACTGCGGCCATGGCAGCAGCCGGCGAGGTATTGCCAATGCCCATTTCCCCGGCAGCCAGGAGCTGCACGCCAGCTGCAGCCTCACGCCGCGCCATGTCGATGCCGACCTGCAGGCAGGCCACAGCTTCACTGCGGGTCATGGCCGGGCCTTCGCTGAAATCGCGGGCTGCATGCACCACCTTGCGGCAGAGGACGTTGGGAATGTCCACATCGCGCAGCATGCCCACATCCACCAGGGTCATGCCGGCACTGGCAGTGCGGCAGAAGGCATTGATAACGCCGCCGCCACGGGCAAAGTTACGCATCTGCAGCTCGGTGACAGACTGGTCCGAGGCACTGGCCCCCCTGCGGACAATGTTGTGGTCTGCAGCAAAGAGGACAAGGCTCTTTCGGGCAAAGACCGGGGCTGCACAGGCTGTGATGCCTGCAAGGCGCACTGCCAGATCTTCCAGTCTGCCCAGGCTGCCTGGCAGCTTGGCACAATGATCAAGTGTTTCCTGAGCCTTGCGGGCACATTCCTCTGCAAAGGCAGGGATGCGTATCTTGTCCATGAAGGGGTCCTGTCTCTTTTGTACGTCTTGTGAAGTGTGTGAGGGCTGCGCGTCCCTGGGCCCGGGGCATGGGGTCTGGAACATGGGGCATGGGGCATGGAGGCCCGGGTGCCGGCCGGGGACTGTGTCAGTCGCTCAGCAGAAGTTTTTTTCCCGCCACACACAGCCAGCTGTGTGCTGCTTCAGCAGCCAGGCGCTGATTGACCAGGCCCAGAGCATCAGCAAAGCTGCGTGCCATGGCACTGGCGGCAATGCCGCCAAGTCCGGTTTCCCCGGAGACAATAATCCAGTGGCAGGGACGCCGCTCCATCACGGTAAGCAGCGCCTGCACCTCGCGCTCGCACTCATCCTCAAGCATGGCAGTATTTTTCGGGTCCGGCAGGGAACAGAGGATATTTGTGACCCACATGGTGACACAGTCAATGAGCACTGTGACAGCAGTGAGGGGCTGTGTCACAGCCAGGCGCTCCAGTGCTGCGTCAATGCCGCAAGCAAGACGTGTTTCGCACTCCAGTGTCTGCCAGGAGCCTGGCCTGCGCTCCCTGTGCCTGCGCACACGCTCGCACATGGCCGCATCGTCAGCAGGGCAGCGGCTTGTGGCCACATAGAGTACATGCTGCTGTGTGGCCAGCGCATCGCGTTCTGCCTGCATGCTCTTGCCGCTGCGTGTGCCACCAAGATACAGGGTCAGATCAGGCATGTCTTGTGTTTCCTCCTTCGGGCGTCAGTCTGCTGCAAACCATGGCCGGCCGGGACTGGTCTGCAGTCTGGCCGTACAGGCAGAAAGCCTGCCCTGCATACGGCAGAGTGTGAGAAAAGTCAGGGGCATTGTCCAGACGCAAAAACAGGGCAGGCTCCATGGAAATCCCAAGAGAAGTTCCATGAGGAGTCTGCCCTGTGCGTATCTGTTGTCAAAAGCCCTTGCGGGTGAGCCCTGTGTCTCTGGTCCCGGGCGCTACACCTTGAGGCTGTCCACCCAGGCCTTGAGCCCTGCTTCCGTCTGGGGGCCGTTGAGCAGCTTGCCCTGGATGATGGTGCAGGAGTCTGCCACACTACCCCTGATGCCCTGTACGGTCTTGCCAAAGCCGCTGCCGCCGGAAGTGGCGAAGAGGACAATGGTCTTGCCGGAGAAGTCATAGGCCTCCAGGAAGGTGTTGATGATGGTGGGCGCGATGTACCACCAGATGGGGAAGCCTATGAAGATGACGTCATAGCCCTCAATATGGGCATTTTTGTCAGCAATGGCAGGACGGAAGGCCGTGTCCCGCATTTCCACGGAAGAGCGGGAGTTTTTGTCGTTCCAGTTCAGATCAGCGCTGCTGTAGGGAACTTCAGGTTTGATTTCGTAGAAGTCGGCCTCGCAGGCAGCGGCAAGCTTCTTTGCAACTGCGGCCGTTGTGCCCTGGGCACTGAAGCAGGCAACCAGTTTCTTGCTCATAGGTCTAACCTCATCAAATACCTGCCCTTTGCAGGACAGGAAAAGGACGTAGAGAGCAGAAGAATTGGGTGACAGGTACAGATTATGTGCTCTCGTTTTTCTGCAAGTAGAACCCCAATGCCGGCAAAAAGCAAATACCAAAAAACAATGGCCTTTCATGCCGGCAAGGCATGGAAGGCCAGGAAAAAGGTGAGGAAAGTCAGTTATTTGAGCAGGGCCTTCAGGTCTTCTTCAGGCGTTGTGATGGGAGCTATGCCAAAGTTCTCCACCAGGAAGTTGAGGACATTGGGGGAGACAAAGGCAGGCAGGCTCGGTCCGAGACGGATGTTCTTGATGCCAAGGTGCAGCAGGGTCAGCAGAATGCAGACAGCCTTCTGTTCGTACCAGGACAAGACCAGGGAGAGAGGCAGGTCATTGACGGAGCAGTTGAAGGCACCGGCAAGAGCCACTGCCACCTGTATGGCGCTGTAGGCATCGTTGCACTGGCCCATGTCCATGAGACGGGGCAGGCCGCCAATGGTGCCAAGGTCAAGGTCATTGAAGCGGTACTTACCGCAGGCAAGGGTGAGTACGACGCAGTCTTCGGGAACCTGCTTCACAAAGTCTGTGTAGTAGTTGCGACCGCTTTTTGCACCGTCACAGCCGCCAACAAGGAAGAAGTGGCGAATCTGTCCTGCCTTTACAGCTTTGATGACTGTGTCGGCCACGGAGAGCACGGTGTTGCGGGCAAAGCCGGTCATGACCTTTGTGCCGCCATTGATGCCGTGACCCTGTCTGTCTTCAGCATAGCCGCCGAGCTCCAGGGCCTTTTCAATGACAGGCGTGAAGTCCTTGTCAGGACCGATGTGCACAGCTCCTGGCCAGGAGACCACGGCAGTGGTGAAGATTCTGTCCGCATAGCTTTTGGCCGGGGGCATGAGGCAGTTGGTGGTGAAGAGCACAGGGGCAGGCAGGTCAGCAAATTCCTTCTGCTGATTCTGCCAGGCAGTGCCGAAATTGCCCTTGAGGTGACTGTAGCAGGAAAGTTCGGGGTAGGCATGGGCAGGCAGCATTTCGCCATGGGTGTAGATGTTGATGCCCTTGTCCTTTGTCTGCTCAAGCAGAAGCTTCAGGTCATGGAGGTCATGGCCTGTGACGACAATGAAGGGGCCCTTCTCCACCATGAGGCTGACTTCCACAGGACGAGGATGTCCGAAGGTCTCTGTATTGCCCTTGTCCAGCAGTTCCATGCAGGTCAGGTTCACAGCGCCGACTTCCATGACTACGGGCAGAAGCTCGTCCATGCCTGCAGTCTCAGAGCCCACGAAGCGCAGGGCCTTGAGCAGGAAGCTGTCCACCGAGGCATCTCTCAGTCCCAGGACCGCGGCGTGCCAGGCATAGGCTGCCACGCCACGGATGCCAAAGAGGATCAGAGAGCGTAAGGAACGAAGGTCCTCCTCTGCGCTCCAGAGCTTGCCCATGTCGTAGCAGGGAGCTGCCTGACAGGAGCCGGCAGCAGCCAGACGCTGCGTTTCCGCCTGCACCTGTGCCAGCATCTCCCGCAGTGCAGTGTCGTCAAAGTTCACGTTGGTCAGAGTGGCAAAGAGGCACTGCATCACCAGATCGTGGGTGTGATCCGTGACTGCATCCTGAGACTTCTCAGCCGTACAGGCCAGAGCAATGAGGGCGCCTGTCAGCTGATCCTGAATACCGGCAGTGGCGGCCTTCTTGCCGCAGACACCTGCGCTGCCGCTGCAACCCTTGCAGGCTGCAGTCTGTTCACACTGAAAGCAGAACATCTTCTTGTCCATAGTCTTGTCCTTATGCATTCAGGAGAAACTCCTGATGTCTTCTTTGTCTGTTGTGAGCGTCGTCTTTACCCGGGCAGCACAGTGCCATTGGTGGCAAGGGTGATCACCTGCAGGGGAAGGGACTTCCCGCTTTTTTCCAGGGCCTTGTGCACGGCCTGCACGAGGCCGCCGCAGCAGGGCACCACCATGCGCACCACTGTGATGTCCAGAATGTCGTTGTTTGCGAAGATGGCAGCAAGGCGCTCTGAGTAGTCCTCGCTGTCGAGCTTGGGGCAGCCAATGACTGTGACTCTGCCCTGCATGTAGTCCCTGTGGAAGGTACCGCAGGCAAAGGCTGTGCAGTCAGCGGCAATGAGCAGATGTGCCTTGTTGAAGCAGGGAGCCTTGGGCGGCACAAGCTTGAGCTGCACAGGCCACTGCATAAGCTCGCTGTACCCTGTCTCAGGTCCTGTTCCAGGTCCTGAGACAGTTCCTGCCCCCATGGCGCCGAAGGGCTGCAGGCCGGGGAAGGAAAGGGGCCTGATGGCCTGCGGAGCAGAGCCCGGACAGGAATGGGATTTGAGAGCCTGCGGGGCAGAGCCGGGACAGGAATGGTGAGCACCTGCTGTGCCGCCGGCAGCAGCCTTTGTTGCGGCTGCCTTTGCAGCAAGGACAGCTGCCTCGTCATAGGCAGGAGCCTCGCGTTCCTCAAAGGAAATGGCTTCCTCGGGGCAGGCGGGAAGACAGTCGCCAAGGCCGTCGCAGTAGTCCTCGCGAGTCAGCCTGGCCTTGCCGTCGATGATTTTGATGGCGCCTTCATGACAGGCTTCGGCACACAGGCCGCAGCCTGTGCACTTGTCTTCGTCAATGCGGATGATGCGTCGAATCATGACTCCTCCACCTTTTCCAGCTTGAAAATGTTGATCACATCCGTGTCCGGGCAGCAGAAGCGGATTTCGCCGCATTTTGCCCTGGGGGGCTCCCCGCCGTAGCGCATGATGTCAATGAATGGAAAGGCAACATGCATGGCCATGGGACAGAGCATGCCCCGCTCAGTGTCGTAGTCCCAGGAGTCGCCGGGGCGATGCCCTCTGTGACACTGTCCCGGGCCCATCCTGCCGACCAGGGTGATCCGTATTCTGGCTTTCATCAAACCTCCGGCTCGAACTGGAACAACCAGTCTTGCAAACGTGAGTTCACAGTAGTATAACTTTTGCAACGCGTCTGTGATATTTGCAACGAACCAGGGAAAAATATGAAAAACTATGTTCCAGTTCTCAAAAGGACACGACTCTTTTCCGGCGTGAGCGAAGATGAGATTCGTGCCATGCTCAACTGCCTTAAGGCCCGCTTTGTTGAGTATTCCAGAGGAGATGCAGTCCTGCGTCATGGCGAACACCTGGACCAGCTGCTGCTGCTTTTAGAGGGGAGTCTGCAGATCCAGCGGGATGACAACTGGGGGAACAGGGCCATCCTGGACAGCATTGCCCCAGGTGAGATGTTCGGCGAGGCCTATCTTGCCCCGGAAAGCAGTGCTCTGTGCCACGACATTGTCGCCCTGAAGGACAGTGTGGTGGTCTTTGTGAATGCCAGAAAGGTGCTCACAGTCTGCTCTTCCATGTGCCGCTTCCACTATCTGGTCATTCAGAATCTCTTCTTTTCCATCTCCGAGAAGAACAAGAAGCTCATCCAGAAGCTGAACCATATGTCCAGGCGCACTCTCAGGGAGAAGCTCATCTCCTATCTTTCCGAGGAGGCGCGGGTGCAGGGCAGTACAGGCTTCACTATCCCCTTCAACAGGCAGCAGCTGGCTGACTACCTGGCAGTGGACAGAAGTGCCATGTCCAGGGAGCTGTGCAAGATGCGCGACGAAGGGCTGATCCGCTTTGAGCGCAGTTTTTTTGAGCTGCTCTAGGCTTGCGCAAAGGGCAGTCTCATTCTATTTCCGCCCTTCCATGGGCTGTATCAACAAGTCCTGAAGCCTATACCTTCAACACTGTCATACGAAGTTAGGTGCTTGTCCAGGGACCAGATATAGACCCGACGGCCTTGGTGCTGTTCGCGCAATCGTTCCCAGTCGTGCACGATGGACAAGTCCCCTAGTCCTTGTCCCCGCATGGCGTAGTCGGGAAATTTGGTAAGCCATTGCTGCAAAGCCTCCTGCTTGGGGAACACAAGAGGCGCAAAGGGCGATTTTCCTGCCAGAGCAAGCTGCACCTGTTTCACAAACAAAACAGCCACGTTTCTGCGCTGCGTTCCATCTCCATATTGGGCACGTTCAGGAGCTCGACAAACACCGATGTCTCAGGCAGACAGATGCTCATGCCTCTGCCTCCCTGCTCAGACTCTCCAGCCAGGAAAGTGCCGCCTGCTTGCGCTCTTCTTCTGAGCTGGTATCTTTCAGAAAGTATTCCAGTCTGTTGCTGGTCAGTAACTGTCCCAGAGAGCCCTGCGCCAGCAGCTCAGGAAAACGCTGTATGTCTGCCAGACGAACAAGACGGCTGCTGCCATCTTCAGGACTTCTGTAGCAGTACAGAACATCTCCCAGGGAGGAGTCTGGGACAGCATCCAGCAATGCCGGATTGCAGGAGGAGATGAGCACTCGCAGGTTGCGGCGCAAAGCTATGTCCTGGATCTGCCTGACAAGAGCGTCGGCACGGCTGGGGTGGATACCATTGTCTGCTTCCTCAATGACAACCAGGGCGTTTTCCGGAGCACTGAGCAGCACAGCTCCTATAGAAAGCACTCGCAATGTTCCATCAGACAGCAGAGGGGCGTCAATCTTTTGTTCCTTGTTCCCAAAAGACTCGTGAAGACGCACCATGACG
>CASEWR010000131.1 GCA_949291675.1 uncultured Desulfovibrio sp. | reverse complement strand
GACGGGACGGTGAGGCTAATAGCCGCGCATCTTGAGCAGATTGTCCAGGGCTTCGATTTCAGCCGTGTACTTGATGGTGTCGTTGCGGTCCATGCGGGCACGCTCTTCCCTGAAGGCGGCAACAAGGCGTTCCAGCACTTCCCTTGTGCGCTCCAGGGGCACATTGTTCTGCTGTATGCGCTGCATCTCATCGGCAATGTGATGCACTCTGGGCAGGTAGCGATTGAGGAAGCTTGTGCCGTCGCGCACGTCCTCGGGGTCCTTTTCCATGCACTGCACCATGTCCAGGGAGATCATGGCAATGTGCTCCAGAAGCTGGTTCAGGGGGGCAGGACAGGCTGCTGCCTTTTGCAGAAGCTGAGATGTGGAGGCGGACAGGCCGGCCAGCTTTGACAGGTCCTGTGCTGCAGGCTTGGGCCCAAGCAGTCGGGCCAGCTCCAGGGTGAGCTGGCGCAGCTCTTCAAGCAGGCTCTGCTGCCTGCTGCGCCTGGCAGAAGACTGGGAGAGGTGCTGCCACTGGGCAGACTTGAACAGGCCCTTCAGGGGCGCTTTGGACGTGTTCTGAGCCATGCTCTCAAGGCTGCTGGTCACAGCGTTGATGCGGTCAATCAGGGCCTCGTCCAGGTCCCCCTGCACAGCCAGGGCCTCGCACTGGCTGAGCAAGAGTCTGAGGTAGCCTGCTTCAGCACCTGGAATGTTGTTCTCCTGCACAAGTTTGCGCAGGCGCACAAGCAGGGAAGCCATGATCTGCCTGTGCACACTGGTATGGCAGACTTTGAGCCAGCTCTTGTAGAAGAGGAAGCCTGCCACAGTGAGCATGGGGAAGGAGACCAGAGAGGTGGTGCCCACCCCCCAGTATGCTGTTGCAGAAAACCAGGAGAAGAGGCTAATCACCAGCAGGGGTGCTGCTGTCCAGTCCCAGCCAATGGCGCCCTTTGCAATGACAAGGCGCAGGCACCAGGTCTGAAAGCCTGCCCAGAAGAGCATGAACGGCCAGGGCATGCCCAGTATGCCTGTGACAACGGCCTGCAGACAGCCTGTGACAACTGGTATGAACCAGTAGGGGTTCTTCAGTGCGCCTGCAGGCACAAGGCAAACTATGCCTGCATAGATGGCAAGCTTCAGGAAGAGCTCGTCAAACAGGAAGGTGTGCAGTGCTGTATCCACAAAGAAGACTGCGCAGCACAAGGCCGCACCATGCACACAAAGGCGCACCAGCACAGTGGTGACAGTCTTCAGCACACCTCCCACGATTTTGTCGAGTAGCGGTTCTTGTGCCATGCTTCCCCCTCAATGCCTGTTTGTACGCAAGGAGGCCCTGCGCCCTTGCCTGACTGACATTGCTATGCCTTCCTGCCGGAATCAGCAAGGATGGCAGCCCGATCGTCGTTCTTCTGGATGGCCAGGGAGGTGAGCCTGGCCTTGAGGTCCTCTTCCATGCCGATGAGTTCCTTTTCCACAGCCAGACGACGGGTACGGCCCTCTCTGGCAATGGACATGGTCTCCTCGATGGTGGCCAGCAGGCGGGACTGCACATCGCGCAGCGTCTCCACATCCACAATGGAGCGCTCCACTTCCCTGGCAGCTGCGGTGCTGGAGGCCTGCAGCATTTCCGCGTTCTTGCGCAGCAGGGCATTGGTGGTGTCAGCCACTTCCTTCTGCAGCTTTGCGGCATTGTGCTGGCCGTTGATGGAGAGTGCCAGCACAAGCTGATTCTTCCACACCGGGATGGTGGCCAGGATGCTGGTCTGGATCTTTTCCGCCAGGGTCTGGTCATTGCTCTGGATCATGCGGATCTGCGGCGCAGTCTGCAGGGTGATGGTGCGGGAGAGACGCAAATCGTGCAGGCGGCGCTCAAAGCGGTTCAGGCGCTCGGCAAAGTCGTGCACCTTCTGGGCGTCCAGGGCATTGCCGCTTTCTCTGGCCTGGGCTTCGAGCACAGGCAGCTCTTCCTCTCTGGCCTGCTGCAGCCTGCGCTCGCCGGCCATAATGGTGGCAGTGAGGTCTTCGTAGAAGGCCTGATTGTAGCCATAGAGCTGCTCAAGTACCTGAATGTCCTTGAGCAGGCCGAGCATGGCGTCCTCAAGGTGGGCGCTGATGCCTTCGACCTGATCAAGCAGGGTGTCAAAGCGGGCAAGGGTCTTTTCCACAGACCCGAAGAGGCTGCCGATGAAGGGAATGGAGGCCAGTGCGCTCTTTTTCGGGCTTGCAATCTCAGTGACGTCAATGTCCCTGACCTTGAGCATGAGCTCCTGCAGGGATTCACCCACAGGACCTGAGTCCTTGACGCGCACATTGCCAAGCAGGGAATCGGCAAACTTGGCAATCTCGTTCATGGTCTTGGCGCCGTACTGTATGGTCAGGGCAGGGTCGTCAAAATTGATGGCTCTGGCAATGGCGGAGATTTTTTCCTCACTGATGCTCTTGTCTGCAACAGGCTCAAGGACAGCATCAGGGGAAGCAACAGGTGTTGTGCTCATGAAACACGCTCGCAGGTATGGAAAATTCCTGAAAAATGGGTGCAGGCCCCTGAAAGGGACAGAGGAGTGCGAGAAGCCCTGAACAGTTCTCAAACAGGCCTCACAGGACCAGACCGAAGCCGGGCAGAGCAATACAGTGCCTGCAGGTGCAAAGACACGGGAAACAGAGGCAAAATGGCTGTTCCGGGCGTCAACAGCATAGCCGTGATGCGGAAGAAAGGAAAGTGAGCACGGCAGAGTGGCAGAGTGACATAGTGACAGAATGGCAGCGTGAACACAGACGAGCAGGCACGTCAGACTGTCTGCTGGCACATTGACAAGTGCAGAGAGAATCTGTAGAGGAAGCAATCAATTGATTACTTTTGTCCTGTTCACGTTTTGTCAAAAATTGCAAAACGATACCGAGGTTTTCATGAAACGTCTGCTTGTTGTGCTTCTCCTTTGCTGCGTCCTTGCTCCGGTCACTGCCCGTGCCGACGACACATCCTCTTCCGGCTTTGATATGGACATGCTGGCCGGCTTCAATGCCGGTATTGGCGGCACCATGATCACCAGCGAATACAAGGGCATGAACTCCGGTGGCACCTTCCTGCCCCTGCTTGGCTACGAGGGAGAGTATCTGTATCTTCGCGGCCTTGCCGGCGGTCTGCACGTGTACAGAAATCAGTGGTTTGAGTTCAACGTGCAGCTCTCCTATCTGTCCCAGAACTTCTATGCGGACGACAGTGACCGCTGGGCCATGCGCCGCCTGGACAACCGCTATTCAAGCATGCTGGCAGGGGTCAACGCCAGAATTACCTCTCCCTGGGGCATTCTCTCCCTCACAGGTTCAACAGACGTGCTCGGCTACAGCAATGGCGTGCTGTTAGACGGCAACTATTCCCTGCCCCTGCCCCTTGGCCCTGTCACCCTTGTGCCGACCGTTGGCGTGCAGTGGGCTGATGCAAACTACAATGACTATTACTACGGCATCAGCGCCAGCGAAGCTGCAAAGAGCGGTCTTGCCGAGTACGAGCCCGAGAGCTCGCTCACGCCCTATGCCCAGCTCACAGCCAGAGTGAACTTTACCGAGAACTGGAGCGCCCTGGCCTCATTCCGGGCCATGTTCCTGACTAAGGAAGTGACAGACAGCCCCATGGTCGAGGACAGCGAGAAGTACGCCATCAGTCTTGGTGTGCTGTACAGCTTCTGAAAAAAGGTCACGGGCCTGCCAGAGATGGCCAGCCCGTGACAGAACATGTTGCTGCAGAGCAGAATCGAGCAGAGCGGGGCAGGCTGCATCAGGGTGGATCAGTCTGCCCTGCTCTTTTTGTCAACGTCCTGTTCGTTGCGAATTTCCTGCAGCATCTTCTCCACCCGCTGGCAGATGTCTGCGACATCAAGACTGCCTCTGACGGCATCCTTGAGCAGAAAGGAGGTGAGGGCTATGCCGCTGATGAGGGCAAACTGCAGAAAGAGCCTGCTTTCCCTGTCCTCGCCCTCAAGGCTGGAAGTCAGGGAGTGGAATTTGTCCGCGTAGAAGTCCCGCACAATGTCAGAGACCTCTGCATCCATGGCAGAGCGCAGCAACAGGCGCAAGTCACGCTCTCTGTCTGCAGCATCGGCACTCAGGTAGTCCCTGACTATGTGCAGGGAGCGCTCCCGGGACCCGGGGCGTCCGTAGTGCTCGTCGCCCTCGTTTCCCAGGGAAGCCAGCACAGTGGCAAAGAGGTTTTTCTTGGTGCCGTAGTAGCGGTGCAGCAGGGCGATATTGACACCGGCTGCCCGGGCAATGTCCCTGGTACGCACGCTGGAGTAATTGCGCTGGGAAAAGAGCTCTGTGGCAGCCTCCAGGATGCGCTGCATGGTCTCGGCAGCTCTGTGTCCTGTCTGAGGGGGCGCTGCTGCACTCATTGTCTCTGGGGGCTGTGCCATACCGGCTCCATGTGCCTGTTTCCCGGAAGCATCAGGGTCCGCCTGGACTGGCCGTCAGCCTGACCAGTCTTCCAGGGCCTGCGCGGCCGCTTTGGGCAGCGGAAACAGGGGATGCGTTAAAACTGATTCCAGGGTGTGCTGCACATGGGGGTCAGTTCCCGTTCTGCTGCCAGCATGTCCAGGGGCATCATGGCAAAGGCCATGACATCCATGTCCGGCACAGGGGAAATGGCACGCAGATTCAGGCCCACACAGTACTTTTTGCACTCAGAGCACCAGGAAACGTGCTCTGCCTGATTGGTGCTGGCGTAGAAGGTCTCCATGCAGCCCTTCTTGTCTGCGCCGCAGGCAGGACAGATGGCACGCCGAAAACGCCAGTCAGCGCCGCACAGGCCGCAGTGCAGGAACTTCCTGCCGCCGCCTGTGACCAGGAAGGGATTGTTCTTGTCTTCATAGCCCTTGCCCAGCCAGTCCATGACAGGCAGCCTGCCGCACACAGGACAGTTGCCCTGGGACCACAGGGGCCAGTGATTTTTCTCCTCATCCTCGGTGGAGACAAGGTTCACGGTAAGGGCCCGCAGCACGGCAGACAGGGAGAATTCGCCGGCCAGGGCAAGACTTGCCGCATCCATGCCCTCAAGGCCGGAGAGTCGCACCAGGCCGTCTGTGTCGGCATCAATGACTGCACGCAGAAAGTCCTGCCGGAAGGAGGCATCCCAGTCCCTGGCAAAGAAGGCTGCAACGGCTTCCTGGCCGGGCAGAAGGCGGGGATTTGCGGCAAAGACAGGCAGAAAGTGCCTGCAGCATTCCGCGACATGGGGCCACAACCAGGCAAGGTCCGTCACGGCAAGCAGGCTTACGCCGTCAGAGGCCAGTTTTTCATTACGCGGGGGCAGGCTCAGTCCCTGTTCGGCAAAGAGCGCTTCCAGACGCTGCTGTTCTTGTATTCTGGCAGTCCACAGCGGCTCAAAGGTATCGAACAGGTCCTTGAGGACAGGTTTTTCTTCACGCTGTTTTTGCAGCGTCTGCTGCAGGCGTTTCAGGGCTTCGGACATGGAGCACCTCGAAAATAGGAGAAGCGGGGCAGAGCCCCGGACAGAGAATAAGGCTATCACAGCGCACAAGAAGAAAAAAGGGACCCGTTTTTTTGCAAAACGGGCCCCGTTCTTCAAAAGTGTCAGTCAAATGCGGCCGGCCGCCTAGAAGCAGGCATACTCGTAGTAATGCTCTTTTTCTTCAGCCAGCAGATAGATGACGTTGACGTCCTTGTAATCAGCAAGGAAGGCCTTGGGGAAGGTCTTCCTGGCAATGGCCAGGCGCTTTCGGGCCATGGCAAGCACTTCCTCGCGTTCGCCGAAGACCATGGCACCTGTGGGGCAGGTCTTGACGCACATGGGAATGAGGCCTGCCTGCAGCCTGTCGATGCAGAAGTCGCACTTGGTCAGGCGGCCGGTCTTCTCGTCGCGGCGGGGAATGTTGTAGGGGCACACCTCGCGGACGGCCTCTGCATCTTCCTTGCTCAGCTGTGCGGTCTTTTCCGTGAACAGCACGGCACCAGTCTTCTTGTCCTGAATGATGGCGCCTTCCAGCACCATGTCAGCCACGTCCTTGCAGGGCGGGTAGGTGCATTGGCGGCACTGATCCGGGAAGAAGTTCCAGCGCACAATGCCCTGGTCATCAATATGTTCGCGGAAGCGGACAACTTTGAGGTTACAGGGGTTCAGGTCCGGCGGATTCTGATGGGTGCCGGTCTGCTTTGTCTTGATAGCCGGGAGATTGTGCCAGTCCTTGCAAGCAACCTGACATCCCCGACATGCAGTACACCTTGTGGTGTCTACAAGAATGCTCTTTGGCATAACTGCTCCTTGTTCGGGGAGTGCCCGGAAACGTCCGCAGGACGTCTCCGGACACTCTGCATGAATTAGCCGATTTCAGTCAGTTTATCGAGCTTGCTCACATTCACGAGGCAGGCCTTGCACTCCTGAATGCTGGTATTAGGATCAAAGGCACTGATAGTGAGCCTGTTGGTGGCATCGCCGCACTCGGGGGTCAGCCAGCCATAGGCAAAGGGCATGCCCACAAGGTGGACGGTCTTGCCCTGGATGGTGAAGGGACGCAGGCGGACTGTGACCATGGCAATGGCTTCAACCTTGCCGCGGGCGCTCTCAATGAGGACGCCGTCACCATTCTTGATGCCCTTTTCTTTTGCAAGCTCATGGCTCATTTCAATGTAGAGCTGAGGCTCGCATTCAAGCAGTGCGGGCGTGTTGCGGGTTTCGCCGCCACCACACCAGTGCTCGGTCATGCTGTAGGTGGTCAGAACAATGGGGAACCTGGGATCGCCAGGCTTGGCCATTCTGTCCACGTCTTCCTTGAAGAACTTGTAGACCGGGCTGGAGAACTGCTTGGAGAAGGGATGGCTTGTGAGCGGGCTTTCCACGGGCTCATAGTGCTCGGGGAAGGGACCGTCGGCACGGCCGGGGCCGAAGAGCTGGGCCACGCCATCCGCATGCATGATGAAGGGCAGCTTGCCGTTGGGCTCGGCGAGCGGAGCACCGCCGCCGTCCGGAATGTCACCGACCCAGCCCTTGCCGTCCCAGGCAACAACGGGCAGGCTCGGATTCCACGGCTTGCCATGGGGATCCACTGAGGCGCGGTTGTAGAGAATACGCCGGTTCATGGGCCAGCACCAGGACCAGTTCGGGTAGAGACCCAGGCGGGCCTGCATGGGGGTCTGTTTGGTGCTGCGACGCTTGGACTTGTTGCCTTCCTCTTCGGTCCAGCTGGCTGTGTAGATCCAGTTCAGGGAGGAGGTGGTCCCGTCGTCCTTCAGGTTGGCAAAGGCCGGCACGAGCTGTCCCTTGCGGTAGAGCTTGTCGCCAATCTTTGTGTCAGCCCAGAAGTAGCCGTTGAGGCGCTTGGTCCATTCCTCGGCCTTGTAGGTCTCGGGCCAGATGGTATTGAGCAGAGGTGCGGGGTTGGCGCCGCCTTCGGCCTTGTAGAGCTCGCGAACCTTGTTCATGAGCGGCACAAGGATGTCGCCGAAGTCGCGTGCCTCGCCGGCAGGCTCCACACCCTTGTCGAACCACTGAATCCAGCGGCCGGAGTTGGCGATGGTGCCTTCCTTCTCGATACGCAGGGCAGAGGGCAGCAGGAAGACTTCAGTCTTGATCTTGGACGGATCAACACCAGGTCTGTGCCAGTTGTCCGAGGTTTCGGAGTTGTGGATTTCGCCACAGACCAGCCAGTCAAGATGGTCCACAGCGTTACGGGTCTTATGGGAATCGGCAAAGCTCTGACAGGGGTTCACGCCGAAGACGAAACCGCCGCGCATCTTGTCGTGCAGGGCATTGTCGATCACAGTGTAGTAGGAATAGTCACCATGGGGTTCGAGCTTGGGCAGCCAGGCGTAGCCGAAGTCATTTTCCCTGGTTGCGGCATCACCGAACCAGGCCTTGAGCAGGCTGACAATGTACTTGGGCGTATTGGACTTCCAGTTGATGCTCTTCTCGAACCTGGTGGTGGGAGTGGCAGCCTTGAGGTACTGATCAAGGGTCTGCTGATTGGACCTCGGCATGCCGAAGTAGCCGGGGAGGCTGTCATAGAGCAGTGCCTGGTCAGTGGAGCCCTGCACATTGGGTTCGCCGCGCAGGGCGTTGATGCCGCCGCCGGCAACACCGATGTTGCCGAGAAGCAGCTGCACAAGGGTGGAGGCACGGATGATCTGCACGCCGTTGGTATGCTGTGTCCAGCCGAGGGCGTACATGATGGTGCCGGCTCTGTCGGGCCTGCCTGTGGCTGTGAAGGCCTTGTACACGCGCAGAATGTTTTCCTCGGACACGCCGGTCACAGCAGAGACCTTGTCCAGGGTGTAGCGCGAGAAGTGTTCCTTCAGCAGATTGAAGACACAGCGCGGGTTCTTCCACTCCGGATCCGTGACAATGGCGCCATTAGCGTCCTTTTCAAAGGTCCAGGAGCTGGGATCGTAGCGGCGCTTTTCCGGATCAAGACCCGAGAAGACACCGTCCTTGAAGTAGTAGTCCTTGCCCACCACGAAGTCAGCGTTGGTATAGGCGTGCACATACTCTTCAAGATAGAGCTTGTTGGTGATGATGTAATTGATCATGCCGCCGAGGAAGGCCACGTCCGAGCCTGAACGCAGGGGGACATGGAAATCACAGCGGGCGGAAGTACGGGAGAATTTCGGGTCAACATGAATGATTGTCGCACCATTGTCCTTTGCGGCCATGACCCACTTGAAGGACACGGGATGGTGCTCCGCACAGTTGCTGCCCATGATGAGAACGCAATTGGAATTCTTGATATCTATCCAGTGGTTTGTCATAGCACCACGACCGAACGACTCTGCCAGAGCCGGTACAGTGGGGCTGTGTCAGACACGGGCCTGGTGGTCTATACAGACCATGCCCAGGCTTTTAACGGCTGAATTGATAACGCAGCATTCTTCGTTGGAGGCGTGGGAGGTGCCCATCCAGAACATGGATTCCACACGGTTGACCACTTCTCCCTTTTCGTTGGTCTCCTTGAAATCCTTGTCGCGGGTCTCCTTCACAAGCTTGGCGATACGGTTGAAGGTCCAGTCCCAGTCCTTCTCTTCCCAGTGATCACTGTAGGGAGCACGGTACATGGGCTTGAGCACACGACCTTCTGTATGCGTGTACATGCCAAAGAGCGCTGCACCCTTGGCACAGAGAGAGCCCTCGTTGACAGGGAAATCGGGATCACCTTCCGTGGACACCAGTTTGCCATCTTTGACATGGGCAATGATCTGGCAGCACACGGCACAGAAAGGACAGACGCTGATGATTTCCTTGGCCCCTTCGATCTTCAGCGATGTGGCATACGCCTGCACAGCCTTCAAATCGAAACCCATAACGGAAAGGGTCAATGCTCCGGCGCTCAATCCTTTGAGAAAACTCCTTCTTGTAGCTTGCATGGAGCCCTCCAATGTTGACGGATAGAACAGTGCCGACTGTGTCATTTTTCAGGGAGAAAAAATGAACAGTAAAACAAAATTTTTCACCTTTTACGATAAAATTCGTGACAGGGCAAGGAGGGCACGAAAAAAAGTCTGCAACATGGCAGGGAGCAGTGCACACACATCTCATTTGCAGGGGAAACCTGCCGTACGTCTCTGGAACAATTGGGAACAATTGCATTCCGCATACTTGCAGCACAACACCTCTTCCTGGCACAGTTTTTCTTTCTCACTTTGTTCTGCAAAAATCCATCACGCTTCTGGCGGAAAGAATCGAGACAACATGAGACAACACGAGACAGCGCAAAACAACACAACGCGAAACAGCACAGGGCAGCGCAAAACAACACAGGGCTCCGGCACCAGACTGTGCCAGACAGCAGGACATGCCCTGATGCCCCTTTGCGGCACAGGCTCACGTCCCCGTACCTGTGTCTGCCCTGGCCGGCCGCACCCGCGTTTCCCTGCCGGAAAGGCTTGTGCTGCGGATCTCGCCTTTCTGTGCCGGACAGGCTATGCTTCAGCCTGGAAAGCGCGAGGGATGTTCCCGCATGGCAGCTTTCCCGGGAAGAAACATGCTGCAGAACTCCTGCTGCCTGTGCTGCCAGTCTTTCGGCAAGGCTGGCCCCAGGTCCTGCGCTGAAGGAGAGAAACGTGCCGGAAGAAATCAGGCCCCATGCCACTGGTCAGGTCAGTGCTCAGGCCAGTGCTCAGGCTGCTGACCATGCCGCCGGTCAGGCCGCCAGTCCTGTTGTCTGTCTTGAACAATGCACATCCTATCAGGCAGTCCCGCTGCTGTTGCCCGATGTGCTGGACAGCACCGGGCTCGGCCCCTCCCTGTGCGGGAAGACAGTTCTTGTCAAGCCCAACCTTTTGCGCAACAACCCGCTGGCCTGCACCCATCCTGCTGTTGTGGCCACAACCTGCAGCTGGCTTCTGGACCAGGGTGCCAGGGTGCAGGTTGCCGACAGTCCGGGCTTTGGCACGGCAAAAAGCGTTGCCGCTGCCATTGGTCTGGAGACTGCCCTCAAGCCCCTGGGGCTGAACGTCGAGGCCATGGCAAAGGGCGAGAGCGTGCGTCTTGCCTGCGGCTCTGTGCTGCAGATCTCACGCACTGCGCTTGCAGCGGACCACATTGTCTCTGTCGCCAGGGTCAAGGCGCACAGCCAGGTGCGCATCACCCTGTCCTGCAAGAACCTCTATGGCTGTGTCCCTGGCCTGCGCAAGGCCCTCTACCACACCAGGGAAGGCAACAGGCCCGAGCACTTCCTGCGCATGCTCACGGACATTCTCAAAGTGCTGCCGCCTGTGGCAGGCGTGCTCGATGGTGTTGTGGCCATGCACAGGACAGGACCGTCAGGAGGCGATCCCTTTGCCCTTGGCCTTCTGGCTGCCTCCCCGAGCCCTGTGGCCCTGGATGAGGCTGTGCTGGCAGCACTGGGCAGGCAGTGTGCGGACAGTCCCCTGGCAGAGGCCTTTGCACAGGCAGGACATGCAGACTGCAGGGCAAATGGCTGTACAGTGCACTATCCCATGCGAACCCCGGAAGACTTTCTGCCCGAGGGCTTCCTGCTCCCCGGGCACCTGCTGCACACCTCATTCCGCCCCTGGCGCCTTTGCAAAAGCTGCCTTACCAGGCTGTGGCTGGAGCACTTTGCCTGATCAGAGTTTTGCTTTTGGGGCCTGGCCGGGCATTGCAGGGGCAGACGCAGCAGGCGTCTGTGCGCAGGTGCCACTGTTTCTTCACCGTATTCCCATCGCATCCCACTGCATCGCCACCGCAATCAACGGCATCATCACCGCATCGTCACTGCATTGACAGTGTCTTTTGCAACGCTGTGCGCTGCCAGTTGCATGCAAGTATTAAGATGCCTGCCAACAGGAACGGCAGGCAGACATTCGTGACGCACATTGTTCATTGTTCATGAGTAGAAGGAGGCATCATGCCCATTATCCTGCCAGGTGAAACCGGGGACGTCGATCTCTATGCACTTACTGATGAAGGCTTAAGTCGCGGCCGCAGTCTTGAGGAAGTGGCCCGCGCCCTGCTTGGTGCAGGCATCCGCATTCTGCAGTACAGGGAAAAGAAGAAGAAGGACGGCGAAATGCTTGAGCAGTGTCGTCTTCTGCGCAGCATTACCGAGGAATACGGGGCCTGTTTCATTGTGGACGATCATGTGGACCTGGCACTGCTCAGCAGGGCAGACGGTGTGCACGTGGGCCAGGAGGACATTCCTCTGGCTGATGTGCGCGCCCTGGTCGGCAGCAGCATGTGCATAGGTGTCTCCACCCATGCACCTGAGCAGGCCAGAGCAGCCATTGCCGGTGGTGCCGACTACATCGGGGTTGGCCCCATCTATGCCACAAAGACCAAGGAAGATGTCTGCGCACCCGTGGGGCTGGAATACCTGGACTGGATCTGCGCCAATACCACCATTCCCTTTGTCTGTATTGGCGGCATCAAGGCCCACAACATCCATGATGTGGCTGCACACGGCGCACGCTGCTGTGCCCTGGTCTCGGAATTTGTGGCAGCTGACGATATCGCCGAGGCTGTGGCCAGAACCAGAGCCGCCATGCACGCCTGAGAGTACCCGCCCATTGGCAGCAGTACAGCGCGATACCCTGCGCAATGCCCTGCGTGATGACATGCTGCACAGCACTGCCTGCAGTCCAGGGCCCCGTTTGTCTCTGAAAACGGGGCCCCATGGCTTTCGGGCGCACGCAGTGCGTCCCTGCTTACTTCCTGGAAGTCTTCTTTGAAGATCTCTTTGAGGTCTTTTTTGCTGCCTTGCGCTTTTTGGCAGAGGACTTCTTCTTGCTGACCTTGCTCTTCTTCTGCAGGGTCAGAGAGCTTGTCTTGTGCATTTCCTCATCTTCATCAGATGCAGCCAGGGCAGCTATGTCACCGGCCAGGGCTTCTTCCAGGGACCTGTCCTGCAATGCCCTTTTCTGTGCGGAATAAAGACCTATGCGCAAGGTGGTGCTGCTGATGGCATTGCGCGCGGAAATCGTGTTCAACGTCCTTGAGGGCACGCGCCTGCGCACTAACAGCAGATCTGCCACAAGGACACTGCCTGTGCCGGTGAGAGCAGGCACGGGGGTGTCATAGCCTGCCCGCACAGCCTGCTCCATGCTGGCCTGGTCGGCCTTGCCCTTGAAGAGGATCTTTAAGGAGATGATGCGCTCGGCAAGGCTCGGCTGGTCTGTGAGCGTGAACTGCCTTTCCACGAGCATCTGTTCAAGGCGTTCCAGGAACTGGCCGGCAAGCCCCTTGGGATCACTGATATTGATGCTTGCGGACTCAAGATGGGCGCTTTGCGCTGTTCTGGCATCCTTGGAGCGGATAAGCACCAGATCGTCCGGGATGGCTGGATGGACAATTTCCGGCTTCGGGCCGCTGCGCGTGGAGCAGCCGGGCTGCACCAGGAGCACAACGGCAAGAAAGGCCAGAATCAGACAGCGAAAGCCCATGTCTTCTCCTTGAGAATGCAAAAGGGATGAGAATGCCTGTGGCAGCCGGTCACGGTTCCTGACGGCTCTTGACGGCTCTTGCCGGCCCGTGTCAGGCGATGCCTGGCCGGGTCTGACCGTGCTGGTCCCGTGTCAGTCCCGTGCCAGTCTAGGACCCGCGCAGGCTGCGCACCACATCTTCGCTGAGCTGGTTCTTCAGTGCAAATTCTGCATCCTGGCGTTCCATGCCAATCCCTCCGGCTGTGGTGCTGTAGGGCTGGGGAGAGGCCTGTTCACCA
The DNA here is from genome assembly GCA_949291675.1 of uncultured Desulfovibrio sp. Lineage (GTDB taxonomy): Bacteria > Desulfobacterota > Desulfovibrionia > Desulfovibrionales > Desulfovibrionaceae > Desulfovibrio. The sequence goes on along the minus strand of CASEWR010000131.1, from coordinate 52,547 downwards.
TGGCGGCGCATGCTGACCTCGGCATCAAGCTGCCAGAGGTATTCCTTGTCCGCGTCCGCGGCAGTGACGCCAATGCCCACGGCAGCGCCAATGCCTGCGCCAATGAGCGCACCTTCGCGATCGCCGGCAATGCTGCCTATGGCAAGGCCCAGAGTTGTGGCCATGGCTGTATTGGCCAGGGCACGCCCGGCATTGATCCTGGTGCCGCCAATAGCCGCCACATAGACATCCCTGACAGTGACATCCACCAGCAGGCTGGCCTCAGAGGGCGTGTCAGCAGGGATGAGACCGAGCTCGCTCTGCAGGGAGCCCATCATCAGGGAGGCCAGGTCATCGTTGAAATCCCTGGAGCCGCCGGTCACAGCGATGTAGACAGTCTCATCAGGAGAGGCCGGAAAGGCTGCAAGATCCTGTATGGTTCCAGTGCGCTGCGTGTTCTGGCCGGCACATCCGGGGAGAAGCAGGCACAGGCACAGGCAGAGAAGGCAGAAAAGGCCGCGCAGGGCCGGAGAGGCGGGAGACTTCGGCATACTGACACCTCGTTTGTGCAAAACAGGCGAGAAATATGTTGAAAATGTGTTGAAATGATTAACAAAAAGCTATCAGAGACAGAACAGACTGTCCAGTTTGCAGCGCACATGACAGGGCAAACGACAGCAGAGCAACAGCGCACTGATGGCTCTGCGACGCTGACAACGCCCCCTGCAGCTGAGGCCCCTTGACCTTGTGAAAAATTCTCGTATTCTCCGCTGCGTCAGCTGCCGGACGGCGTACGGATGAGAGAAGAGCGGCAGCCGGATCATCCCCTGCCCGTGCCCCGGCTGCGGGCACAGCCTGCCATATCCTGCGAGGGAACGATGTCAAAAAGCCTCATCATTGTGGAGTCACCTGCCAAGGTGCGGACCATACGCAAGTTTCTCGGCCCTGAGTTCATGGTGGAAGCAAGCGTCGGCCATGTGCGCGACCTCCCTTCCAGCAGCCTCGGCGTGGACGAGGAGCACGGCTTTGCGCCGCAGTACGAGGTCATCCAGGGCAAGGAAAAGGTGGTCAGCGAGCTGAGGGCAGCTGCAGCCAAGGCTGACACTGTCTATCTTGCCCCTGACCCTGACCGCGAGGGAGAGGCCATTGCCTGGCATGTGCAGGAGCTGTTGCGCAGCAAGGCAAAGGACATCAAGCGTATCCAGTTCAACGAAATCACCAGGAAGGCCGTGCTTGAGGCATTGCGCCACCCCAGGGACGTGGATATGGACCTTGTGCAGGCCCAGCAGGCCCGCCGTATTCTGGACAGACTGGTGGGCTACAAAATTTCGCCGCTCCTGTGGCGTACTGTCAAGCGGGGCATCTCCGCAGGCAGAGTGCAGTCTGTGGCCCTGCGTCTCATTGTGGACAGGGAAGGGGAGCGCGAGGCCTTTGTGCCCGAGGAGTTCTGGGTGTTCAAAGCCCTGGTGCAGGGTGCTGCCGGCGAGCCCTTCCGCCTGAACCTGGTCAGGTATCAGGGCAGAAAGGTTGCCATTGCCAGCCTTGCCGAGGCCGAGGCCCTGGAAGCTGCCCTGACAGGCCTCCCCTTTGTGGTGAGCAGGGTGGACAGCAAGATGCGCAACCGCCAGCCCCAGCCGCCCTTCACCACCTCCACCCTGCAGCAGGCTGCCAACCAGCGCCTTGGCTACGGGGCAAGGCGCACCATGAACATTGCCCAGCGCCTCTATGAAGGCATTGAAATGGGTGACGGCAATGTCACGGCCCTCATCACCTATATGCGTACAGACTCGGTGCGCATTTCCGACGAGGCACAGGCTGCAGCCCGCACCTTCATTGGCACAACCTATGGTGACAGCTACCTGCCCGCAGAGCAGCGCGTCTTCAAGACCAGGGAGTCCGCACAGGATGCCCACGAAGCCATCCGCCCTGTGGATGTGACCCTGGACCCCGAGACAGTGCGCCCCAGTCTCACTGCAGAGCAGTACAATGTCTACAAGCTCATCTGGTCGCGCTTTGTGGCCTCACAGATGGCAGATGCCATGTATCGCGACACCACCATTACAGCCGACTGCGGCGAGAGTCAGTGGCAGACCAGGGGGCAATGTCAGATTTTTGACGGCTGGCAGCGCGTGCTCCCGGGCGAAAAGGACAATCTGCTGCCCGAGGTGCATCAGGAAGAGAAGCTTGCTGTGCAGGCTCTGGAGAAGGAGCAGAAATTCACCCAGCCGCCGGCCCGCTATTCCGAAGCCTCCCTGGTCCGCACCCTGGAAGAGCTCGGCATAGGCAGGCCCTCCACCTATGCCACCATCATCTCCACTCTGGAGGACAGGGGCTATGTGGAGAAGAAGGAGCGCACCTTTGTGCCCACCGAGCTTGGCCGCGTGGTCTGCCAGCAGCTTCTGGAGAACTTTGCAAAGCTCATGGACGTGCACTTCACGGCCCAGATGGAGGATGCCCTGGACAAGGTTGCTGAAGGGCATGAGAGCTGGGATGAACTGCTGGCAGCCTTTGCCGGGGAGTTCAATCCCACCCTGGCCAGTGCCACGGTGAACATGAAGACCGTCAAGGGCGGCATGGAAACGGAGCTGCGCTGCCCTCAGTGCGGCGAGCCGCTGCTCATCCGCTTCGGCAAGGCAGGGGCCTTTTTGTCCTGCAAGTCCTATCCCGCCTGCAAGTTCAGCAGCAATTTCGAGAGGGACGAGCATGGCCACCTCCTTATTGCCGAGGCACCCAAGCCCACAGTCGTGGGCACCTGTCCTGACTGCGGCAGGGATCTGATCATCAAGCGTGCCCGCACCGGAAGCCGTTTCATTGCCTGCTCCGGCTATCCGGACTGCCATTACTCCGCGCCGTACTCCACCCACGTGACCTGCCCCCAGTGCGGCAAGGGTGAGATTGTGGAAAAGAGCTCCAAAAAGGGCAGGATCTTCTACTCCTGCTCTGCCTACCCCAAGTGCGACTTCAGCACCTGGAACGAGCCTGTGGCCCGCACCTGCCCTGACTGCGGAAGTCCCTACCTTGTTGTGCGCACGACCCGCGCAGGCAGTGTCCTGGCCTGCCCGAACAAGGAATGCTCCTACAGCTGTTCCCTCTCTGAAGAAAACGAGGACTAAGGGGCAGATCTTTCCCTTAAGACCACCCCTGGACCACCCCTGCCGTAAAGCCCGACAGGCGCTGAGAGGCCTGCTGTCCGCACGCGGATCACGGCCTTGTTTGCGCTTGACGCGTCCCCGTACACTGTACTAAATATTCCTGTCTCTGATCTATGTGCAGAGGATAACATTCAAAAATTTTTTGTCCGTGAAATCATGTAGTTAGCTGTATGGACATACGTTTTGCAAGTTCTTGATATTCTTTACGAAATCAGGACATGCAACCAAAATTTAATTTGCCTTTCGCTGTGAAGTATGTTTAATGCTTGCGCGACTGCACAGTATGTCAGGAAATATACTCGTTTCAGGAACGGGTCTTAGTTATGGAGAACTCCAGAATGCGACAATACCTTACCCTTTTGTGTGTGCTTCTTGTGGCCTTCGGGCTTGCCGGATGTGAGGAGAAGCAGCAGGCCGGAGGCCAGATGCTTCCCTACGTCAAGGTACAGGACATCGTAGCAAAGAATGTCCCCTGGCCTGCCGAGTACCAGGCCACTGCTGCCGGCTCCCGCGCCGTTGATGTCCGTGCCCGCGTGCAGGGTATTGTGGAAAAACGTCTCTACAGGGAAGGCAGCTACATCAAGGCCGGCCAGGTCATGTTCGAGATCGAGCCTGACCAGTACAAGGCCGCCTATGACGAGGCAAAGGCAGCCTTCATGAATGCGGAACGCGAATGGAAGCGTATTCGCCCCCTCTACAAGGCAAATGCCGTGTCTCAGCGCGAGCGTGACACAGCGCTCTCCAATTACGAGAGCACAAAGGCTGCCCTGCGCCAGGCTGAAATCAACCTGGAATACTGCACCGTGATTGCCCCTGTGTCCGGCTACACCTCCAAGGAAGCCGTGACTGCAGGCAACCTGGTGGCCAACAACACCCTGCTCACCACTGTCAATCAGACAGATCCCATGTTCATCGACTTCTCCATCTCTGCCACAGAGCGCCTGCTGCGCCTGCAGCTTGAGCGGGAAGCCCGTCTCATGACCCCTGCCATGGGCCTGTATGATGCCCGAATCAGGCTGCTTGACGGTCGCATGTATGACAAGGCCGGCTATATCGACTTCATTGACAGTCAGGTGCAGCCCACCACCGGTGTCATCAGTGCCAGAGCCGTCTTTGCCAATGCAGACAATACCATTATGCCCGGCCAGTACGTCAGGGTCTATATGGATGGCGACGTCCTCATCAAGGCCGTGCTCATTCCCCAGACCAGCGTCACCATTACGGAAGACGGCACCTATGTCATGGTTGTCGGCGAGAAGGATATCGTCAAGCGTACAAAGGTTACTCTCGGACCCTTCATTGACAAGGATTACCTTGTTCTGGACGGCCTCAAGGGCGGCGAACGCATCATTGTTGACGGTATCCTGAAGGCTCGTGACGGTGCTCCGGTGCGTTACGACGATCCCAATGCGCCTGCCAAGGCAGCGCAGAGCGGGGGCGCCGAAGCCAGCGCTCAGTAGCCCGAGGTAAGAGTCATGGCTGCATCAGTACGTCCGAGTATCTTTATCAGACGCCCGATTCTGTCGAGCGTCATTTCCATCATCATCACCCTGGCAGGCGCTCTGGCAATGACCGTCCTGCCTGTGGCCCAGTATCCTGATCTGGTTCCGCCCAGTGTCAACGTTCAGCTGACCTATCCCGGCGCCTCTGCAGAAACCATTTCCCAGACAGCAATTGCTCCTCTGGAAGTGCAGATCAACGGCGTTGAAAACATGCTCTACATGGCCTCCACCAGCTCCTCCGGTGCAGGTATCGGCACGCTCAACGTCTACTTCTCCCTTGGTACCAACCCGGACATGGCCCTTGTGAACGTGAATAACAAGGTTAACCTTGCCCAGACGCTTCTGCCACAGGAAGTGCGAAATCAGGGTATCAGCGTTACCAAGCGTTCACCGTCCTTCCTGCAGCTGCTCTGCCTGTACTCGGAAGACGACCGCTACAGCGACATCTACCTGGCCAACTACCTGGAAATCAACATTCTTGATGAAATCAAGCGTGTGGCCGGTGTCGGTGACGCCTCGGCCTTCGGTCCCTCTGACTACAGTATGCGTATCTGGCTCAAGCCGGATCTCATGGGCAAGTATCAGGTGACTGTGGCCGAAGTGGCAGCAGCCATTGCCGAGCAGAACCAGCAGTTTGCCCCTGGCCGTCTGGGCAACCCGCCCTCTCCGGACGACACCCTCATCACCTGGCAGATTGACACCAAGGGTCGTCTCAACAGCGTCCAGGAATTTGAGAACATCATTATCCGTACCGGTGAGGACAGTGCCCGCCTGCTCCTGAAGGATATTGCCAGAGTGGAACTCGGCAACCTGGACTACAGTGTGCAGGGCTTTTATAACGGTCACATTTCCAGGCAGGCAGGCATCTACCTGCTGCCCGGTGCAAACGCCATTGCCACAGGCAACCGCGTGACAGCCGCCCTTGAGGAGCTGCGCAAGTCCCTGCCTGACGGCATGATTCTGGAAGCACCTGTTGACACCAATGAGTTCGTTATGGAGTCCATCAAGGAAGTGCTGCACACACTTCTGGAAGCCATGGTGCTGGTGTTCCTGGTCGTGTATCTCTTCCTGCAGAACTGGCGAGCCACCCTCATCCCCTGCATTGCAGTGCCTGTGTCCGTCATTGGCACCTTTGCAGGCATGCTTGCCCTCGGCTATTCCATTAACACCCTGACCCTCTTCGGCCTGGTGCTCGCCATTGGTATCGTTGTTGACGACGCCATCGTCGTGCTCGAGAACGTGGAACGTATCATGGCCACCGAGCACCTGCCTCCCAAGGAGGCAGCCGCCAAGGCCATGCACGAAGTGACCTCGGCCCTCATCGCCATTGTGCTCGTGCTCTGCTCGGTGTTCATCCCCGTCTCCTTCATGGGCGGTCTTGCCGGTCAGATGTACAAGCAGTTCGCCATCACCATCTCGGTGTCGGTTGTGCTCTCGGGCATTGTGGCACTGACGCTCACGCCCGCCCTGTGCGCCATCCTGCTCAAGCCCCATCACGGCGGCAAGATCCCCAGGTTCTTTGTGGTCTTCAACTACTTCTTCGCCAAGTCCACCCACGCCTATGTGCGTACCGTGCGCTCAGTGAAGAACTCCCCTGTACGCTCCATGGCCATCATGGGTGTGGTTGTGGGCCTGCTGATCTGGCTGGCTTCCGTGACGCCTACCTCCATGGTGCCCAATGAAGACCAGGGCTACGGCCTTGGTGTTGTCTTCCTGGATGACGGTGCCTCCCAGCAGCGCGTGGAGAAGATCACAGAGCTCGTGGAACAGTTTGCCGAAGCAGAAAAGGAAAATATCGAGGGCCTTGTGGTGATCAACGGCTTCGATATCCTCAGCTCCTCGGTGAAATCCAATTACGCAACCTTCTTCTTCTCCCTGCAGCCCTGGGAGCACAGGCAGCGTGAGGATCAGGCCGTTGACATGATCGTTGGCCGTCTCATGCGTCTCAATGCCATCCAGCCTTCCGGCGTGGTGCTCGGCTTTGTGCCGCCGCCCATTTCCGGTATGAGTACCACAGGTGGTTTCGACGGCTATGTGCAGATGCGAGTCAACGAGACCCTGGATGATCTGGAACAGCGTACCAACGAGCTTGTGCAGGCTGCCTTGAAGCGTCCGGAAATCGGTTCTGCGCAGAACCTCTTCACCACCAAGGCTCCGCAGCTCTATGCCAACCTCGACCGCGAGCGCTGCAAGGACATGGGCATTTCCATTGCCGATGCCTTCCAGGCCATGCAGGCCATGTTCGGCACCTACTACGTCAATGATTTCAACTACATGGGCCGTACCTTCCAGGTGCGTTTGCAGGCTGACGCCGAATACCGTGTGAAGACCGAGAACATTGACGACGTCTTTATCCGCAACAATGAGGGCGAGATGCTGCCGCTGTCTGCCATCATGACCCTGGAGCGCCGTACAGCTCCCCAGGCCGTGGACCGCTACAACGTCTTCCCTGCAGCCCACATCATGGGCAACCCTGCTGAAGGCTACACCACTGGTCAGGCCCTGCAGGCCATGGAAGAGGTGGCAGCCGAAGTTCTGCCCATGGGCTACACCCTCGGCTGGGCCGGTTCCTCCCTGCAGGAAAAGCTGGCCAGCGCTGACTCCGCCATCATCTTCATCATGGCCCTGGTCATGGTCTTCCTGATTCTGGCAGCCCAGTACGAAAGCTGGTCCCTGCCGCTGGCAGTTCTGACCTCAGTGCCCTTCGGTGTGCTCGGCGCCTTTGTGGCCACCTGGGCACGTGACCTTTCCAACGACGTGTACTTCCAGGTCGCCCTGGTGACGCTCATTGGTCTGTCGGCCAAGAACGCCATTCTCATCGTCGAATTTGCCGTCGAGGCCTGGCGCGAAGGGCGCGAACTCGGCGTGGCAGCCATGCATGCCGCCCGCCTGCGTTTCCGTCCCATTGTCATGACCTCCCTGGCCTTCATCCTCGGCGTTGTGCCTCTTGCCCTCAGTACCGGTGCTGGTGCAAACTCCCGTCATGCCATCGGTACGGCTGTTATTGGTGGCATGCTCTTCTCGACCTGCATTGCAACTCTCTTTATCCCCTTCTTCTTTACGGCGATCATGAAGATTTCCCTGAAGCTTCGCGGAAAGACAGATCCCAACAAGGGCAGGGGAAGCGAAGAAGAGGAGGTTTCTGCATAGTGTACTCCACAGTGACACGACTCTTTGTCTGCCTTGTGCTTGCAGTAAGCCTGTGCGCCTGCACCATGGCTCCGAAATACGAGCAGCCCAAGATGGACATTCCGGAGGAATGGACAAAACTGACCCCCTCGACGCAGCCCCTGAACACAGACTGGTGGACGCGCTTCAACGACCCTGTTCTCAACGCCCTGGTTGAAGAGGCCCTGAAGAATAACCAGGATCTGGCTGCCGGTATGGCCGGTATCCGCTCGGCTGCTGCCCAGGCCGGTGTCGGCTCTGCCGCACTGTGGCCCTCAGCCAGCGCAGGTGCTGACCTGACTGCTGACGGTGCCTCGGAAAAGTCCGCCAACTCCGCCTTTGGCCCCAACTCCACAGCCTCGCGCTGGTACACCAACTATCAGGGTCAGCTTGCCGCCAGCTGGGAAGTTGACTTCTGGGGTGCTGCACGCAGCAACTACACCCGCCTGACCAATATCCTGCTGCAGACCGTGCTCAATCACGAAGCCCTGCGTCTGTCCATTTCCGGTCAGGTGGCCCAGAGCTACTTCGCCATGCTCTCCTGCGACATGCAGCTTGAGATTGCCAAGCGCACGCTGAAGACCAGAGAAGAGGCCCTGCGCATCTACACAAGCCGCTATCGCCTGGGCGAACTCACAGAGCTCGACTGGCAGCGAGCCAGGGCCGAAGTGGAAACAGCCAGAGCAACGGTGCACAGCACCACCATTGCCCTGGACGAGGCCGAAGCTTCCCTGGCAGTGCTCCTTGGCAGACAGCCCAGGGAGATCTGGAGCAAGGTTGAGCGCGGCTCCAAGCTGGACAAGCTGCCCACACCGCCTGTCCTGCCCGAAGGCCTGCCTTCCGACCTTCTGCTGCGCAGACCTGACATCAGGGCCGCAGAATTCGGCATCATGGCTGCCAACGCCAGCATAGGCGAGGCAAGAGCCAGGTTCTTCCCCACGGTGTCCCTCACTGCCGCCATCGGTACCCTGGCAGCAGCCGTGAGCAATCTGTTCACCGGTCCTGCAGCCATCTGGAGCTATGGCGCCACCGTGTCCCTGCCCATCTTCAACGGTGGCCAGACCTGGTACAACCTGAAGAATGCAGAGGCTCTGAAGGAAGAGGCTGAAGCAACCTACCGCCAGACCGTCATGGAAGCCTTCCGCGACGTGCGTACCTCCATCACTGCCCAGACAGAACGGGATCGCATTGTGAAGGCTACCCAGGCTCAGGTGGACAGCCTGCGCAGAGCTGCCAACATTGCCCGTATCCAGTACGACAATGGCTACACCGACTACCTGACCGTGCTTGATGCCGAGCGTGAGCTCTTCTCCGCTGAACTTGCCCTGGCCACTGCCCTGCAGAACAGGCTGAGCTCTGTGGTGAGCGTGTGCATGGCTCTGGGCGGCGGCTGGGAAGATCCCGGCGCGAAGGCCAGCTTCCCCATCATTGACACTGATGAGCTGGTTGAAGCCCAGCGCAAGGGCACAGTGGGCATCAGAGCCGAACGTGCCGCTGCTGCTGCCGAGGCTTCCGCCAGGGCTGCTGACTAGGTCAGACAGGCTGGGTCAGTCAGACTCAGCAGCAAAATAACTGCAAGAAACAAGGACGGTTGCGGACTCTTCGGGGACTGCAGCCGTCCTTTTCCTTTTTCACGTGCCTCTGTACGCCTTCGCGGGGGCATCTGTCTGCAGGTGCAGATGCCGGCAGACAAGCCCGCAAGAGCAGACTTTTTTTCTTTCAGCCCTAAATATCTTTCATCGCCAGTCGATAGGTTTTCATGAAGCAGATGACGCTGTGACGGACTGCTGGAATCTGGCAGAGAGTGTCAGATTTCCGACAGTATCCCGAATGCGCCATCGGCCATGGCAGAGGTTGTCCATGAAGTACACGTATACAGATTCTTCCCAGGGTCGCACGCAGCCCCATCCGGGGCCCTTTTTCAGACGTGCCGGCCACGCTGTACTTTCCCTTGCAACGCTTCTCGCACTCGTGCTTCTGCCAGCACTCTGCCTGTTCTCCTCTCAGGTTGAAGCTGCGCCTGCAGACCGGCAGCCATCAGGGGCCGGCAAGGCGCAGACTGCAAAGGCCAGGAGCGCCAGGCAGCAGGCTGACGTTCCCAGAGCTCGTCCCTGGGCCTTTGGAACAGGTCGCAGTGCCTCAGTCTGGGGCAATCAGGGCGTTGGCGGAGATGAGCTCTTTCGTAATGCCGTACCGCAGTCGAGCAGGGCTTCAGGCAACAGCAACAGCACAGACGCAGCAACAGCCAGAGCCCGTTCTCAGTCAGGCCTTGAAGTCAGCGTGGACAGAGAGGACAGGCACTGGGATCCGGCCCCGGGCAGTATCAATCCGGGAGAGAGCAAGGCGCTGGACAGCCAGCACAGAGTGCGTGCCTTTGCCACCGTGCAGGATCAGAACGTCTCCGTGGGCGTCGGCCCGGAAGTCATTGTCCGGGATGAGAGTCAGCCCCATACCCTTTTCAACAAGAATACAAGCCAGCCTGAAGTTGATGCCGGTGTCGGCATGCGCTTCAAGATAGACTTTTAGCAACAGGCACTGCCTGAGACAGTCTACCGCTGCGATATCACCAGCAGACAACCAGTTACGCTGTTTCCAAATTCCCGTGCCCGGGAGGGCGTACATCTTGTACGCAACTGGCAGGGGGAGTCGGTCACCCCCCTGTCAGAACTTTGCTGGCCGGAAGGATGTCTGTCAGTTTTCTGACAGCCCTTCCGGCCACTTTTTTATGTGTGTCGAAAATCTGAAAAGTCTGTATTTTCAATCTTTTAATAAGGTGTCAGGGAAGGGGCGGACGCCGTCTTGCCCAAAAAACGTGCTGCTCGGGGGCCGCACAGCAAGGCTTTTCCCTGTCAGAAAGGTGCAAACAGGCTGAACTGGTCCGAAAAAGAGCTAAAAAGTTGTGTAATACAAAGAACTTACAAGTTTGGCATAGCCTATGCATTCTGGCTTGTGTCCGACAGGGACAAATGTTTCGGAGGAAGTCACCATGGCACAAGGCACTACACCCAGAGTCTTCACAGTCACCTCAGGCAAGGGTGGCGTCGGCAAGACCAATATTGCCGTCAATCTGGCCTGCGAGCTCGCAGCAGCAGGCTATCGCGTCTGCCTGCTTGATGCAGACTTTGGCCTGGCCAACGTGGACGTGCTGCTTGGTGTGACTCCCCCGAAGGATATCTTCCATCTCTTCCAGGCCCGCACAAAGCTTGAGGATGTGCTCTTTGCCACACCCTATGGTTTCTCCATTCTGCCCGCAGGTTCCGGCTTCAACAGGGTGGCTGAACTGAAGACAGCAGAGCGTCTGGAACTGCTCCACGCCCTGGAGCCCCTGGCAGACGAGCTGGACTTCCTCATCGTGGATACGGCAGCTGGCGCAGGCGAGACAGTGCTCTACTTCAACATGGCAGCTCAGGAACGCCTCCTGGTGCTCAATCCCGAGCCCACTTCCCTGGCAGATGCCTACTCCCTGGTGAAGACGCTCAGAGTCACGCACGATGTGGAACGCTTCCGGGTGTGCGTGAACATGTGCCAGACCGAGAAGCAGGGCAAACAGCTCTTCGCCAAATTCTACGATGCCTGCGACCAGTTCCTCTCTGGTGTTTCCCTGGATCTGGCAGGCGTTCTCCCCCAGGACAGTCTGGTGCGGGATGCGGTCATGAAACAAAAGCCCTTCACACGGCTGTATCCGAAGACAGAAGCCTCAAAGGCCACAGCAAAGCTGGCACAAACAGTGAGCAGGTGGCCAGGGGCAAAGAGGGCAGGCGGCAACATACAGTTCTTCTGGAAATCCATTCTCATGAGAAGTCGATGAGAAGCCGCTGACAAGCCGGACAGCAACGCAGGAACGCACAAGACCGCAGCCGAGAGCAGGCAGAAAGCACGCAGAGAGCACGCAGAGGAGAAAGCCGATGTTCGCCACACTGTTCAAGAAAAGCGCCACCCCCCTGGAACTGTTTGAGAAGGGCAGCAAATCCTGGCAGGAGTTCACTGGCAGGGAACAGGAGTCCATCATCCGCTCCTGCATCCCTAAGGTTCGCTACCTTGCACAGATGCAGAAAAATCGTGTTCCCGCCCACATCGACCTCAACGATCTGGTCAGCGCCGGCATGATGGGCCTTATGGAAGCTTTGAACAAGTACCGCCCTGAAACAGGCTTTGCCTTCACAACCTATGCCGAAAGCCGCATCAAGGGTGCCATGCTCGACGAAATGCGCCGCAGGGATCCCCTCTCCCGCGCCACCAGAGCCATTGTGAAGAGCCTGCAGGAGGCTATGGACAGGTTCGAGTACAAGAAGGGCAGAAAGCCCACCGAGAACGAGCTTGCAAAGCTGACCAGGCTCTCTTTGAACGAGGTGCGCCAGGGTCTGCAGGCCCTGGAACAGCAGATCACCACTGACATGGACCTTCTGGCAGAAACCCTCAGCAACGAGGCCATGGAAAGCGGCGGCGTCCCCTTCAAACAGGCCATTCGCAACGAAGTGACTGCCAACATCCGCTCCCTGCTCAGCCGCCTCTCTGAGCGCGACAACTTCATTCTCTCCATGTCCTACATCGAGGAATACAGCCTGCGTGAAATCGCTGATGCGCTCCATGTCTCCGAAGGTCGTGTTTCCCAGCTGCGCACCCAGGCTCTCAAGCGCCTGCGTGACCTCTACGCTAAGCACTACGGCCACTAAGCGGAAGTTTTTTCAGGGAATTTCCTTCCAGAAGAAAAGGCGGTGCCACATCCGGCATCGCTTTTTTCGCGTGTGGTCATGCACAGTCATGACAGGCCTGACAGCCCTGACACCAGCTGTGGCACCAGCCATGACAGCAGGTCCGGGGCATGGGCGGCCACAGGCCCTCACTGGCACCAGTGCCCCAGAGCCAGACAAAAAATACCCCGGGAGGTTTCAGCAATCCTGCCCGGGGCGACACTTTGTTGTCTTGTGCAAAAGGCTCGTAGCGATAGGAAAATAGGCCAGGCAGCAACATTTGCAGTAGACTGGACGAAAACGGATGGACGGGATGACAGCTCCCAGAATGTTTTCGTGTACCTTTTGGATAGCGACTTCCCTTCCTGTCTGTCAAGGAAAAATTGAAATTTACTTTCAAAAAGGCGGTTTCATCCCGCAGACGCTGCCTCAATGCTGTCTTCCGGTGTCTTGTGAGGCTTCCCGGCCATTAACCGGACCTCCGGCCATGCAGGCCACCCGGGCCCGTCCAGACCCGTGCGGCTGTCCCACCGCATCCGCTTTTCCAGCATATGGCCTGTCTGGAGCAACGTCCCCTGCCACGAGGACAGGGGACGTTACGCGTGTCGTTTCGTTCAAGTGAGGGAGTGGAGTTTTTTTGAAACAGCGCAGTGCGCACGACATCAGTCGTGCCTTGACGCTGCGCCATCGTCCTTCCACCAGCGTCTGGCCTTGTTCAGCAGAAGGTCAATATCGCCTGCAGAGGCAAGGCTCAGCAGTTTGGAGAACTGACGCACTGCCTGCATGCTGTAGGGATTTGCGTCAAAGAGACCTGCAAACATGGCACCGTCCTCAGTCAGCAGCTTCTTGGCTGCAGTCAGACGTCTCTTGAAGGAAGGCGTAATGAATTGCTGCAGGCTCTCGTCATCTGCTGTCTGGGCACAATAGGCCAGGGAGGTGATGAAGTTCATATTCTGGATGCGGGCCATGGCCTTGTCATGGCTGTCTGCGTCCGTGACAAAGACCCGGTAGGAGAGCTCTTCATAGAAGGCAGTGGCCAGGGCAAGGGCTTCGTCACTGCAGTTTCTGCCCTGCACAAGGGCAATGGGCAGATCCTCATCCATACCATGCTGGGGACCAAAGAGGGGATGTGTGCCTATGACAGTGCCTGGCCAGATGTTTTCCATCTGCTGCATGGGTGCCACCTTGACTGAGGTGATGTCAGAAAGAATGGCATCATGAGCCATATGCGGGCAGATGGTGTGCAATGTCCTTTCAAGGACTGCTGCAGGCACACAGACAATGACCATGCGGGCCTTTGTCAGGGGTTCCAGCTCCGTGAGGGGCTTGTCTATGCCGCGCACGCCAAAGCCGCGGGAGCCGGCCTCGCGAAAGAGCATGCCGCCCATGCGCCCGAAGCAGCCCACAATGACCACGCTTGCGGGCGCACGCAGACAATCAAGGTCTGGCCTAGTCATCAGAAAAGACCTCAAAGGTTTTCCAGAAGGTCGGGAAGGACTTGCTGACCACCTGCGGATCGTCCATGAGACGGAACATTTCCGGAGCGCGCACATCATTGGCACGCAGAGCAAAGAGCGCCTGGCTCATGGCCATGCGGTGATCATTGCTGGTGGCAAAGCGCATGCCCTGCAGGTTCAGGCGCGCAGAGCTGCCGAGGCCGTCAATGATCAGGCCGTCCTCGCGTTCCCTGACCACGACACCTATGCTGCGCAGGGCAGTGGCAGGGGCCTTGATGCGATCCGTCTCCTTGATGCGCAGATGCGCGACATTGGAAATGCGGGTCTGGCCGTCTGCAAAGGCTGCCAGCACGGCAATGGTGGGCACAAGGTCAGGACACTGGGACATGTCCACATCCACACCATGCAGCGGGGCAGGGGTGATGGTGATGCCACTGTCAGAGCTTGTGATCCTGGCACCCATGGCCTGGATGATGTCAAGCAGTGCTCTGTCGCCCTGCAGGGAGTCGGTGCGCACCCCCCTGATGCGGGTGGCCTGCCTGCCAAGAGCACCAGCTGCCACAAGATAGGAGGCGCCGGACCAGTCGCCTTCCACCTGGAAGTTGCCGGCATGGTAGGTGCAGGGCTGTACCTTCACACGCAGGCACATGGGCTCCACGTGACTGAGATTGCGCCAGTCAGCTGCGTACCAGTCGGCTTCCTCGTTCTCCCTGGTTTCCACCAGGAACTTGATGCCGAAGTCGTGCATGCACTGCAGGGTCAGGCCGATGTAGGGCCAGGAGACCACATGACTGCCTCCCAGGACCAGGGTGATCATCTCATCAGCCTGGGGGCTGGCCAGAAGCAGACCTGAGAAGTACTGGCTGGACTCGTCCATGCTCACAGTCAGAGCATGTCTGCCCACATGTTCCTGCGCGGACAGCGCGTCTGCGCTGATGCCGCGGGTGCGCAGCAAAAGAGGCGCATAGCCTTCCTTTTCCTCACAGGAAATGTCGCAGCCAAGGGAGCGCAGGGCCTCGATGAGCGAGCCCATGGGGCGCTCGTGCATGCGGGGTGCGCCGTGGATGCGGAAATTTCCTCTGCCTGAGGCCAGTACTGCCGTGAGCAGGCGGCAGCTTGTCCCTGACTCGTGCACATAGCAGGAGAGGGGATCGGTTTTGCCGCCACGCAGTTTGCCGTGTGTGCCCCGTACCTCCCAGCTGCCGTCTGCCAGCGGAGAGAATCCGGCCCCTGCCAGGGAGAGGATTTCCCTGGTACAGGTGGTGTCCCGGCTGTCCAGGACGTTGTGAATGGTACTTGTTCCGCCGGCAAGGGCAGCCGCTATGAGATAGCGGTGACTGATGGACTTGGAAGCCGGCGCTGTGACTTCAATCATCAAAACTCGGCGAGAAAACCACTGCCTTCAGGCAGGGGAGAATCGCCGCCTCCTTTTTTTTCTCTGGTGCGTTACAAAAGTTCTGCACGGCTTCAGGATCTTCAGGATCTTCAGTTTCCGCTTGTCTCTCTGACCCGGAGGTTCGCCGCATTCGCGAGCCCTGGCTGGTGAGCATGGCACAAGCCAGGGCTCGCAGGTTCAATGGAATCGACAGGTTGATACCGTCATCTGGTCCGTTGTTCGAGCCGCTCCTGCTGCAGTCAGTTGTCAGCATCGACGGCATCTTCGGGTTCCCAGACGCGGTCAAGCTGCGGACCGGTGGCATAGGAACCGAGGATGCGGCAGGTATTGCACAGCTCGCTCAGCCCAAGGACAGTGTCTCTGTATTCCTCGCGCAGAAGATCCTCTTCCACGTCCACGAAGAAGACGTACTTCCAGCGTTCTCCGAGAAGGGGGCGTGATTCCAGCTTGCGCATATTGACGCCGTGGCTGGCAAAGAGGTTCAGCACTGCGGAAAGAGAGCCCGGCTTGTCAGGAAGCGTGAACAGAATGGACGTCTTGTGGCCGCTGACAAGGGGCTTCTTGTTCAGAGGCAGGCTGCCCAGCTTGTTCTGCTCGCCTTCGCGGGCAATGACTACAAAGCGTGTCCAGTTGCCGGGGGAATCCTCGATGCGCTTGGCAAGGACGTTGAGGCCGACCAGGTTGGCCAGGCTGCCGTTGCCGATGGAGGCTGCGCCGGGAGTCTCGGCAGCCTTGCGGGCTGCTGCGGCAGTGCTTTCGGCAGGAATGAGCACGGCACCGGGCAGATGGGCGCGCAGCCAGAAGGCGCACTGGGCCAGGGGCTGGGGGTGGGAATACACAGCTTTGATGTCCGAGAAGTTTTCCTCGCGGCTGAGCAGGCAGTGGGAAATGCGGGAAAAGAGCTCTGCCTGAATGGTCACAGGGTACTTGAGGAAGAGGTCAAAGCTGATGCCCACAGTGCCCTGCAGGGAGTTTTCCAGGGGCACAATGCCCAGGTCGCAGGTGGTGGCATTCACTTCCTCGAACACGGCAGGCAGGTCCACGCAGGCGCGGTAGCGTGCACTGTGGCCGAGAAATTCCAGGCCTGCAAAGTAGGAAAACGTGCCTTCAGGGCCGAGATAGGCCACGCGCAGAGGCCTTTGCAGCGCTCTGGAGGAGGACATGATTTCCCTCCAGATGGAGCGCAGGGCGTCCTCGGGCAGAGGGCCTGTATTGCGTGAGCACAGCCTTTCCAGGATTTCCTGCTCGCGCTGCGGCTTGAAGATGGAGCTCTTGTCATCGGCCTTGATGCGGCCGACTTCCCTGCTCAGGGTCGAGCGTTCGTTCAACAGGGCCAGAAGCTTTTCATCAATGGCGTCGATGCGGGCTCTGGTTCTGGAGAGCAGCTCTTCCCTGGACAGGGAGGACAGTGCGGACTCGTTGTCTTGTACTGGCATGGACGATTAGACCTCGGCAATTTCTTCCCTGATGCGCATGCCGAAATGCCTGCCTGCCTCGTCAATGCGGCAGAGGATTTTGTCCCCGGGCTTGAGGCTGACCACGCTGACAGGTGTACCGCCAGGAGCAGTGAGGCGGATGGTCTCGGCATTCTGCAGGAAGACTGCGCCCTGCTTTTCACCCTCGGGCGTGCGGACCCTTGCCCTGATAAGCAGCATGGGACGCACTTCCAGCTTGATCCGGCCAACAGTGGTGATCATGGTTTTGCCATCCTGGTCCACGATCTGCACTTCACGGCCTGCCTTCAGCTCTTCGAGGTAGCAGGTCTTGTCATGGGGCAGGCGGGTATAGGCATGCACGGCGCCGGCATTGATCCTGAAGGGCCTGGCAGCCACATACTCGTTGTGTTCGGTTTCTGCATGGACAAGAAAGGTGAAGTCAGCGGAATTGCCCACCAGCATGCCCTGGCCGCGATGCAGCATGGCAATGGTGTCGCAGCACACTCTGTGGCCGAGGCCTGCCTGCTCGACTGAGGTAATTTCACCTTCGACCAGGCACTCGTTTTCCAGGCTGATCTTGCAGCTGGACACAATGGCCTTGAGGTCGCCGAGGGCTTCGGGCAGGACCACAATGCCGGTGACGCCGCGCTCAAGGATGCCTGCTGCAAGCTCGGCTTCCTGCAGGGTACGCACCTCTGCATAGACCTGATCGCTCTGGGCAAGCAGATTTTCCACAGGAATGATTTCCCAGCCCGGGGCCAGGGTGGCCATGCCTGCCCTGGCATGTTCAAGATAGGTCTGCTCGTCCTCCTTTCTGGTGAGGGCCACGCAGGGCACGTTCTCTGCGGCAAGGACGTTGCCGCGGGCAAGACCTGAGACGAGCTTCACGTCCTCTGCAGGCACGATGACGGCATCGACCCCGGACTCCAGGGCCAGGGTGACATCGTCCTTGGAATAGGGAATGGCCTTGAAGATGATCTGTGCCATTGCCACTATTCTCCAACGATCTTGAGTGCGGTCTCGACGTCGGCGTCTTCATGCACCAGGGCGCGCAGGGCACGGACCATCTGCACACGTCTGGGATGGGCGAAGACATTGCGGCCCATGGAGAGACCGGAGCCGCCGGCCTTGAGGCTGTCGTAGACCATGGTGAGCACATCACGGGTGGATTCCATGCGGGGGCCGCCGGCAATAACCACAGGCACGCAGCAGGAGGCAACAACGTCTGCGAAGCTGGACATATCGCCGGTGTAGCTCACCTTCACGATGTCAGCGCCGAGTTCCACACCCACGCGGGCGCAGTGAGCAACAACTTCAGGAGCGTAGGAGTTCTTAATCTTGGGGCCGCGGCCGTACATCATGGCCAGCAGAGGCATGCCCCAGTTGTCGCAGGCTTCGGCAACGCGACCGAAATCGGCAAGCATCTTCTCTTCGTTGGGGTCGCCTAAGTTCACATGGATGGACACGCAGTCAGCGCCGTGGCGGATGCCTTCTTCCACAGAGGAGACCAGGGTCTTGTAGTTGCTCTGGGGAGAGAGGTCCGTGGAGGCAGACATGTGCACGATGAGACCGATGTCGGAACCGGCTCTTCTGTAGGAGCAGCGAATGAGGCCCTTGTGCATGAGGACAGCATCTGCACCGCCCTGGGCCATGTCATTGACAGTTTCCTTCATGTCCAGAAGACCGGGCACTGCGCCCATGGAAACACCATGATCCATGGGGACGATGATGGTGCGGCCGTTGTTGCGGTTGATGATGCGTTCCAGACGAATTTGTTTGCCGAAGTACATTGGACTGCTCCTTTCCCGTGCGGGATGTGACGTTGTGTGGTCCGGCGGCAATAAAAAAGGCCGCCGGCTTTAGTGGAAAGCCTGCGGCCTTGGTAAGCTCAGTTTTCTGAGGGCGTCAGATGAGCTCCCGACCACAGGCTCTTCTAAAGTACACAAAGTAAAACCAGCTCATGCCGGCCATGTTTGTGAAGGAAGATGTGGTGGAAGCAGCGTTCATGACAAACCCTGAAGAAAGAAATTTGTGAAAATCCCAAAGGAATTTTTCTGGAAAGAAAACTACTGCAACGGACTTTCCCGTGTCAAGAAGGTTGTGCAAAAAAATTTTTGTCTTGAGAAAAAAGGCAGCCCTTTCGGAGAGATAGCCGGAAAATTCCCGCCCTGTTTCCGCCATGCTCCGGGGGTGTTCAGGCCTTGTTCTTTCTCGGGCGCAGTTTGCGGCGCTGCAGCCTGTCCTGGATGAACTCCATGCAGCTTTTGTCCTGGGGCACTGCCGAAACCGGGAATTCCGCCCGCCCCAGGGTGCGGTGGCCGCCTGCAGTGCCCACATCATAGAAGCAGGCATCGGCAAGCCTGCCAATGTCCCTGCTGCCGTCACCGCGGAAGATGACAACCACAGTCTTTTTGAGCACAAGGCCGCTCACAGCCACCCATTTCAGGCCGTGCACCTTGGTGAAGAAGTCGGCAATGGCCACCAGCAGGTCTGCATTGCTCACATCACCCACCCAGGCATGGGCTCCTGAGCCGCGGCACTCGTAGAGATTGCGGAAGGCCCTGGTGAAGAGGGGCAGCCAGCTGCGCAGATACTCACTGCGAATGATGCGGCGCAACAGCAGCTGATTGGATTTGCTGAAGAGCCACTGATAGGCTTTGAGGTCATCCTGGCCGCCACCGCGCTCGAAGAGCGCTGTATCAGTGCGTATGCCGAGGGTCATGGCCGTGGCCAGGGTGGGGCTGGGGCGCAGGCCAAGGCCGCGCAGATACTCGCAGAAGATGGTGCAGGTGGCCCCTGTGTGGGGACGTATGTCCACAAACTGCGGCTGCCCGTCCTTCTGCCCGTCTTTCTGCCCGTCCCCGGACATGTTCTGCCGTATGGGATGATGGTCAATGATGACCGAGAAGGGGATGTCTGCAAAGGCCTTATGGTGATGGGGCTGGCCGTCCACGATGGCAAAATGGGTGTACTTCTCCTTCAGCCCTTCCTCCCACATGGGAATGTCCAGATGCAGGTAGCGCATCATGGCCAGGTTGTCGGGCCTGGTGATTTCATTGATGCGGTAGATGTCCGCACAGGCTCTGCTCGACATGATGCGCTTCAGGGCTGCAGCCGAGGCCATGGCATCTGGGTCAGCACTGATGAGTATGCACCAGTGCTGCGATCTGTTCAGCGTTTTGAGCCATTCTTTCAGGGCCTGCAGTGTCTTTCCTCGTTGTGCCATAGTGCTCCTCTGCATGCTGTTTCCGGCCTGAGCGGGACGGGCCCGGGGCAGGCTCAGGGACAGGCATTGGACAAGTGCAGACGTGCCATTACCTGTCCGGAACGTGCCCGAAACATGCCCCGATACCCCTGATGCTACTGGGGATGCGCCTGCAGGCGGCTTTCAGACAGCAGTGCCGCGGCAGGGCCGAAGGGGGAGACGACCTGGCACAGGGGCAGCAGGCCGAAGGCGGGAAATGCTCTGCGATGGTAGCGCATGCCAGAGGCAAGGTCCAGCAAGGCAAAGCCTGCTTGTGCCTGCCAGGCAGGGCCTGTCATATGCCTGCAGCGTGTCGCTGACACAAGGCATGACGGACGCAGGGGCAGGGCGCTGCAGGGCCAGACAGGGGTTGTGACGGAGTGCCTGAGCCAGGCCGGGCACAGGTCTGCGGAGGACCTTCACAAGGGCTCTGGCAGCCAGGCCCTGATACGTTCTGCCAGCCATGAAAAACTCCCGGGCAGGACATCTGTCCCACCCGGGAGAGGCAGTTTTCAAGGCCGCCTGCTGTCAGCGTCAGGCAGCGCCTGAAGCTCGTTGCAGCCTGATGGTCTAAAGAAGCTGGGTGCAGCGCCAGCCCATCTTTTCTGCAGCGCGGGCTGCACTGGCGCCGCCGATGATGCAGATTTCGCCCTTTGTGGCTGCTTCACGCATGACGTCTGCAAAGGCGCGGAAGTCCGCATTGCTGGTGGCAAGGATTTCCTCACGCAGCTGCTGCAGGGCTTCGTCGCTCTCGCCGGCCAGCCAGCGTCCCAGTGACCAGGCACCGCGGGCCTCGGGCAGGCGGTAGAGGTCAAGGTCGCCGATGGTGCCCACAATGGCCCTGGTCAGGTCTTCCCTGGAGAGGGAGATGTGTGCCAGGTAGTCGGCAATACCGTCGTAGACCTCCAGGGTCTTTTCCACATTGGGGTCGCGATAGCTGGAGCAGACATAGTTGCCGCTGACCCTGTCCAGGGAGCAGAAGGCACCGTAGGCGCCGCCAAGCACGCGCACACGCTCCCACAGATAGCTGCGGGAGAGATGACGCATGATGACTGCTGCAGAGCCGTGATAGGTATAGCCTAAGGCAGTGAGGTTGCAGCCCTTGGCCACATAGTTCACCTGGCTCGGCGTGGTGAAGACCTCTGCGCCCACAGGGGCTGCAGGGCTGATGCACTGGGTGCCGTCCACCTGTGCGCCCTTGTGCAGGGAGCTCCAGAGGCTGCCGGCAAGGTTCTTCACTGTCTCCATGTCTGCGGCTTCACCTGTGCAGTGCACCACACCGGGTCTGCCTGCGACCAGCATCCTGCGCAGCTCGCGCAGGTCTTCCAGCAGCTGGGGCAGGGCAGTATCCCAGTCGTCCAGGCGTGCACGCAGGGAATCCAGGTAGTGAATGCCGTCCATGGCCTCGCTGATGACCGAGGCAGGGCTGAAGTGCGACATGACACGCAGGGAGGCTGCCCTGTGGCCGGAGGCCACCAGGCCCTGCTCAAGGCCGGCCTTGTCCTCAAGCAGCATTTCCTTGAGGCGGGTGGCAAGAATGCCTTCGTCTTCCAGGGGCTCAAGCAGCACTTCCTGCAGGATCGCAAAGAGATCCTGCACCTTGGTGTTCACTGCCTTGCCGCCCACGTTGAGGTAGCAGCGCAGGGCCTTGTCCGTATGGTTGACCAGGGTGAGGCTGGCACCCATGCCACCGGTCTTGGCAGCAATGAGGGCACCGAGTTCTGTGTAGTCGCGCTTTGCCGTGCCCACGTCCCTGAAGGTGCGCAAAAAGAGGCTCAAGGCCGGCAGAAGGCGCACAGGGAGTTTGGGCAGGGGCAGCAGCAGGTTCACATAGTCCACACCGCGGGTGGGCAGCACATGGCTGACCATGGTGAAGTGCTCTTCCTCACGGACTGCGCGGGCAGTGTGGCGGTTTTCCCCGGGCAGGTCCTCAAGACCGAGGCTGGGGATGGAGGCAAGGGCCTCGGGGCTGTCAGGGGTGGCCTGGGCCTGCTGCAGCTCCTGGCAGATGCGCACAATTGCTGCACGCTCTTCGGCATTCATGTCGTCCTGCACTGCCTTGATGCGGGCAGCTTCCTCAGCTTCAATCCTGGCTGCCAGCTGGTCATCAGGGGTGAGGATGACGGTTGCGCGGCTGGGATTGTCCAGGAAGAGGGTGCGGATGGCCTCCTCAAAGACCTTCTCGCCTTTTGCCAGACGCTCCTTGATGCTGGCCAGAGGCTTTTCCCAGGCCAGGGAATCCAGGGGATTCTCGTCATAGAGCCAGGTGGCCAGGCACTGCAGCATGGCTGCAAGGCCCCTGGGGAAGTTGCCGGTATTGCTCTCGCGGTAGCTGAACTCCACGGTATTGACGGCAGCCTCAACCAGGGCAGGGTCAATGCCCTGGTCTGCCAGTGCGCGCAGGGTGTCGAAAATGAGGGCCTCGGCCTTTTCCACATCCTCTGCCTCAATGCCCTTGAGACCTGTGGAGTAGCTGGTCTGGGCCAGATCCATCTGCAGGCCGTCGCCGGTGGTGTCCTCACCAAGGCCGGAGCTGATGAGGGCGCGGCGCAGGGGAGAGCCGGGCATGCCTTCGAGAATGTGCTGCAGCATCTCCAGGGTCAGGGTGCGCTCAAGGTCACCGCGTTTGCCGGTGAGCCAGTTGACGGTGAACAGGCTCTTTGCGCCCTTTTCTGCCGGGTAGGGGGCAGTGATGCGCGTGGGCGCTGCAAAGGCTGGCTGCAGGGCAATGGCGGAGTCTGCCTGGCATTCTGTCCTGCCTGCCAGGGCCCTTGCGACAATGTTGAGGCGCTCTTCCTCGGGATCATCGCCCCAGAAGAAAAACCTGGCATTGGAGGGATGATAGTACCGGCTGTGGAAGTCCCTGAACTCCTCATAGCTCAGGTCCAGGATGGCGTCTGGTCTGCCGCCGCTGTCCAGGCTGTAGAGCGTGTCAGGGAAGATGGCGTGCTGGCTTTCCTCTGCCAGACGGGAGTCCGGGGAGGAGTAGACGCCCTTCATCTCATTGTAGACAACGCCCTTGTAGAGCCAGGGGCCGTCAGCACTCTCAGCCTCAATGTGCCAGCCTTCCTGACGGAAGATGTTCTCGCTGATAACAGGGTGAAAGACTGCGTCAATGTAGACGTCAATGAGATTGTAGAAGTCCTGCAGATTGGCGCTGGCCACAGGGTAGCAGGTCTTGTCCGGGAAGGTGAAGGCGTTGAGGAAACTCTGCAGCGAGCTCTGCAGAAGGACCAGGAAGGGCTCCTTGGTGGGATACTTGTCAGAGCCGCACAGCACGGAGTGCTCCAGGATGTGGGCAACGCCTGTGCTGTTCTTCGGAGGCGTGCGCAGGGTCACGCCAAAGACCTTGTTCTCGTCGTCATTAGTGACGGAAACGATCTGCGCGCCAGTGGCCTTGTGCCTGTAGAAGCGGGCTGTGCCGCCAACTTCGGCCATGGTGCGTTCTTCGACAAGAAGGAAGTCTGTATTCAAGATGATCTCCTGAAGACAGTGTGCAAGGCTCTGCCTGGCACAGCTGTCTGCTGTTGCTGTATGTTCTTTGCGGATTGTGTACTGAGTGTGTACTGATTGTATACTGAGTGTTTGCTGCCTGTTTGCGTAGTGCGTGTGTTGTGCCTGGTGTGCGCTCTCACGCAGCTATGTGCTTAACAAAAGCGAAGCGGCCTGCTCGTTTTTGCATACCTTGGGCGGGCTGTCCACAGAAGCAGGCCTGGGATGTTCCAGAGAACGTTCCAGAACCTTTCCCGAACGCGGCCAGGTAGCACAGGTGTTGCCGGGAGGCTGGGACAGGGGCTGTGCAGTGCGCCCACCCTCTTCAGCAAGAGGAGGCTTTCACACGTCTGCCCGGTGTGCGGGCAGCAAAAAACAAAGCCCTGAAGCTCGGGGGGAGGAACTTCAGGGCTTTGCCGGGGAAGAAAAAAAGGCTGATGGAGGAAGCTTGTTGAATGGTTCTCAGGAAAAGCTGCTGGCTGTATATGGAAAGTCTCTGCACTCAGGGTGCGGACATTGTTCTGAAGGGATGGCGGCGTGCATTGGGGCTGGCACGCCGCCGGCAGAGGAGAAACACGGGAAGATTCAGTCTGGTTCCGGGAAACTGCCACGGAAGAAGAGGAGGTCGAATGGCAATGTATGGCAGTTTCGGACTGAACTCCTTTGTGCGAAGGTAATGCAGAATGCGTGCCAAACACGGTGCGCTTCTTTCTAACATATTGAAATATCTGGGCTAATTTTTCGTGCACTGTACTGGATACAGCAGTGTCTGCCTGCAAAAAGCTGCTGCGTTCTGTCAAGAAATCAGACAGATGCCGCAACGGGCAGTGTCTTTCTGTTCATTTTTTAGTACAGTGTACGGGACTGACGTCTTTGCGAGCGGACAATGCTCCCGGACAGTGCCGGACTGTCAAGAAATCAGACAGGCGGCACAACGGGGTGTGCGAAAGGTATGCAATGCACCTCCCTTTGTCCCGGGGCATTTCGGGCAGGGTGGCATCAGCGCAGCCAATCAGGCCGTCCGGACTTGCTTTGCAGGTTTTGGCACGCATCCTGCAACACTCTGCAGCACGAACCCCAGGTGACGTTACTGGGTTGCAAGCCAAGCCATTTCTCTCCTTTCCTCAAAAAACACTACCCTCAACCCTCAACCAGACAACCAGACCAGCAACTCCCCGGGATTTCCCGGAAAACCATCTCTCCTCCTTACTACAGTTGCAAGCCTCCTTATGCCCGCTTCCCTCTGGGGAGCGGGCATTTCGGATCAGAATGCAGTCAGAATCTGCATGCAAGCCGGCTCAGTATGCAGTCTGGCCTGCGCGAGGTCATACTTTCTTGACGAAAAGGGGGGCAGATCGTACTTCTTGCAGGCAGCATGCTGTCTGCATGCACTTTATCTCATCAGCCTGACCCCTTGCGTCTGGCAGTGCCTCACAGACCTTCAGCAAAGAGCAACCCGCACCATGGAACACATAGGTTTCCCTACAGAAACAGTCATCATCTTCGTCGTCGTGGTTCTCGCCTCTCTTTTTCTGGACCTCTATGCCCATAAAAAGGACGAAGCCATCTCCCTGAAAAGTGCCTGCGCCTGGAGCATCTTCTGGATAGTCCTCTCCGTGGCCTTCGGCCTGTATCTCTACCTGCATCACAGTCCGGAAATGGCCAGTCTTTTCTTCACAGGTTATGTGCTGGAAAAGGTGCTCTCGGTGGACAATCTCTTTGTCATCATGGCCATCTTCTCCTGGTTTTCCGTGCCGGAAGGCTTCCGTCACCGTGTGCTCTACTGGGGTGTGCTGGGTGCCATTGTCTTCCGCGGCATCTTTGTGGCCATTGGGACGGAGCTGCTCTCCTTCGGCCCCTACATGGAGCTGGTTTTTGCCGCCCTGGTCGGCTACACGGCAGTGATGATGCTGAAAAAGCGCAGCGAGACCGAGGAAATCAAGGATTACTCCAATCATATTGCCGTGCGCATGGTGCGCAGGTTCTTCCCGGTGTGGCCGCGCATTCAGGGACATGACTTCTTTGTGAAGACCGCCTGGGCAGAAGAGGAATCAAAGAAGCTCAACATTCCCCTGGATGGTCTGAGCAGAAAGGCTGCCTGGGCAGTGACTCCGCTCTTTGTCTGCCTGGCAGTCATTGAAGTGAGCGACGTCATGTTCGCCTTTGACTCCGTGCCCGCAGTCATTGCCGTGAGCCGCGAGCCCCTGATCATTTACTCGGCCATGATCTTCGCCATCCTGGGCCTGAGAAGCCTGTACTTTGTGCTGGAATCCTTAAGCAGCAGGCTTGTCTACCTGGAAAAGGCCGTGGTGGTGCTGCTCTTCTTCATCACTGCCAAGCTGCTGCTCTCCGGCTGCAATCACATCTTCGGTGTGGGCTTTGACATCACTCCCAATCAGTCCCTGGTCATCGTGCTCGGTGTGCTGATTATCGGTATTGTGGCCTCCTTCTTTGCAAAGCCGAAGCAGGAAGAAAAGTAACACCCTGCCACAACGTTCAGACGAGACTGCCCCGGTGAGCCTGCGTGCTTTCCGGGGCAGCGCTGTTTTTTGCCGCGCATGTTTTTTGCCTTGTCTGTCGCGCGACTCGTCTGCCTGTGTGCAGGTCCTGCGCGCAGAACTGCCGGGGGACTGTCAGCCAGCCTGCCAGGCCCAGCCTGTCAGGCACAGCCGTGGCAAGAGCCTGTGCCTGACGTTGTGCAGTCTCAGGCCGGGCATGTACGAGAGCAGGACTGTGCTGCCGCTCTGCACTGCCCGCTGATGTGCGGAAGCAGGCATGCAAAAAGGGCTGCCCCACAGTCCGGGACAGCCCCATAGCTTCAGTTCTTCAGTATCTTTCGCCTGGGCCTCGCTTTCGCCTAGGCCTCGCTGGGGGTGCCGGAACGGGCACGCATGGCGCGCAGGAAGGCAGCCAGGCAGGCAAGGCTGACGGCAAGGCCGATACCGGTGGACAGAGAGAGGCTCAGGCCGAAACCAATCTTTGCATTGCACAGGTAGCTCACACAGACATTGGTCATGAACACGGCCGGGAGAGTGGTGATCCAGTGCAGACGCTGCTCTCTGGCAAGCCAGATGGAAATGGCCCAGAGGGTCACGCAGGCCATGGTCTGGTTGGCCCAGCCGAAGTAGCGCCAGATGACTGCGAAATCCACCATGGTGAGGAGGATGCCTGCAGCAAAGAGGGGGATGGTCAGCATCAGGCGGTTGCGCACCTTAGCCTGATCCACATGCAGGGCGTCGGCAAGCAGCAGACGCGCGCCGCGGAAGGCAGTGTCACCGGTGCTGATGGGCAGGACCACCACGCCGAGAATGGCCAGGGCACCACCAAAGGTGCCGAGCAGACCCACGGACACTTCCTTGACCACCAGGGTGGGAGAGCCCTTGGCAATGGCTGCCTGCAACAGTTCCGGGGACTCGTAGAAGGACAGACCCAGGGTCACCCAGATGAGGCCAATGATGCCTTCAGCAATCATGGGACCGTAGAAAAGCAGGCGACCGTCACGCTCGCTGCTCATGCAGCGGGCCATGAGCGGGGACTGGGTGGAGTGGAAGCCGCTGATGGCGCCACAGGCAATGGTGACAAAGAGCAGCGGCCAGCGGGGCAGATCCGAGGGATCAGTATTGGTGAAAAAGTCCGTGTTGGGCAGGACAGGCTTGTCACTCAGCATGAGCGCGCCCACAAGGCCCACGGCCATGATGAGCAGCAGTATGCCGAAATAGGGGTAGATGCGGCCGATGATCACATCAATGGGCATGATGGTGGCCAGGAAGTAGTAGGCAAAGATGACGCAGGACCAGAAGAGGAAGCCGAAGGGCGTCATGCTGGCCAGCAGGGCTGCAGGGCCCAGCACAAAGACAGCGCCGACCATGATCATGAAGCACACGGTGAAGACTTCCATGGCTCTGCGCACCTTTATGCCAAAACTGTTGCCAATGATTTCCGGGTAGGAAGCGCCGCCCATGCGCAGGCTCATCATGCCCGAGCAGTAGTCGTGCACGGCACCGGCAAAGATGGAGCCGAAGACCACCCACAGCAGGGCAGAGGGGCCGTAGAGTGCACCGAGAATGGGCCCAAGAACCGGACCAAGGCCGGCAATATTCAGAAACTGAATGAGGAAGATTTTGTATTTGGGCAGCTTGACGTAGTCCACACCGTCGTATTTGGCAGCAAGCGGGGTAGGACGCGAGGGGTCGGCTCCGAAGATTTTTTCCACCAGGGAGCCGTAGACAAAATAGCCGCCCAGCAACAGGGCCAGACTTCCCCAGAAATACCAGATTCCGGACATGATGTTTCTCCTGACGGGCAATGCGTGTTTGCCCTGTATGATCTCCAGGCAGGAGCAGCCGTGTGCACCGGAAGTGGGAGGTTGGCTATTCCGGATGGCAGCCGGGGGAAAGCTGAGCAAAAAGGCTGACTGTTTGGGATACTGTTGCCATTCCCTGTCTGACAGCGGGGGATGCCGTCAGAGCTGGCAAATGGCAGATTTTGACTCACTACCAGCAATACAGCGCACTCGCAAGCAAAAGTGCAAAAAAATGCAGAATGCCCGTACGATGTCGCTGACATGGTGCAGGCAGACACGGCCAGGGCCAGGCATGCAGCCTGCGACAGCGGAAGGCGCACGTCACAGCCAGGCGTGCTGGTGTCAGCACAGCAGGGCTTCTGGCAGCACGCTTCGTGCAGGAGCCCTGCGTGCAGCCTTTCGCAGTCTGCAGCCTCACACATCTTCAGGCAGCTTCCCAGGGACAGCAGCCCGTTTCAGAGCCCGTGTGTGCTGGCCTTGCGTGTTGTCACTGTGCGCTGCAGTCAGGGTTTGTTTCACGTGAAACATGCCAGCGCATGCCTGTCCATGTCAGCCCATGTCAGTTCCATGGCGGGCCGCAGGTCCCCTGTCCTTCGCGCTGCGCAGTGTGCCAGGCAAACGCAAAGGCCCCGGACAAACCGGGGCCTTTGCGGGAACGTCAGGGCATTGTTCGTCAGGGCATTGTTCGTCAGGGGCTGTGCGCCTGTCTGCTACTCAGACCTGGTGATATCGCACACTTGTGCGTGCAGCAGACGGTCAAGCTCCTGCACGGCATGGTCTGCATCCTGCCCCATGCGTCTGGAGAGCTCTGGCAGATTGTCTATGGCATCGCAGGGCCTGATGTAGAGAGGCTCCACATCCTCGGGGAAGTAGTCGCCATGTCTGCCAAGCAGGCGCAGGGCGTCAATGGTTGGTGCCGTCAGCGTGCGCAGGGCAAGGCGCCTGCCGCTCTTCTCCTCAGCTGCTGCAAAGAGGGCTGCATGGCGATGCAGGGCAGAGCCTGCCACCAGCACAGGCTTGTCTGCAGTGTCACAGTCAGCGGCAATCTTTGCCACAGCAGCTTCAGGGGCAATAAGGTGCACAGGCTCAGTGCACACAGCCGGAATCACAGGACCATAGGAAACAAAGCCTGCCAGGTGCACGAGATCACGTCTGGCATGGGTGGTAATCCAGATTTTGCGCCCGTAGAGCAGATGCTCATTCATGGCAAGGCTGGTGGCCAGAGCCTGCATGTAGTCCAGCGCAGCCAGTCTGGCCTTTGTGGTCCTGCGCAGAGCCTGGGCTGTGGCAAGCACCAGGCGTATGCCAGTGAAGGAACCCGGCCCGCGCACACAGCCAATGCGGCACAGATCAGCAATCTTTCTGCCTGAGAGGGCAAACATCTGCTGCAGGGCAGGAGCTAAAAGTTCCGAAGCTCTGTCCTGCAGGGCAAAGACAAAGGAAAAGACCAGCTCCTCGTCCTCTGTGAGCACGCACAGAAGCTCGCGCTCACACGAGCAGAGAACAAGCTCAAGGCCTGTGGAATACTTTTTGACTCGTGCTGCCATGACACCTCCGGCTCCTGGCTGACACTGCGTATGCGACGACTGTCTGCATGCACCTGCCTGACTGTTCCCGGGCGACTGCTGCAGGGCGGCTGGCCGGAAACGGCTGTCTCAGAACGGCTGCTGCAGGGCAGCTATTCCCGGATGAGCCGCATGACGTCATTGAAGGTGGCAAAGATCATGAGCGCTATCAGCAGGGCAATTCCCACGCGCATGCTGTAGTCCAGCACCTTGCGATGCACAGGGCGGCGGAAGATGATTTCCCACAGGCAGAACACGGCAGTGCCGCCATCAAGCACAGGGACCGGGAGCAGGTTCAAAATGCCAAGGTTGATGCTGATGAGGGCAGCAAGGCCCAAAAGGCCTGCGAGACCGTTGTCAGTCTGCTCGCCAATGACCTGGGCAATCATAATGGGGCCGCCCACCTGGTCAGCAGGCACTACCCGCTCAACCAGCTTCACAAAGCCCTGCCAGGTCAGTGAGAGCATGCTGCCGCACTGGGAAAAGCCTGCCTTGATGCTGTCGATAAGGCCCAGGTCCTCGTTGAGGAACAGACCGGCGGTGCGGATGCCGATGAGCCAGGCAGTCTCGGTCTCGCCAAAGATAGTTTTGCGTTCGCTGCGCTCTGCAGCAATGGTCACAGTCGTTACGCTTTCCTGACCAGCCTCATTCTTGCGACTGATCTCATAGACAATGGGCGCACCATTGCTTGCGGAAATGCGGTCTGAGAGAGCTGTCCAGGAAGAGACGGCAACGCCGTCCATGGAGAGCACAAGGTCACCTTTTTGCAGACCGGCACGGGCTGCAGGAGAGCCCTGCTGCACATCACCCACTGCAGGCAGAAGCGTCGTGACACCCCAGCCGTAGGAGACTACGATGCACAAAATCAGTGCCAGAACGATGTTGGCAACAGGCCCTGCCAGAACGACCAGAAGGCGCTGCCAGGCAGGGCGCAGGCTGAAGCACTCTTCCTTTGTGAAGCCTGCGGGAATCTCTGCGTCATCACTTTCGCCCACCAGGGCCACATAGCCGCCCAGGGGCACCAGGGAGAGGGCGTATTCGGTCTTGCCGACCTTTTTTTTCAGGAGTTTCGGGCCAAAGCCCAGGGAAAAGGTAGAGACACCCATACCAAGAGCACGGGCAACAGAGAAGTGCCCAAGCTCATGAAAGAAGACGAGTCCGCCAAAAATAACCACTACGGCTAGAATGCTCAGAAGCACCTGATTACCTCGCTAGATTCAATCTCCTCTCCCCGGCCTCTTTTGGCATGCGGCTGCATCAGCAGGCAGTCCCATCCTGCACAAAGCTTCTGACAAAGGCTGCAGTTTCTTCCTGCAACGCATCCATGGTGCCCAGCATCTGCCAGCAGGCCTCGGCCAGGGCAGTTCCTTCCAGGGCCAGCATGGACTCGGACAGGCAGAAGGGCGTCTGTTCGCTCCTGCCGCCCGCACGTATGCCCATGAGGTGATGCTCCATGGCGGCAGCAACACTGCGGGTGATGTCCGGGAAGGAGCACCTGCCGTCTAAAAAGAGCTGCACGGCAGCCTCGTCTGCGGCATTGAGGACAATGCTCATGCCCGAGCGCACCTGCATGGCCTTGCGGGCAAGGTCAATGGCCGGGAAAACGGCATTGTCCACCTCCGAGAAGGTGAGGGAACCGATCCTGGCCAGGGAAAGGGGAGCAATATGGCTTTTTTCCACCCTTGGCCACAGCAGGCAGTTGCCTATGGGAAGGCGCATGTCCGGCATGGCCAGCTGGGCCAGCATGCCGGCATCCTTGAAGAGCACAAGGGAATGGACAATGGACTGGGGGTGCACCAGAACCTGCACCCTGTCCGGAGAGAGTCCGTAGAGCTGACAGGCCTCGATGAGTTCGAGGGCCTTGTTCATGAGGGTCGCGCTGTCGATGGTTATCTTGGCACCCATGTTCCAGTTGGGGTGCTTCAGTGCCTGGGCAGGCGTCACGTCCTCGAGCTCGGCAGCGCTTCTGCCCCTGAAGGGGCCGCCCGAGGCTGTGAGAATGAGGGCAGTGGCATCGTCCTCCCTGCCGCTCAGACAGTCAAAAAGGGCAAAGTGCTCACTGTCCACAGGCAGAATGCTTGCCCCTGTCTTTCCGCACACATGGCGCAGGAGGTCGCCTGCCTGCACAAGGCTTTCCTTGTTGGCAAGGCAGATGACCTTGCCTGCCAGGGCAGCGGCCAGGGTGCCGGCAAGACCGGCAGTGCCTGCCTGGGAGGAGAGCACAGTGTCTGCCTCAGGCAGGCTTGCCAGGGTACGGTAGCCCTCCTGGCCAACCAGGATTTCCGGCGTGCAGCCTGCTGGCAGAAGCTTTTTCAATGCGTCTGCTGCCTCTGTATCCAGCACTGCCAGATAGTCCGGTCTGTAGATGGCTGCCTGCTCTGCCAGACGGTTCACGCTGCGGGCACAGGCAAGGCCGCTGATGCGAAAGGCGTCAGGATTGGCCCTGACAATGTCCAGGGCACTGCGGCCTATGCTGCCTGTGGAGCCGAGTATGACCAGGGAGCGGCGCTTTTTCTGCTGCCACTCCAGGGATGGTTCAGCTGTGATGTAGCGAACACCGGGGCCTTTGCGGCCTGGCCACAGGGAAGACATGGCAACACCCTCACTTGCCGGACTGGGACGTCTCAGCTGTTAAAAGAAGAAGAACCACTGATCGACAACTGCAAAGACAGGCATGGCAAAGAGCAGGCTGTCTGCACGGTCGAGAATACCACCATGGCCGGGCAGCAGATGACCGCTGTCCTTGATCTTCGCAGAGCGCTTGAGCGCGGATTCAAAGAGGTCGCCGAGCTGGGCAAAGGCGTTGATGACAATGCCTAAGGGAATGAAGGCCAGGAAGTTCACCTTGCCGAAGATGGCACCATAGATGGTGCAGAAGATGACGCAGCCCACCAGACTGCCCACAGCGCCCTCGGAGCTCTTGTTGGGGCTCACACTGGGCCACAGCTTGTGCTTGCCAAAGCGCGTGCCCACAAAGTAGGCGCAGGTGTCGGAAATGGAGACAGCGGCAATGATGAAGATGAGCTTGACTGTGGAAAGGTAGGTTGCAGGCAAAAGCAAGAGGGGAATGTAGGCCAGGGCAGCCATGAACAGGCCGCTGGGCTCAAAGGCCTCTTCCACCACACGCCAGCGGAAGAGGAAGCTGATGGCTGCCAGCACAAAGCCTGCACCAAGGCAGACCAGGGCGTCCTGGGGTCTGTTCATCCAGGTGAGAATGAGCATGCCCCAGCCAAGGCCTATGCTGCACAGTCTGGAGGCAATTCGCTGCCCCGGGCCCCAGAACATGGAGAAGAATTCCCACAAGGCCAGGGCACAGACCAGCAGGATGATGCCTAACAGGAAAAAGCCTCTGAAATACAGGGCAGCCACAATGACGGCTGCCATGGCGATACCAGTGCCTATGCGCACAATGTCTGTCTTGTGATTGACGCTCATACATTGCCCCCGGACGCGTTTGTCTCCTGCGCGTCTACCTGCTCCTGTGTTTTTCCGAAACGACGCTGGCGGCGAGCAAAGTCAGCCAGGGCCTCGTCAAGGCTGGCCTTGTCAAAGTCAGGCCATGGCCTGGGTGTGAAATAGAATTCCGCGTAGGCGCACTGATAGAGCAGGAAATTGCTCAGCCGCTGTTCGCCGCTGGTGCGGATGACAAGATCCGGGTCCGGCTGCCCTGCGGAATAGAGACAGGAACTGATGAGCTCTTCGTTCACGTCCTCAGGCTTCACGCCGTCTGCCAGCATCTTCTGCACAGCCCGCACAATTTCTGCGCGTGCGCCGTAGTTCAATGCCAGGTTGAGGTCCATGGCCGTCCCCTTTGCCGTTGTTTTGATGGCCAGCTTCAGGGCAGTGCGCACAGCTAAGGGCAGCCCCTCGATGTCTCCGAAGACCTTGAGGGAAATGCCTTCACGCAGCATGCGCGGAACCTCGGTCTGGATGAATTCCAGAAGAAGGGAGAACAGGGCGCTGACTTCGCTCCTGGGACGGTTCCAGTTCTCACTGGAAAAGGCGTAGAGGGTCAGATGGGCAATGCCCAGCTCACGGCAGCGGGTGACGATGTCACGCACCGTGTTGGCACCGGCCCTGTGCCCCTCGGAACGGCTCAGTCCCCTGGCCTGGGCCCAGCGTCCGTTGCCATCCATGATGATGGCAAGGTGCCTGGGCAGGGCTTCAGGAGGAAGAGGAAAATTTGTTTCGCTTGTCATCAGTTCCCACATGTTCCGGGGCAGGCTGTCTGGCACGCGTGACACGCTGTGCGCTGCCCGGACACCCGGTTCAACCTGTATGTTGTGCAACAGGGAAAGAAACTGCAAAAGGCTGTGGCGCATGCACAGCCTTTTCAAGGCTGCAACAGCCCGTACCGGGGCCGGCGCGCCGGATGGCGCACCTGAACACCGGACACGAGCTGCTGAGCCTCAATGGCAGATGTACTCAGATTTCCAGGATTTCCTTTTCCTTGGCTGCAGTGATCTTGTCGATCTCAGCCACGTACTTGTCCGTGAGCTTCTGCACTTCTTCTTCGCTCTTCTTGCGTTCGTCCTCGGAAATGAGCTTCTCCTTTTCCATCTTCTTCAGCTGGTCATTGGAGTCGCGACGCACGTTGCGCACGGCAACCTTGGCGTCTTCCGAGTACTTGCGGGCAACCTTCACCAGTTCCTTTCTGCGCTCCTCGGTGAGGGCGGGAATGGTGATGCGGATGATCTTGCCGTCGTTGACGGGGGTCAGACCCAGGTCGGACTTGAGAATGGCTTTCTCAACAGCAGCAAAGCCGCTCTTGTCCCAGGGCTGGATGGTGATGGTGCGGCTGTCCGGCACGGTGACGGAAGCCATCTGGGAGATGGGGGTCGGGGTACCGTAGTAGTCGGCCTTCACGCCGTCAATGAGGGCAGAGGTTGCACGACCGGTGCGCAGCTTGGCAAATTCCTTCTCCAGGGAAGTGCCTGCCTTGGACATGCGGTCTTCGCAATCAAGAAACAGTTCGTCAAGATCCACGGGAGTTCTCCTCGTTCAAAAGACTTGAGCAGGTGACAGCCGGCTGCGACTGACCTGGTCGTTTATGTGAAGTATGGGGCAAAGGCCCTGCGTCAGCCAGTAACAATGGTGCCCACAGGTTCACCCTTGATGGCCTTGAGAATGTCGCCGCCGAGCATGCGGCAGACAATGATCGGCACCTTGTTGTCGCGCAGCAGGGCAAAGGCCGTGGCGTCCATGACGCCGATATGGCGGCTCAGCGTCTCGTCAAAGGTGATGGTCGAGAATTTCACGGCATCGGGATGGGTGGTGGGATCCTTGTCGTAGATACCGTCCACCTTGGTGGCCTTCACAATGGCATCGCACTGCAGCTCCATGCCGCGCAGGGCAGCTGTGGTGTCCGTGGTGAAGTAGGGATTGCCTGTACCGGCAGCGCAGATGACAACGCGACCCTTTTCCATGTGGCGCAGGGCCCTGCGACGGATGAAGGGCTCGCAGACCTCGCGCATGGAGATGGCGGAGAGCACGCGGGTGGGGTGGCCGAGCTTTTCCAGGTAGTCCTGCACTGCCAGCGCGTTGAGCACTGTGGCCAGCATGCCCATGTAGTCAGCAGAAGAGCGCTCCATGCCCTGGGCAGAGCCGGAGAGGCCGCGGAAGATGTTGCCGCCGCCTATGACCAGGGCCATCTGCACGCCGTAGTCCAGCACAGTACCCAGTTCCCTGCAGATCTCCTGCACGGTTTCCTGTTTGATGCCGAAACCCTGTTCGCCGGCAAGGGCTTCACCGCTGAGCTTGATGAGAACGCGTTTGAAACGGAGATTTTCCACAGCAGGCCTCCTGCACTCGTACGAGATGGTTTAAAGACTGGCACAGACAGCCTTTGTTGAACAGTGAACAGGTGAAAAACAGGTGACAACTTGTCACCGGGCAATGTAGCAGAAAGCCCGGTCCTGTGAAAGAGCCGCAAAAGGGACAGTCAGGGCCGGAAATGACGGACTGCGGGGACCTTGTCCGGCCCTTGCCAGCCTACACCAGGGAGCGGGGACGGGCTTTCACTGCCCTGATTTCATCAATGCGTCTGCCGTCCATGCGGGTGATTTCCATATTCCAGCCCTGGATGTGCAGCTTCTCCCCTGTCTGGGGAATGTGCTGCAGCTGCTCAAGCACAAGGCCTGCCAGGGTGGCGGACTCGCTTTCTGCAGGCAGATTGATGCCAAGCCAGGAGGTGGCCATGTCCACGCTCAGACGGCCGGGCAGGCGCCAGGAGCCGTCAGGCATGCGGCAGGAGTCCGGGTTGGCCGGCATGTCGCCCATCTGGCCTGCCAGAACGGAGAGCAGGTTGGCGGGCAGAAGCTGGCCCACCACGCTGCCGGACTCGTCCACCACAAAGAGCAGGGGCACAGGCTGTCTGCGGTAGTCTGCCAGCACATCTGCCAGGGAGGAGTGCTCAAGCACAGTGGGTGCCTGCTGCACCAGACTGCGCAGGGAGAAGTTCTCGTTCTGACCGGCAGCAAGGAGCTTCACCACCGGCACCACGCCGAGCACATCGTCAGTCTCGGCATCGCGCACAGGCAGCCAGGACATGCTGGTGCGTGCCGCAAAGCGCTCGGCTGTGGCAAAGTCCGCATCAGCGTCCAGCCAGGGAGCACGCTGGGTGGGCGTCATGATGAAGCGGGCTGTTCTGCCCGAGAGGCGGATGACGCGGCCCACCATGTCGCGCTCTTCAGGCGCAAAGGCAGTGCCGTCTGAGACAGAGCCTAAGGCCATGGCGTCCATGGAGGCAGAGTCCGAGCTGGTCTTGCCGCCGAGCAGGCCCAGGATGACCCTGGCTGTGGCTTCGCGCATGTCGCGCATGCTCACCCTGCGGCGGCGGTTTCTGAGCGCGTACTGGTTGCAGAACTCGATGGCCAGGGAGAAGAGAATGGCGCTGTAGAGATAGCCCTTGGGAATATGCAGCCCAATGCCTTCGGTGATGAGGCTCAGGCCAATCATGAGCAGGAAGCCGAGGCAGAGGATGATGACTGTGGGATGGCGCTCAATGAAGCTCACCAGGGGGCCTGATGCCATGAGCAT
Organism: uncultured Desulfovibrio sp.; assembly: GCA_949291675.1. Classification (GTDB taxonomy): domain Bacteria; phylum Desulfobacterota; class Desulfovibrionia; order Desulfovibrionales; family Desulfovibrionaceae; genus Desulfovibrio. Next base: position 16,124 of record CASEWR010000131.1, on the reverse strand, counting down.
GAAGCCCACTGCCGCAATGACGGCAATGTACATGATGCTCAGATGTTGCACCATACCGACCGAGGTGATGACCGAGTCCAGCGAGAAGATTGCGTCCAGAATGACAATCTGGGTGATGACCTGCCAGAAGGCCGCGTGATGCCCTGCGTGCTTGGAGGGGTCGAGAATCTGGCCCTCCAGGCGCTCGTGCATTTCCATGGTGCCCTTGAGGAGCAGGAAGATGCCGCCAACGATGAGGATGATGTCACGCCAGGAGAAGTTATGCCCCAGGAAGAGGAAGAGTGGTTCTGTAAGGGTGACAACCCAGGCTACTGCGGCAAGCAGGCCCAGACGGGTGAGCAGGGCAAGACCAAGGCCTATGAGAAAGGCATGTCTGCGCTGCGAAGGGGGCAGGGTGGTGGAAAGAATGGAGATGAAGACGATATTGTCAATGCCCAGAACGATTTCGATGAGAATGAGCGTTCCAAGGCCGGCCCAGGCGGAGGGGTCCGCAATCCAGGCAAAGTCCAGGACAGGCATATACGGTCCTTGCGGCACAGGCCGCAAAAATCAGAATGAAGTCAGAATACGCTGAATGACGTCAGAATGGCGTCAGAATGACGTCCTCGTGGCGCGGTGATGAACGGCGCACGGGGCATGCGCCGGAAAAGTGCGGAAGAAGGGGAAGCCTGCTGCTGTTCAGCGGCTAGACTGGCAGACTGCTGCCAGACTCGCTGCCAGATTCGCTGGCAAATTCGCTGGCGAATTCCTGATTGATGCGTCTGCCTTCAGAGACGTCGAGCTCAATTTGGGCAACAAGCTCTGCCGGAGAGGCAAAGCGCTTTTCCCCGCGCAGGCGCTGCAGGAACTGCACTCTGACCGGCTCGTGATAGAGATTGATGTCGCAGTCCAGGAGGAAGCTCTCGATGGTCCTGGCTGTACCGTCAAAGGTGGGCTTGAAGCCTATGTTGGTAACAGCTGCATAGACCTGACCCTTGTGCACAACCCTGGTGGCATAGACGCCGTCCGGGGGCAGGAGTTCTTCTGCAGGCTCGAGGTTGGCAGTGGGAAAGCCAAGGCCGGTGCCCCTGCCCTCGCCGTGAATAACCTTGCCGTGCAGGGTGTGGGGGCGGCCGAGCATCTGTCTGGCCAGTACAAGGTCTCCGTCCTCAATGGCCTTGCGGATGCGGGTGGAGCTGATGGGGGCGCCAGCATAGAGCAGGGGTGGCACCTGATGCACGGCAAAGCCGTATCTGGTCCCCAGTTCGCGCAGGGAGGCAAAGTCACCGCTGCGGCCCCTGCCCAGGCAGAAGTCGTAGCCTACCACAAGGATCTCCATCTTCAGGGGAGCCAGGTAGGACAGGTAGAACTCCTCAGGGCTCAAGGCTGCAATGTCGCGGGTAAAGCCGAGCTCCATAAGGTATTCCACACCCAGGGCGCCGAGCAGTCTGCGTCTGGTCTGCGGATTTGCCAGGGGCGACATGTGTTTGCCGGAAAAGAAGGCGCGCGGGTGCGGAGTGAAGGTGACGGCAACGCTGTCAAGGCTGTATCTGGTACAAAAGTCCAGGGTGGTGCTCACAAGGAGCTGATGTCCGCGGTGTACGCCGTCAAAGTTGCCAATGGTGACAGCACAGTTCTTGCAGTTGGCAGGGCGGACGGGAATGGTGTGCATACGTTGTACTTCCTGGCAGAGTTCCTGTCGCATGTCTCCGGACAGGATCTGGTGTCAGTCAATTGTCAGTTACTCTGGTGGCAGTTACTCTGGTGGCAGGTACTCTGGCATCAGTAAAGATGCTGAGGAATGTGCGCTGAGGAAAAGATGAGGAAAGCCTGCTGAGCAAAGCCCGCTGAGCAAAGTCTGCTGAGGCAGGCCTGCAGAGCAGCTGCAGGGGAAAGCCTGCCAGAGGGCCTGAGAGCAGGCAGGGCAGCATGTCAGAGACAGTGCGGCAGTACCAGAACGGCAGATGCAGCACAAGACAGGCTCAGAGAAACAATGAGCCTGTCTTGCAACACTGGGAGCAGGGTCTAGTCCCCGCTGCCTTCCTGCGGGGCAGGGGCAGCGTCTGCAGCCCCTGCTGCACTGGCAGTGCCGGCAGCAGCCTTGCCGCCCTTTCTGCGTCTGGGACGACGGCGTTTGCGGCCCTCTGATTTGCCCTCAGCGCGGCTGTCAGAACGCCCTTCAGGCTGGCTCTGGCCTTCTGCCTGGCCTGCAGCCTCGTGGCTGCCTTCAGGCATGGCAGATGCGTGCTCAGGACCTGCGCCTGCTGCGCCTTCAGGGGGCGTCTCCCTGTCGCGGCCGGACTTGTGCCTGCTCCTGCGTTTTTTGCCGTGCTTCTTCTCTTCCTGGCCAGCATCCCTGTGTCCGGGGGCAGGGCGGGGAGCCTTTGGCAGGGCGAGCTCGTTGAGGCTGTTGTGATGAAAGGCGTCAAGCAGCATGGCCAGAAGGCTTGCACCTGTGCCCTCGCTCTCCTCGTCCTCTGCCATGGTGGCAAGCTCGCGGGCAAAGTCCAGATAGCGCCTGGTGCGCACCTTCTGCAGGGAGGTCAGGCTGCGGAAGCGGGTCTCAAGCTGGGCAAGCAGGCGGCTTGAGACCACTTTGGCCACCTCTTCGTCCGTGGGATTGGGAAGCTCATGCAGATGCAGGCTGTAGTGGCGGGCAATGCGGTCGAGCTCCAGGCGCTCCATGATATCCACCAGGGAGATGACTGTGCCTGCGGCATTGGCCCGGCCTGTTCTGCCTGCCCTGTGGATATAGGTCTCGTGGTCTGTGGGCGGCTCATAGAGGAAGACGTGCGAGAGGTCAGGGATGTCTATGCCCCTGGCTGCCACGTCCGTAGCCACCAGGAAGCGCACCCTGCCTTCGCGCACCCTGCGCATGACGTCCTCACGCTCTGCCTGGCTTGAATCTGCGCTGATCTCGTCTGCGTTGTAGCCAAAGCCCTGCAGCACGCCCGAGACATAGTGCACATTGGCCTTGGTATTGCAGAAGATGATGGCCGAGGCAGGGTTTTCCATCTCAATGAGACGAATAAGGGCCCTGTCCTTGTCCATGCGGCCCACTTCGCAGAAGGCATGCTGCACTTCAGCCACGTAGACCTGCTTTTGCGAGAGGGAGAGCATGCAGGGGTCACGCATGAACTCGCCGGCCAGGTTGAGCACATGGGTGGGATAGGTGGCGGAAAAGAGACTTGTGTAGATGCGGCGCTTGGGCAGATAGCGCTGCAGCTGCTTCATGTCCGGGTAGAAGCCGATGGAGAGCATGCGGTCGGCTTCGTCAAAGACCAGAGCGCGCAGGCCGTCCAGACTCAGATTGGCGCGCAAAAGCTGGTCCAGAATGCGCCCGGGGCAGCCGATGACCAGCTGGGCACCCTTGCGCAGCTGCTCGACCTGCTTTGTGAAGCCCACACCGCCATAGAGCACGGCAATGCCAATGCCTGTGCCCTCAAACAATGTCTCAGCCTGCTTGGCCACCTGCAGGGCAAGCTCGCGGGTGGGCACGAGCACCAGAGCCTGGGTGGCGGGATTGGAGGCTTTCAGGGCCGGAACCAGGGGCAGGAGATAGCAGCCTGTCTTGCCTGAGCCTGTGCGCGACTGAATCATGATGTCGCGCCCGTCCATGAGATAGGGCAGGGCCAGGCTCTGCACGGGCATGAGGCTGGTCCAGCCGGCCCTGGCGCAGGCTTCCTGCATGCCGGGCGGCAAATCATCCAGAACTACTGCCTCCAGGGCATTGTCCGGGTGTGTTATTTCGAGACTGCCGTCGCCATTGTCTGCGCTCTGGTCTGCGCGCTGTTCAGAAGTCTGTTCAGGGCTGGGTTTCAGACCGTTTTCCGGGCTCTGTTCTGCTGCTGTGTCAGCGGCGAGGGTCTCCTGCATACTGTCTGTGTCTTGATGTGTCTGAGCTTTGTCGCTTGTTTCAGGCATAATGGAAAAATCCGCTTGTCGAGGAGAGGGCGGAAGTCACCGCCTGCAGCAGTCCTGCTGTGCTGCCTCTTCCCGGAACCATTTGAAAGCAGGAAAAAACATAAGGTTTGACTCTGCCATAAACCCGCCATGCTGGCAAGAGCCTGCAAAAATGCGGCAACGGGCCTGGCCGGGCGTCTGTACAGGCCCTGCAGCCTGCAGACGCATCTGTACCAGGTGCTCTCTGCAAGAGCCTTCATGCAAGTACCTTCATGCAAGGCCTTTGCCCGGACCTTCGCAGAGGCCCCGGCATCCTGGCTGACCATGGCTTGGGTGAAGGCGTCTTGGCCATGCGCTGCGGGCATGGCTTGCCTTGATCCGGAGTGCTTTGGCCGGATCCCGGTAAAAATCTTGAAAACGTGGGAATTTGCACACTGAAAAATCTTGAAATCGTGAACTTGCTGTAATCATTGCACAAAATTCTGTCCAAAAAACGAAGATTGCGCAGGAAGCCCCTCCTCAAGTGCTCGGCGCAGAGGGCAGGTATCGGAGTCTCAGTGGCAGGAAAAGCGGGCGTATCTTTTTGAATTTTTTGGTTTTTCCTCTGCTCAGCGTGCTGTCAGGAGCAGGATCGTCATTCTGTGGGGCCGCAGTGTTCTTTGAAAAATCTTGAAATCGTGTAAATTATTGCTTATAAAAATCTTGAAAACGTGATAATTTGAGGATGTGAAAAGTAAAAGGAAACAGATTTCAGGAGGTTGAAGTGAGGCGTGCTCTACTGGAACAGCTGCGGAAATGGAAGAGCGAAGGCGGGAGAACGGCGCTTCTCATTGATGGTGCGAGGCGCGTGGGCAAGAGCTATTTAGCAAGGGAATTTGCCAGGGAGTACCGCTCCCATATCTTCATTGATTTTGGTCTTGCCCCACGTGAAATCAGGGAACTTTTCGAGAACACGCTGCATGATCTCGATACATTCTTCTCGTTTCTCTCGACATACTACAACGTACAGCTTTTCAAAAGGGAATCTCTCATCATCTTTGACGAAGTTCAGCTTTTTCCAAAAGCCCGGGCTGCTCTCAAGTACCTGGTGGAAGACGGACGTTTTGACTATCTGGAAACCGGTTCCCTGATGTCGATTAAAAGAAATGTCCAGGATATCCTCATCCCCTCTGAGGAACAACACCTGAAGATGTATCCCATGGACTTTGAGGAATTTCTCTGGGCCATGGACAGTGATATGCTCATGCCACAGATACGCGCCTCGTATGAAACCCATATGCCCCTGCATTCGCTGTTGCATCGGAAGGCTATGGAATTGTTTCGTCAGTACATGATTGTAGGCGGCATGCCTCAGGCTGTGGATGCTTTTGTGCAAGAGAGGGATTTCCTTCAGGTCGATACAATCAAGCGCGGCATTCTGGAGCTGTACCGACAGGACATTGCCAAGTTTGCCAGAGGGTATGAAAGCAAGGTGAGCGGTATCTTTGAAAGTATCCCGGGACAGCTTTCGCGGCACGAAAAAAAGTTTCGACTTGCCTCCCTGAAGAAAGAGGCTCGTTTCAGAGACTATGAAGAAGCTCTCTTATGGCTTGAAGATGCCATGGTGGCTAACTTGTGTTTCAACAGTACAGAACCTGATATAGGGCTCAAACTGAAGAGTGATTTTCTGACTCTCAAGTGTTACATGGCAGATACCGGACTGTTGCTCAGTCACACCTTTGAAGAAAAAACTATTATGGAAGAAGGATTGCATCCTCAGCTGCTTTTTCATGATCTTACCATCAACAAGGGAATGCTGGTCGAGAACATCGTCGCACAGATGCTTGTCGCTGCAGGGCACAAATTGTTCTTCTACTCCCGTTCCTCTCGTGAAGATGCTGCGCAACGCATGGAAATTGATTTTCTCATCCCTGCCAGAACAAGAGATGGGAAGCATGCTATCTCTCCCATAGAGGTGAAGTCAGGCAAAAACTACACCCTCTCCTCCCTGAAAAAGATGATTGCCAGGTTTCCGAAGCGCCTTGGAACGGCATATGTTGTTCATGGAAAAGAGTATCGGGAAGATGGCGGTATCACCTATCTCCCCTTCTACATGGTGCCCTGCCTGTAGCTCCCTCTCTCTTCTTCGGGCGTCAGAAACCATACTCAGACTGTAACGTTTGTCACAGGAATGCTTCTTGCCACTGGCCGGATTTGAGTTTAGTTTTCCTTCCGCCGCCAGGCCCCTGACACTGAACTGTCACGTGTCAGGTTATGACGGGCAACCAGACTCGTCAGAGGGCTGTACGGCCATGCAGCAGCATGCACTATTTGAGGAGGACTTCATGCAGCAACCCAGCTTTGTTCCCGATTTTTCCAAGGGTCTTGTTCCGGCCATTGTGCAGGACGCCGAAGACGGCGAAGTGCTCATGCTGGCGTATATGAACGAAACTGCCTGGCAGAAGACTGTGGAGACTGGCGAAGCTCATTACTGGAGCAGATCGCGCCAGAAGCTCTGGCATAAGGGAGAAAGCAGCGGCAATGTGCAGAAGGTGCATTCCATCCGCATTGACTGCGATCAGGACACCATTCTCCTCTCAGTCACCCAGATTGGCGGCGCAGCCTGCCATACAGGCAGACGCTCCTGTTTCTACCGCAAGTGGGACGAAACAGGCGAGAGCATCTGTTCCGAGCAGGTCTTTGATCCGGAAAAAGTCTACAAGTAGCGCTACGTTCATACCAGGTTCATACTACGTTCATTTTCGGGGGAAATATGAGCAAGAAAAATCCCATTCTCAAGTTCGGCGTGCCCAAGGGCTCCCTGGAAGGAGCCACAGAAGATCTTTTCGCCCGCGCAGGCTGGAAGATCTACAAGCACGAGCGCAACTACTTCCCTGAAGTCAATGACAGCGAGATGGTGCTCAGCCTGTGCCGTGTGCAGGAAATCGGCGGGTATGTGGCAGCTGGCATCCTGGATGCCGGTATCTCCGCCCGCGACTGGCTCAGAGAAATGGAGCTTGAGGAAGAGGTCGTGCAGGTCTGTGACCTTGTCTACTCCAAGAACTCCCTGCGTCAGAGCCGCTGGGTGCTGGCTGTTGCCGGCGACAGCCCCTATCAGTCTGCCGCTGACCTGGCTGGCAAGCGCATTGCCACAGAAGTGCAGCACCTCACCGAGCGCTACTTCACGGAAAAGGGCGTGGATGTGAACATCTTCTATTCCTGGGGTGCAACCGAAGCCAAGGTCGTGGAAGGCCTTGCTGACGGCATAGTGGAAGTGACCGAGACCGGCACCACCATCCGTGCCCACGGCCTGCGCATCATTGACGAGGTCATGTGCTCCAACCCCGTGCTGGTGGCCAACAAGAAGGCCTGGGAAGACCCGGTCAAGCGCCGCAAGATTGAGCAGCTGCAGCTTCTGCTCGAAGGAGCCCTGCGTGCCGAGAGTCTGGTTGCCATCAAGATGAACGTGGCGAAAGAGAACCTTGCCAGCGTGGAGGCCATGCTGCCTGCCCTGAACTCCCCCACTGTGTCTCCCCTGCAGAACGGCACCTGGCTTTCTGTGGAAACCGTGGTGCGCACCGACATTGTGCGTGACCTCATTCCCAGACTGAAGGAAGCCGGCGCTGAAGGCATTATCGAGTACACGCTCAACAAGGTCATCTAAAACTCTCTCAGGCCATCTCAGATCACCATCGAGGATCATCAAGGCTCATCGAAGATCACCAAGGATCTTCACAGATCTTCATCACGATCAGCAGACGGCCGGACATTTCATGCATGCCCGCTTGTGCGGGCAGCACAGCCCCTGTCACAGTGTCATAGTGGCAGGCGCACGAGAATGAGACGAAAAAAGGCGCCCAGGCGCCTTTTTTCCGCATATGGAGCGTGCAGTTGCAGCCTGCTGTCAGGCGCTGCACGGCACAGCAAGAAGCTGTTTGAAGCTGTAAGAAGCTGTAAGAAGCTGTTTGCAGCTGTTTGTTAGGAGTAGTTATGAGCGGCAAGGATACCCTGCTCGACGAGAAAAAGGCTCAGGACTGGCTGGATTCGCTGCCCACAGTGGGTGAAGACCAGACCTTCTGTTTTGAATGCAATCCGGACATGCCCTGTTTCAACCGCTGCTGTCGCCAGCTCACCCTGCCGCTCACGCCCTATGATGTGATGCGTTTGTGTCGCAGGCTGGGCATGGCTTCGGATGCCTTCCTGGACAATTTTGCCAAAATCAGGAGCTTTCCGGACTCCGGTCTGCCCATTGTGATGCTGAGCATGCTCAAGGACCCTGACGAGACCTGTCCCTTTGTGACCCCTGCAGGCTGTCATGTCTACGAGGACAGGCCCAGTGCCTGTCGCAGCTACCCCCTTGGGCGCGGTACCCAGGTGGCCCGTCACGGGGTGAGCGAGACCTTCTACCTGGTGCAGGAGCCGCACTGCCACGGCTTTGACGGGGCAGGGCGCGACTGGACTGCCAGGGAATGGCTCGAACACGAGGGCCTTGGCTCGTACAATGCCTCCAATGACCGCTACATGCGTCTCGGAGCCATGATTACTGCCTCAGGCTCCCCCATCAGCGACAAGATGGGCAATATGGCCCTGCTCTGCCTCTATCAGCTGGACAGATTCCGTGAGTTCATCACAAGGATGCAGCTTTTCCGGCGCGTTGAGGTGGACGAAGAGCGCCAGAAGGCCATCATGGCAGACGATGAGGCAGCCCTGGCCTTTGGCTATGACTGGATTGAGCTTGTGCTCTTTGGCGAGTGCGAGACCCTGCACAAGAAGGGCCAGCCTTCGGGCACAGCAGCGCAGTCCTGAAACTGCAGCAGGGCAGTGCCATCAAGGTGCTGAAATACATGAAGAATTTTTCGCATGCCGTGTGAAAACTGCAAGGCGGCTGTTTGCAATTGCTGAAAGAGCAAGGTATGCTGTCTGGTTAGAGGGTGCAGGCCAGCTGTCTGCACCCGAAAATATTTTTTCCAAGGAGAAGCATTGATGCAGGATATTGACTCTCAAATGGCCCTCATCAGGCGGGGTGCTGCCGAAATCATCGACGAGGGCGAACTTCGCAAGAAGCTGGCGAAGGGCACGCCCCTGCGCGTCAAGGTCGGATTTGACCCCACAGCCCCTGATCTGCATCTGGGCCACACTGTCATCATGCAGAAAATGCGCCACTTCCAGGATCTGGGCCACACGGTGATCTTCCTCATCGGCGACTTCACAGGCCGCATTGGTGACCCCTCCGGCAGGTCCGAGACCAGGCCTCCGCTCACCGAAGAGCAGGTCATTGCCAATGCCGAGACCTACAAAAGGCAGGTCTTCAAAATCCTGGATCCTGAAAAGACCGTGGTGGAGTTCAACTCCCACTGGCTCGGTCAGATGAATGCTGCAGACTTCATCCGTCTGGCTTCGAGCTACACCGTTGCCCGCATCATGGAGCGCGATGACTTCTCCAAGCGCTTCCGCGAGAACACCCCCATTGCCATCCACGAATTCCTCTATCCCCTCTGCCAGGGCTATGACAGCGTTGCCCTGAAGACAGACGTGGAAATGGGCGGCACGGATCAGAAGTTCAACCTGCTTGTGGGCCGCAACCTGCAGTCCCATTACGGCATGGAGCCGCAGTGCATCCTCACTGTGCCCCTGCTGGTGGGCCTGGACGGCGTGCGCAAGATGAGCAAGTCCTATAAAAACTACATCGGCATTGACGAGGCTCCCTCAGAGATCTTCGGCAAGACCATGAGTGTCTCCGATGACCTCATGTGGACCTATTACGAGCTGCTCTCTGCCAAATCCATGGACGAGATTGCAGCGCTCAAGCAGGCTGTTGCCGACGGTAGCCTCCATCCCAAGAAGGCCAAGGAAGCTCTGGCCCATGAATTTGTGGCCAGATTCCACAGTGAAAAGGCCGCTGATGACGCCCAGGCTGACTTCAATGCCGTCTTTGCCGACGGCGGCGTGCCTGCAGATGCCCCGAGCGGTGAAGTGGAAGAGGGCGCAGCAAGCGATCCTGTCTCCATTCTGGCTGACTTCGGTCTTGCCAAGAGCCGCAGCGAAGCCAGACGCAAGATTGCTGAAGGCGGCTTCTACATTGACGGCGTGCAGACGAAGGACGACAAGACGCCCCTGAAGGCCGGCAGCTACGTCATCCGCTTCGGCAAGAAGAAGTTCCTGAAGCTCACTGTGCGCTAGCAGGGGCAGGGACAGTTTTGTACACGGGGTCTTCTGTCAGGTTCGACAGAGGGCCCCTTTGTTTTGAACGTGCTTTGTACGTCCCCCGGGACAGGATTGTAGTATGAGCAAGCTCTATATTGCCATGGTCGGCCTTCCTGCCAGCGGTAAATCGACCCTGGCCAGAAGGATACGCGATGACTTTGTGGAAGAGGGTATCAACTGTGCCATCTTCAACAATGGCGAACTGCGCAGAAAGCTGGCTGGCCCTGCCTCCACCGAGTCGTCCTGGTATGCTCCGGACAATGCCGAGGGCAGGGAAATCCGCGAGCGTATTGCCCTGGCCAATATGCAGGAAGCAAGGAAATTCCTTGCCGAAGGGGGCGATGTGGCAGTGCTTGACGCCACCAACGGCAGCCGCAAACGCAGAAAGCTGCTTGAGGAAACGCTGAGCGACCATCCGCTGCTCTTCATTGAATGCCTCAATGAGGACCCTGTGCTGCGTGAGGCCTGCATACGCCGCAAGGCCCTGCTCCCCGAGTATGCCTCCTACTCAGAGGAAGATGCCGTGGAGAGCTTCAAGGCCCGCATTGCCTATTATGCGTCCATTTACGAGCATCTGAACGGCGAAAAGTACTACCTGTGCGTGGATACCATGGCCAACCGCATCATGGGTGAGAAGCCCATGGAGGGCAATGCCTACTATCCTGCCATCCGCGAGCTCATTGTCACCACCTGGGCCCGTGAGCTCTATCTCGTGCGCCACGGTCAGACCGAATTCAATGCCGAAGGGCGCATTGGCGGCGATCCCCTGCTTTCCGAGCGCGGCCGCAGCCAGGCTGCCATGCTCGCTGAGCACATGAAGGACACCCGCATCGACTATATCTTCACCTCAACCAGGCGCCGCTCCGCTGAGACAGCTGCCATGCTGATAAAGACCAGGCCCCATGTGCATGTCTATGCCATGTCCGAGTTCGACGAGCTCAATGCCGGCATCTGCGAGAACATGCGCTATGCGGAAATCCGCGAGACCATGCCCGAGGTCACCCAGGGCCGCAATGCAGACAAGTTCAACTTCTGCTATCCCGGGGGCGAGAGCTATGCCATGGTCATGCAGCGCGTCCTGCGCGGCCTGCGCAGGGCCCTCTTTCTCTCTGCCGGCGCGCCCACCTGCATTGTGGGCCACCAGGCCATCAATCGCGTCATCCTTTCCATGTTCATGCATCAGCGCATGGAAGACATTCCCTATATGTTTGTGCCCCAGAATCAGTACTACCGCATTGAATGCACGCCCAGAGTGCGTCTGATCAAGCGCATTCCCTATCACACAAAGAAGGTCTAGGCGGCAGGCAACTGTACCTGGCAGGCAGACACAGGACACAAAAAAGGTGCACGAACACTCGTGCACCTTTTTTGTGAGCAGCAGACACTGTCTGCTTCAGGCCATTGCCTTACACGTAGAGGCCGAAGAAGCGCATGGCTGCCACAAAGGCCATGGCAAAGATAATGGTGGCAAAGAAGTTTTTGGAGATGACAGCAAAGAGCATGCTGGCTATGCCTGCCACAAAAAAGAGATTGTCTGCGGGATTGAAGTTGAGGCTGCCCCCGTAGAAGAGCAGGTCAGGGGCCACTAAGGCTGCCATGACAGCTGCGGGAATGTAGTTGAGCCAGGTCTTGAGGGCCTTTGGCAGGTCCCTGGAAAAGGCATAGAGGGGCAGGATACGGGGCAGCACTGTGGCCAGGAAGCAGACGCCCACACAGAGCAGCATGGGTGTGAGGTCAGTGGGAGTCATGCCTGCACCTCCTGCCCGGTCCCGGCATCAGCCTGTGCCTCAGTTTTTGCCTCAGTCTTTGCCTCAGCCTGTGCCACCGCATCCTTGTCTGCAGGCTGGTGGCTACCAGGCATATTGTGCTCGATGATGGTGCACAGGGTGGCCGAGATGATGGTGCCCAGCACCACGTTCCACTGGTCAAGGCCTGCCATGCGCAGGGTCACGGAGAAGAAGGCAGCCAGAATGGCAGCCAGGATGTGCAGTCTGTCCGTGCACTGGGGGATGAGCAGGGCAATGAACATGCCGCACAAGGCATAGTCCAGGCCTAATGGGCGCACATCGCTCACCATGCTGCCGCACAGGGCGCCTGCCAGCGTGCCCAGCACCCAGGAGCACTGTGCCAGGGTGGTGGCTGTGAAGATGGCCGTCTTATTGAGTTCCCAGCCCTGCTGAAAGGCTGTGATGTGCACGGCAAAGAGCTCATCGGTTATCTGCCAGCCATAGATAAGGCGGGCAAGGCCCCGCAGGGGGCGCACATGGGGGGCCAGGGCCACAGCCATGAGCACATAGCGCAAATTGGTGACAAAGACTGCTGTGGCAGTGGAAAGCAGGCCTGCGCCTGAGAACCAGAGGGAAATGGTGATGAACTGACCTGAGCCGGCAAACATGAGAATGGAGGTTGCCGTGGCAAGCCAGATGGGCATGCCGCTCTGGGTAGCCAGCACACCAAAGGCAAAGGCCACAGGGGCATAGCCGAGCATAATGGGCAGGGCTCTGCCAAAGCCGACGCGGGCTGCCTGCAGCGTGGTGGGGGAAGTCTTGCTGTCCATGGGGGGATGGCGTCTGAAAAAGTGTTGCCTGCATGCAGGAGACCTTGTTCCTGCGCAGGAGAAAACAGGGCAGGGGGCTGCCCGTGACACAACAGGCCCGGCTGTGCGTGTGCGGCTGCATGAAGCTGCAAGGGGACCGGGCAGAAGAGGTGCAGACAGAATTGCAGACAAAGTTGCAGACAAAGCTGCAGATCAAGAGACAGACATGCAGTCTGCTGCAGCACACCTCTGCGGGGCGTTGTAGGCGAATTTGTTGACTTGGACAAGGAGCACACTATAGTTGCCGTGCCCAAAGACAAGTCAGAAAGACCAGTCAGAAAGGCCAGTCAGAAAGGCCGGTCACAGTGGCCAGGTACAGAGACCAGTCAGCAAACCTGCCCGTCTGCAGCATCCGTCTGCGCGTGCAGACTGTCTTGTTTCGGGCAGAACACACAGGCATTGTTTCAGGGGAGGCGCACGGCATGGCAAAGCAGTTCTTCGTCATAGGTACACCCATTGCACACAGTCTCAGTCCGCTCATCCACAATCAGGCGCTGCACCAATGCGGCCTGGAGGGAAGCTATGCTGCCAGGGAAGTACAGCCTGATGAGCTTGCTGCCTTCTTTGCCGAGTTTCGTACTGTCCCCTATGCAGGCTGCAATATCACTCTGCCGCACAAGGTCGCTGCCCTGGAGCTGGTGGATGCGGCAAGCGAGCGTGCCAGGCGCCTTGGGGCCATCAATACCCTCTACTGGCGCGACGGGCGTCTGCTTGGCGAGAATACCGATGTCACAGGCTTTATGGCGCCCCTTCAGGGCAAGCAGTTTTCCCATGCCCTGATCCTTGGTGCAGGGGGCGTGTCCAGGGCTGTGATCTGTGCCCTGCAGGAAATGCAGGTGCCTGCCATTACCATTGCCAACAGAAGTGCTGCCAGGGCCAACGCCCTGGCAGACGAGTTCGGCATTGCCTGCTGCCCCTGGGAAGAGCGCGAGAAGATCGCAGCAGACCTCATCATCAATGCCACCAGTCTTGGCATGAAGGGCGAGCGCGAGGCCCTCACGCCCTATTCGGCCTTCAAGGGCCAGGGCCTTGCCTATGACATTGTCTACACGCCGGAAAAGACCCGCTTCCTTCGTGAAGCAGAGGCAGCCGGCTGGCAGATACAAAGTGGTGTGGCCATGTTTGTGGAACAGGCCAGAGCGTCGTTTAAGCTGTGGACAGGCATGGACATGCCTGCAGACAGCGCCTTTGCTGCAGTGCGTGCAGCCCTGGCAGCCAGAAACAGCTAGCCTTGCAGACAGTCCCGGTCAGCTTCCGGCAGTTTCCGGCAGCTTCCATGCAGTCACCGGGCAGTTCCTGGCAGCTCGCTGGCAGCCCACTGGCAGCTTCCGGTCTCGGGGTTTGCGGCTGCCCTGGCCCTTGAAGGCCTTGCGGCTGCTGCGTCCGTTCCCGCTTCGTTCGCTACTTCCTGTTCTTGTTGCGCTTGAGATCGCGCAGGGCTTTTTTGGCCTCCAGGTCGCCATTGTCAGCGGCAAGGGTGTACCAGCGCTGGGCTTCGGTCATGTTCAGGGGCACGCCTGTGCCCTGTTCGTACATAAGGCCCAGGCTGTACTGGGCAGCTGCGTCATTGTTCTCTGCAGCCTTGCGATACCATTCCACAGCCCTGGCATAGTCCTGGGTCACGCCCAGGCCCTGCTCGTAGCAGAAACCCATATTGTACTGGGCAGGGCCATACCCCTGGTCTGCGGCCTTCTGATACCACATGAGGGCCTTGCCATAGTCACGGGCATAGCCGCGTCCCTGGGTATACATGAAGGCGAGATTGTTCTGGGCTTTGACATAGTCCTGTTCCGCTGCCTTTTCCAGCCAGTGCACAGCCTTGGTGTCATCCTGGAACTCGCCCTTTGAGTTCATGTAGATCCAGCCCAGGCTGTACTGAGCCTCGGCCATGCCCTGATTGGCAGCCCTGGTGTACCAGTCTATGGCCTTGGCCTCGCTGCGCTTCACACCTCTGCCCTGGGCATAGAGATAGGCAAGGTTGAACTGGGCAGTGGCAAGCCCCTGCTCTGCAGCCCTGGTGAACCAGCGTGAGGCCTCCAGGAAGTTGCGCCTGACACCTTCCCCCGTGGCCAGGGCCTCTCCGTAGGCATTCTGTCCCCTGGCATCACCCTGTTGTGCGGCAATCTTGAAGTACTGGGCAGCCCTGGTGCGGCTTTTGCGAATGCCCTGACCTGTCTGGACAAGGCGACCGAGCACATAGGCAGCCTCGGCATTCTTCCTGTTGGCCAGGGGCGTGAGCAGGTCCACTGCCGTGCGGTAGTCCTGCACATCCAGAGCCTGCTGGACCCTCTTCAGGACGGCTTCGTCCTCATCTGACGAGACTGGCTGTGCTGCCTGGCTGTCTGTTGCCTGGGCAGCATGCGCAGGTGCTGTGCCAAAGTCAGGCAGGGGGGCAGCAAGGGCAACAGCAAGGGCGGCAGGAAGAAGGAGATGGCGTGTCTGGGTGAAGAAGCTGAATGACATAGAGGCTCCGTGGGCACGGGAAGAAGGAAGGCCTTCCCCCGCTCTCCTGAAACGTCATGCGGGCTGAAATGCAAAAATTATGCTGAGCAGCACAGGGACTGTCCGGGCTTGTGATGCGGAAGGGATGCGGAACAGGGGCAGGAAGCAGGGCAGGGTTCAGCGTTGCAGCAGACCCAGTGTCTGCAAAACCGTGCAGGCTTCCTGGTCAAGCCCAAGCCAGCAGCCGTCGTCCGGCAGCGGGAAAGAGACAGTATCAGCGGCAGCAGAGCGCTGCACACGACCGAGAATATCCACAATCTCTCCGAAGGTCATGCCTGCAAGCAGGCCCAGGGCCGACGTCTGCTGCAGCAGCCTGCTGGTGACAAGGCAGCAGAGAAAGGAGAACAGTGCTCCCTGATCTTTCGCAGCGGGCAGGGCTGTGTCAGAGCAGCCTCCGGCAGGGTATGACTGGCGCAGCACAAGCTCAAGCAGGTATGCTGCCCTGCGGGCACGGAAAACGCAGTCCGCAGCCAGGTCAAGGTCAGAGCGAAAGAGCACAAGGCCCTGGCTGTCCCTGCCGCCATCCTTGCCATCCTTGCTGTCCTTACCCACTTTGCCGCGCTTGCGCCCCTTCCTGCCGCCCTTCTCAGGGGCGTCTGCCGCTGCATCCTGCCTGGCAGTTTCAGCAGCATGAGAACGAGCAGGGCTTGCAAGGGCATAGAAGTACTGGCGCTCTGCGTCGCGATCAAGTCTGCAGACAAGCGCCTCGTGTACGGCAGCATTTGTTCCCGGCATGGCATCAGGGGCAGTGCGGTCAGGACTGCTGCGGTCCAGATCAAGACGGCGCAGCAGCTTGTCCGTGACCCTGACAGGAACAAGGTAGTGCAGGGTGCCGCTTTTTGCAGCACACTCAGCAAGGTCTGCTGCCCTGGCAGCACTGTCCGTGAAGACAATGGCGTCCTCGCAGTGCATGGCCCGGGCCAGGGAGGGCAGGGTGTCGGGGGTGACCTGCGAGGCCTCA
>CASEWR010000130.1 GCA_949291675.1 uncultured Desulfovibrio sp. | reverse complement strand
GCTCCAGCCACTCGGCAGCCACCTTGCCAAAGGTGACAGTCCGGGCCTGCTCTGCTTCCTTGCGCTCCCGTTCAATTTCCTTCCTGTGCTGCAAAGGGTCCGTACCCTCGGCAACGAGTTTCCGCGCATCGTCTCTCAGTTCTCTGGCACGCTTCAGGCTGACATCAGGGTACTTCCCCAGGGCCAGCAGCCTTTCCTTGGCCTGCAGGCGGAATTTCAGCCGCCAGAGCTTCCCGCCCTGGGGAGTCACATACAGAAACAAGCCGTGCGCATCGAAATACTTGCGTGCCTTCTCCGCAGGCTTCACGGATCGACAAAAGACGTCTGTCAGGGGCATGGGGTATCTCCTTCACATCTGTTGCAGAGGATTTCTTGCGTTCCCCAATAGCTACCCCCTTTCTTTTTGGATGTCTATAGACTCTTTCAGACTTATTTATACTCTAAACACTGTGTAATCATTGCTCTTTTATGCGTTTTCCAGAGCCTTTCAGAGTCTTCTAGAAACTACTTGTCAGAATTCTCCTAACTGCAACGCCTTTAGCTGTTTCTCAAAGTCAGCGGCATCATCCGCTTCACCAGAAGGATGCGCTTGGGGCTTACTTCGCAGGGCCTCAACTTCCCCGGTAAAATCAAGAGATTCATCATTTTGCAAGGACGCGCTCCTTGAAATACGTTTTGATATAATCATCGGGGATAAAGCTGTTCCAACTGGCTGCCTCTTCACCTTTCATGACCTTCCACCATGGAGAGCCATCTTGATGGGTCCACCCAGACAGGGAAGATGCAGAAAGAGGACCAAACACTTCAATTACTCTGCGAACAGCTGTTTTCAAGGCTGTCAAATCTTCCTGGTTCTGCTCTACAGTTGCAGAGTAATCAGCAATTTCCCTGCCCTTGTAGATCCACTTGAAGACTTTGGGGAAGACGGGGCCATAGGTCCATGCGCGAGGATACTCATCGCAGACCCTCACGTCTTTCCATGCGAGCATCACGCCGTACACACAATACAGCAACTTTTGAATTTTGGTATTGTTGTACCCAATATCTTTTTTCCGGCATTGCTGTGCGATATATGCGGCAATGTCCCGGCTATCAAAAGGAAGAGTGTCGGACATTGTGCGCCTCCAAACAAAGACAAGGTCCAAAGGCCTTCGGAAGAAGACCTTGAAAAATAGAAGGATTAGATGAGTGAACACCCTCAGCCCTGGTGGCAAGGTCCTTAAGGCGTTCTTCTTCAATCCCGAAAAGCAATTCCATCCATGGGGCATCTCCGGGGGATACGGTTAAAAAAGAGTAGTAACAACCGGCAAGATTGTCACCTGCTTTTTTTGGGAAATGACCCTTTTTCGGTCGGACTCCGCACGCCCTTTCGCAGCTCCAGCGTTTCGCGCCGTGATTTCTCGTGCCTGCCCCTTCATGGCCGGCCTGCTCATCAGGGAGCTGCTTGCCCGCAGAAGATCTGCGACGCTGCCATCTGTGGCAAGGGTGTCTGTGAGCCGGGAGCCATTGCCGGACAGCCGCTGCTTCGGGCAGTCTTCCCAGGCTCAGGTTGTTATGCTGGCTCTCAGCCACCTTCTGCCTGGACAGGTCCGGGCCACCTGGCGCACAGCGCATGTCTTCGGGCCTGCCGCCAAAGTGTACCTGACTGCCACCGTAGTACTGTTTGTGAACACTATGGTTTGTAAGCCAGAAACAAAGCCCGGTCAACGAGGAACTCATACTCCTGCCGGGGGTGGCAGTCAGGTACAACAAGACGCCACTTCCTGATGGAGGCTCATTGCTCAGGCTTGAGAACATAGCGGCTGGAAGCAGCATTGAGGGTATTGAGGCCCGGGCCGTCACCATTCTCTCTGTAGAATGGTTTGGCAACGCCGTGCTTGAGATAGCCTACAAGAACAGCGCCGGCAGGACGGGCAGCAGGCTGTTGTACAGGCAGGACGAGGCGACACTGTCTCTTGCCAGTGCTGCCCTTCCCTGGAGCTTTGATGCGGACGGCGAGCAGTTTCGCCTGATCTCCGAAGCCAGGCGCATCCAGAACGCCTGGCTCTTTGACCCCTATCTTGCCATCCATACCTCCTCAGTCGAACCTCTCCCCCATCAGATTACAGCTGTGTACGGGGAGTTACTGACCAGGATACCACTGCGTTTTGTCCTTGCGGACGATCCCGGCGCAGGCAAGACCATCATGGCCGGCCTGCTCATCAAGGAGCTGGTTGCCCGCGGAGATCTGCGCCGCTGCCTCATTGTCAGCCCTGGCGGGCTTGTGGAACAGTGGCAGGAAGAGCTTTTTCGCAAGTTCCACCTGCACTTTGAGATCCTGAGCAATGAGCGACTTGCTGCCGCTGCCACTGGCAATGCCTTTGAGGAAGTCAGTCTTGGCATTGCCAGGCTGGACAAGCTGGCCCGCAATGACGCGCTGCAGGCAAAGCTTGCTGTCTGCCCGTACGATCTGGTTATCTTCGACGAGGCTCACAAGCTCTCTGCAACCGTCTGGGGCGGTGAGGTCCACACTACAAAGCGTTTTTCCCTGGGCAGGCTGCTCTCCGGCTGCACCCGCCATCTGCTGCTGCTCACAGCAACACCGCACAATGGCAAGGATGAGGATTTTCAGCTCTTCCTCTCCCTGCTTGACCAGGACAGATTCGGAGGTGTGGCCAGAACCGGGGCTCTCACCATCAGGACCTCGGATGTCATGCGCCGCCTGGTCAAGGAAGAGCTGGTCAGGTTTGACGGCACGCCCCTCTTCCCTGAGCGCCATGCTGTCACAGTCAACTACAGTCTCTCCGGGCCGGAAGCTGAGCTCTATGAAGCTGTTACAGCCTATGTCCAGACCGAGTTCAACCGTGCTGACAGGCTGGCAGGTGGACGGCGCACAACTGTGGGCTTTGCCCTCACAGTCCTGCAGCGCAGACTTGCGTCCTCGCCTGAGGCCATCTGTCAGTCCCTGCATCGTCGCAGGGAACGCCTGGAAGCCAGGCTGCATGAAGAAAGACTTGGACTGCACAGAGATGAAGCCAGGCAGCTCCTGCAGGCTGGCTGTGAGGCCGACTGTGTGGCCGACTACGAAGCCGACGACGAGCTGTCTGCTGACGAGCGCGAGCGTGTTGAAGAGCTTCTGGCTGACAGTGCCAGCGCATCCTCCACCATCCAGGAGCTGGAGGCGGAAATTGTCACCCTGCACACGCTGGAGACCATGGCGGATGCCGTGCGCTCCAGCGGCAGGGACCGCAAATGGGAGGAGCTGGCACGGCTTCTGCAGGATGACGAGTGCATGTATGACGCGGCTGGCCAGCGTGAGAAGCTCATCATCTTCACAGAGCACAGGGACACCCTCACCTATCTGGTCAGCCGCATAGGCACGCTGCTGGGCGATGCCGAGGCTGTTGTCCGCATAGACGGCTCAGTCCGGCGTGATGAGCGGCGCAGCGTCGAGGAACGCTTCAGGCAGGACAGGAAGGTCCTGGTCCTGGTGGCAACCGACGCAGCGGGTGAAGGCCTCAATCTGCAACGCGCCCACCTCATGGTCAACTATGACCTGCCCTGGAATCCCAACAGGATTGAGCAGCGCTTCGGACGCATCCATCGTATCGGCCAGGAAAAACCCTGCTGGCTGTGGAACCTGGTTGCCTCTGAGACACGTGAGGGACAGGTCTTTCAGCGCCTGTTCGAGAAGCTGGAAAAGGAAAAGGCTGCGCTTGGCGGTAAGGTCTTTGACGTCCTTGGCAAGGTCTCCTTTGACAACCTCCCCCTGCGCGAGCTGCTCATTGAGGCCATCAGGCACGGCAATGAGGAGCCTGTCCGAAAGACGCTTGCCGAGACCATCGACAAGGCGTTCTGTGAGGATGAGCTCATCAAACTCATCAAGGAGCATGCGCTTACTGATGACATCCTTGATGCAAAGACCGTGGCCCGTGTCCGTGAGGACATGGAAAAGGCGGAGGCCAGGCGGCTTCAGCCCCACTTCATAGAAGCATTCTTCAAGGAGGCCTTTAAAAGTCTGGGCGGCAGGATGCTGCCCAGAGAGGCCGGACGCTATGAAATCACCCATGTCCCGGCTGTTGTGCGCAGCCGTGACATGCAAAATGGCAGTCATGAGCCTGTTCTGCAGCGCTATGAGCGCATCTGCTTTGACAAGCAGTACTGCACCATCCGTGGAGGTCTTGAAGCAGCACTGGTCTGCCCTGGCCATCCATTGCTTGAGGCTGTGCTTGCTGTGCTGCTTGAGCGCTCGGCAGACGTGCTCAGACGCGGCGCTGTCCTTGTTGATACCAGTGACCCTGGTGACAAGGCCCGCCTGCTCTTTGCCATTCAGCATTCCATCCAGGATGGTGTGCTTCTCCCAGACGGGGAAAAGCGCATCATCTCCAGGCGTCTCCACTATGTGGAGCTTGATGAGGCAGGGGAAGCCCGCAGCGGCGGCTATGCCCCCTATCTGGACTACCGGCCTGCAGACAGTGAGGAACAGCAGGCAGTTCTGGCATATGTGGCAAACCAGATCTGGCTGACCCGCGATGTCGAACGCCATGCCATCAGCTATGCAGTCACCCGTCTCATCCCTGAACATCTAAAGGAGGTGCGAACCAGCCGGGAAGCGCTGATTGCAAAAACGGCCCTGGCAGTCAGACAGCGTCTGACCGCGGAAATCCAGTACTGGGACTACAAGGCCGGCGAGCTCAAAGAAGCGGAGAGTGCCGGCAAGCGCAATGCAAGGCTCAATTCCCTGCAGGCACAGCGGCGCGCTGACGAGCTCGCCGAGCGCCTGCAGGTTCGTCTCGCAGAACTTGAGGCAGAGAAGAAGATTGCTGCCCTGCCCCTGTGGTGCTGGGTGGTGCCCTGGTCATTCCTGCCGGTTTGCTGGCCAGGCTGACAGGGAAAACTGATGACGCTGCACAGCCTGATCCTGCAGCCCGCAGGGCTGTGGAGCTTGCTGCCATGCAGGCTGTCATGGCAGCCGAAAGGGCACAGGGCTGTCAGCCCCGCGACGTCAGTGCCGAAAAGTGCGGCTACGACATTGAATCTCAGGTTCCTGATGCCGCGTGCAGGGGACAGCCCGGGTTGCGGTTCATTGAAGTGAAGGGACGAACCGCCGGGGCAGCCACTGTCACAGTGTCGAGGAACGAAATACTCACTGCGCTCAACAAGCCTGAGCAGTTTTACCTCGCTCTGGTGGAGGTGGATTTTGAGGACAGCAGACCTCGTACCCGGGTGGTGTACTTGCAAAAACCATTTGTCAACCCGCCTGACTTCACAGTTGAAAGTACAACCTTCAATGTGAAGGCTCTGCTGCAGAGAGCTGAGCGGGTGTACGAGGCCCAAAATGAAGCCCCATGCAAAGAAACTCATTGAAGCAGCCCTGCCCCTGGACGCCATTAACAAAGCATCCGCGCGGGAGAAGTCCATACGTCACGGCC
>CASEWR010000129.1 GCA_949291675.1 uncultured Desulfovibrio sp. | reverse complement strand
TGCACATCGCGAAAGCCGCCCAGAATGGTCACGTTCTCGGCCGTGCTGCGGGCTCCGGTCATGCGGCAGGTGATGACGCGCAGCTCAAGGCTTCTGGCAGCCTCTGCCACCAGGGCTGCAGCCTCCTCGCTGCCTTCCATGTCCTCTTCAGGCACGCAGACCACAAGGCTTTGCGAGCTCACAGCCAGGCTGTCCCCGGCAGGGGCACTGGCAGGGGCATCATGAGGCAGGTCATCAAGGCGCAGCAGGTCTGCACGTCTGGCCTCGGCAGCCTGGGCCCTGCTTGTCTGGCGCTGCTGCTCGGAGGCATCCAGGCAGGCCTGGCCTGCCTGAGCGTCTTCCTCTGCGTCGAGCGCCCGGCGCTTTTTCCACAGCACAGCCACCCAGTAGAGCATGCCTGCCCCAAGCACTGTGCCAAGCAGCATGAGCAGGGCAAGGGTCAGCATGCCTGCCTCGACAGTGGCAAGACCCAGCGCGGCTGCCCTGGCAAAGAGCACAGGCACGGCAGCCACACAGAAGGTCTTGGTGCGCATGCCGCACAGCCCGAGCAGCATGCCGGCCAGGGCCACAGGCGTGCCAAGGCCCAGCAACAGCACAGTGAGGCCAAGGCAGTATTCCACAGGCATGGTGGCCTTGCGCAGCCCGCTGCCTGCCTGTCTGCGTGCGGCCACAAAGCGGTGCACTGTACTCTGCAGCAGGGTCCGGGTGATGACGCAGGCTGTGGCAGCAGCTGCAGTGAGTGCAAAGACGCTGGCAAAAAGTCCCGGCCAGAAGCCTAAGTCAGACACTGCCACAGTGACGGCATGGGTCTCGGGCACAAGCAGGACCAGCAGGCCTGCAGGCAGCAGCGCGACCAGGAGCAGGGTCGAAAGCAGGGGCGAGCCTGCCCCGAAGTCCGCAAACCTGTCGAGGAGAAAGGGGTTGACAAAGCTTGTGCCCCGCCCGGTGTACACAGCACAGAGAAGGACGGCGAGAACAAGAAGACCAAAGAGAACAGGGCGGACAAAACGCTGCATGGCTTTTCCCAAACTATCTGTAACCCGATATATCGTTTTCCACAGAACCTGTGCCAGGACACTGCGGTAACATGCAAAAGCTGTCTGCTTTGCAAACAATGTGCACTCTGGCTCTGTGACACGGGGCTGCAGGCCCGGCAGGAGCCGTGAAAAATGTACGGGTTCTTCAGCCTTTTCGCAAGGCATGAACGCCTTCTGCACGCAGTCTGCGCCATGTTTGCGCACGTTCTACGCAGTGCGAAAGCTTAGCGGCCCGCACTGCTGTCCATGCTGCTGGCCATGGGGACTGGCCGGGGGTGCTTGCCGGGGTGCTGGCCGGATGCCAGCCGGAAGGCACAAGGCAAAGAACGACGACAGATCAGTCTGGCCGGGACGCAACAGGCCCCCGTGCCTGCCAGCTGACAGGGACGAAGGCCAGGGTCTGTCTTGTGAGTGCGCTTGTGGTGTGTGTCCGGCTTTGGGGGCTTCGACCATGCGCTGTCAGGGCGCTGTGGGCAGCACTGTAGGCATGTTCGTGTGTCAGGTCCTGGGTTCAGGCCTGCAGGCCTGCAAGTCCGGGAACCCGGGAGACATGCAAATCCCGGGCGCCATGCGCACCATGCAAAGCCGGCTTACGGCACCAGGCGGGTCTGGCAGAAGGCTATGGGCTGGCGCAGCGTGCCCAGGTAGCGTTCCAGTAAAATGCCTTCCACAGGGGGCACGTCCTGGCCGAAGGTGGCGCGCAC
>CASEWR010000128.1 GCA_949291675.1 uncultured Desulfovibrio sp. | reverse complement strand
TCTCCAAGCTATTTTGCCGGAAGCTGTGGGGAGCGCTCTCTCTTCCTTGCAGGAAAATATTGAATCACAGAGGACTCCCCGGTAGGGTGCGCCTTATATCCTCTCCCTGAAGGGAGAGGCTTTACGGCGCCTTTGGTAAACTGACCGGAAAACCGGCCGCAGAGCACCTATCGGGAAACTGACCGGGAAGCTGACCGGGAAGCCGGCTGGCAGAACACAAGCCCCCTCATCACACAGGCACGCACCCATGGCACGCACATTCACTTGTACTGTCTCAGGCTCAGGCAAGGTCCGCCTGGACAAATTCCTGACTACAGCCCTGGCTGACACCTCTGATGCTGAGGGGACAGCCGGGGGGCCGCGTGACACGATGCCAGCTGGCGACCCTGAGCCTGATGACGTTCTGGACACTGAGTTTGATGCTGAAGGGGCACATTGTGCCGGACAGCCCTGCGCACAGGTTGCAGCCATCTCCCGCGAGGGCGTCAAAAAGGCCATTGCCAGGGGCCTGTGCCGCGTCAACGGCACTGTCTGCACCACACCTTCCGCAAAGCTTGCCCCGGGTGACACAGTGGAGCTTGAACTTGTGAACGAAGAGGGCGTGCTCACACCGGAAGAGGGAGACATCAGCATTGTCCATGAGGATGCAGATGTCCTTGTCTGCGCCAAGCCTGCAGGACTCACTGTGCACCCCTGCCCGTCCTGCCCCTCAGGCACACTGATACAGCGCCTGGCCTTTCGCTACCCTGAGCTTGTGCACATGGGAGGCCTGCGCCCGGGCATTGTGCATCGCCTTGACAAGGAGACCAGCGGGCTCATGGTGGTGGCCAGAAACGAGCAGGCACGGCTCTTTCTCACCCAGGCCTTTGCAAAGCGGCTGGTGCGCAAGATCTATCTTGCCATTGTGGCAGGGACAGCGCCGCAGTCCGGCTCCTGCACCATGAGCATAGGGCGCGACCCTGTGCACAAGACGCGCATGGCCTGTGTCCCGCTCTCCCAGGGCGGACGCGAAGCACGGACAAGCTATGAACGCCTGTGGGTGGCAGATGACGGCCAGACCTCTCTGGTGCGCGTGCACATCCATACCGGCCGCACCCATCAGATCAGGGTGCACATGGCCCATCTCGGCCATCCCCTGCTCGGTGATGCCACCTATGCTCCGTATGCTGTGGCTTCCCGGGCCCCCAGGGTCATGCTGCACGCATATGCGCTGACTGTGCCGCATCCTGCAGGCACAGAGCCCCTCTCCTTTCTGCTGCCGCCGCCAGGGGACTTTCTCGACTGCCTCATGGCTGCCTCCTCTGTCACCCAGACCCTGGTTATCACAGGCAATCCAGGCAGCGGCAAGAGCCTTGTGCTCAAAAGCCTTGGCAGACTCGGCATCCCCACCATCAGTGCCGATGAGCTGGTCAGAGACTACTACAGGGCAGGCGGAGAAGTGACACAGTGGCTTTTGCGCCGTCTGGGCAGTGACATTGTCGCCATGGACGGCAGTGTGGACAGGACAGTGCTCATGAAGGTTCTGGGGCGCTCTCCTGACCTGCGCAGAGAGCTTGAGGAACTGTGTCACAGACTGGTACTCGGCGATATCCGCGACTTCTTTGCCCGCTGCCAGACACAAAGGCTTCCTCTTGCGGCTGCCGAGATTCCCCTCTACTTTGAATGTGGCTGGCACAAACATGTCTTTACGCCCCAGCCGGTGAGCCTTGGCATACGTGCTCCCATGAGCATCAGAAGGCAGCGCCTGGCATCTGCCAGGAAGTGGTCTGCTGACAAGATCGACATTATCGAGCAGTGGCAATGGGAGGAAGAGAAGAAGCTGGCAGCCTGTGACCTTGTGCTCGACAATACCGGCAGGAAGGCTGCACTGGTGGAAGGGCTGGAACACTCTATCCTGCCTGCCCTGGAGAAGCTGCGCACCAGCATCAGCGCAGAGCGTGCACACGCCTTCCGCGAGCTTATGAGCACTCCTCCCCCGGACAGTCTGTAAGGGCAGCTGCCCTGCTGCCACAGGGCAGGCAGCGCTTTCGCACAGGTTCAGCACAGATTCAGAAATGCAGACAACACAGCAAGGCCAGACGGCGCTGCGAGACGACAGCGAAGGGCAGACGGCCAGATATACAGGGCACACGCATGAGCTACGACAAAAAAACCGGCAAGACCAATGCAGCACGCCTGCTGGATGACATGGGGATACAGTATGTCATGCATGAGGCAGAGGTGGACCTCGATGATCTGTCTGCCGTCAGTATGGCTGCCAAACTCGGCGAGGAGACTGCCAGGGTTCTGAAGACCCTGGTGGTGCGCGGTGACAGGACAGGTGTGTTCAAGGCCTGCATCCCTGCGGATGCCGAGCTGGACCTCAAGGCTATGGCCAGGGTGAGCGGCAACAAGCAGGTGGCCATGGTCCCCTTGAAGGAAGTCTTCCCGCTCACAGGCTATGTGCGCGGCGGCTGCTCGCCCCTGGCTGGCAAAAAGAAGTACCCTGTCTATATTGACGAGACAGCCATGCTCTACGAGACCATCTATGTGAGCGCGGGACAGCGCGGCGTGCAGCTTGAGCTTGCCCCGGATGATTTGCTGCGGGCCTGCGAGGCCGAGTATGCCGCCATTGCCCGTAACCCCGAGACCATGGAGCCCTATTAGGCGGCCGGGCTGTCAGGTCAGCCGGCCTGCAGTGAGCGTGGCTGGCAGCAGCACCCGGGGCACCCCCGGGCACCCCCGGACGCCCCGGGCATTCCAGCGGCCAGACAGGGTGCTTTAAGGACAGACAAAAGGGGCCCGCATGTCAGTCAGTACGACACACGGACCCCTGCTGGAGTGATTTTGCGGATTTCGGGCACTGCCCGGCTGCGCCTTAGACGACTTTGTCCGGATGATAATAGACGACAGCTGCGTCAGGGTTGGCAAGGTGGCTTGCGCACTGTTCGCAGACACCTTCGAATTCCACTCTGCTGCGCAGAATGCGGGCAAAACCCTGTACCCTGAGCTTATCAATGGCAGGCTCACGCACGGGAGTGTGAATGTCGGCAATACTGCCGCAGCAGATGCAGCGCACATGCTGATGCGGCTCCATATTGGCATCAAAGCGATTGGTATTGCCAGCGATTTCCAGCTTGGAAATCTGTCCGCTCTCAGTCAGAAAAAGCAGATTACGATAGACTGTCCCGAGACTGATTCTTGGCAGTCTCTGACGGACAATCTGATAGAGTTCATCTGCAGTGGGATGCGTCTTGAGCTTGCGCAGCTCCTCCAGAATCACTGCGCGCTGCTGCGTCATCCTTGTTTGAGGCTGATGGTGAAGTTCCGACATTGTTTGCTCCAAAACTGTTACTGAGTTTGCAATTACTAGTAAGAGTTATCTTTAACAGTGTCAAGATGTCAGCCTCGTGTTCCAGCCGCAACGAGAAAAGAAATAGTTTACAGGGGCTTGCACAGGCGCAGGCTGTGCAGACTTTCTGCTGTACGGACTGATGCTGCACATGTCTGCCGCGCGGTGCTACTTCTGGCAGGTCGGACAGAAGACAGTCCCGCGACCGTTGAGGGTCACTTTTTCAAGCTGTCCCTGACAGTGCAAACAGGGGCTGCCGCCTCTGCCATAGACCATGAAGTGATTCTGAAAGGCGCCCACATTGCCGTTGGCATCATGATAGTCCCTGATGGAGCTGCCGCACTCGGCAATGGAGAGGTTGAGCAGGCGCACGATCTCGGCATAGAGGCGCTCCTTGTCCCCGACGCTCAGGCTGTCTGCTGTGCGTGAAGGCAGAATGCCTGCTGCAAAGAGGGACTCATCGGCATAGATATTGCCTATGCCTGCCAGCACAGTCTGGTCCATGAGGACAGCCTTGATGGCACGTCTGCCCTTCACTGCTGCCACAAAGGCTGCGGCCCCCATGGTCAGGGGTTCCGGCCCGAGCTTTTTCCAGGAAGACCAGGCCTGCAGTTCCTTCTGCCTGCCAAGGAAGATGCGCCCGAAGGTACGCACGTCATTGAAGAGCACACGGCAGTCTTCCTGACCCTGTGTGTCTGCTGTGCCTGCTGTGCCCTGTGTGCCTGCTGCCCCCAGATGCAGGACGCAGCGCGTGTACCTGCCGGGTTTTGCAGCCTCGCATTCCCGGCCATCTCCCTCATAGGCCATGAGGCTGCCTGTCATGCGCAGATGCGTCACCCAGAAGATGTCTTCTTCCCCTGCGCGCTCCAGGCGGCAGACAATGAACTTGCCCCTGCGAAAGACCTCGCGCACCGTATAGCCCTGCACAGCTGAACAGGGCAGGGATTCGGGCACACGACAGTGCTGCACTTCGGTCATGGACAAAATCTCTCTGCCTTCGACATGGGGACGCAAGGTGCGCACAACGGTCTCTACTTCGGGAAGTTCCGGCATGATGTTCTCTCCTGAACTGCGCAGCGCGCGTTGGTACGCCTGTTGGTACGCCTGCATGCGCCTGTTTTTCGCAGGCACGCTATCCTGTCCGGCACTGCAGGGCAAGCAGGAAAGCGTCAGGCAGAATGTGGAAAGGCTGTGCAAAGCATATGCGCGCAGACGCGGGAACGTGCCCTCATGCATATGCGGCATATGCGGCACATAGTGCACACGCGCCACCCCTCTTTTGGTGCAGCTGCATACTGCAGACTATTTTGTGACAGTACAGTGTCACACAGTGTTGTGTTGTGCAGGGGCACAAAAAATTTTTTTTGCAGGCTGTCAGGGGAAAACGACAGGGCACAGCCATGGACAGTGTGCCTGCTTCCCTTGTAGCATAAGAACATCACACATCTTTTTCTTCCCATGCAGACCAGGATTTTTTGCCTGTGCCTGGGGCAGAGTCTGGACCGTACCTGGTATTTTGGATAGTGTACAACACAAGTACACGACAAAAACGTCCTTTTCCCCGCCAGGAGCCGTCTTGCGGTCACTGTTTCGTGACACAGGACAGCTTGCGGGAGAACGCGAGCGCTGCCGGCCGGCCCGTCTGTCTCTGTCCCGTGCACCTGCCGGGTGCCCCTGAGAGCACACAGCAGACTGACTGCAGCTGCCAGATCACTGAGACACCCATCGCCAGCACATGAGCCCGGCGCCCCCTGCCGGTTCCCCCGTGCCAGGCGTTCAATCGCAGAAGTATTCGGAGGTTTCGATGAAACGTTTGCACGTTCTGCTTCTCATCTGCGCATTTGTGTTCGGCATGGCCAGCCTCAATGCCACACCGGCCGAGAGTGCCATTCTCATCAAGATTGCCGGCATGAAACCTGAAGGCGAGCCCGAGACCGTTGCCATGCACAGCTTTGGCAAACATCTCGAAAGACTGTCCAATGGCAAGTACAAGGTTCAGGTCTTCCCCAACAGCATGCTCGGCAAGGAAGATGCCTACATTGCCAACACCCGCAAGGGCATTATCCAGATGTGTGCCACCGGCACCCAGACCTCGTCCCTGCAACCTTCCATGGGCATGCTGGAAACGCCCATGCTCTTCGACAGCTATGAGCATGCTCATCGCGCCATGACAGGCAAGACCTTCGAGCTCATCAACAAGGGCTTCCCGGAAAAGTCCGGCCTGCGCATGCTCAATGCCTTCCCGCTTGGCTTCAGAAACTTCTACACCAAGCACGAAGTGAAGAGCATTGACGACATCAAGGGGCTGCGCATGCGCGTGCCCAACATCCCCCTCTACACCAACTTTGCCAGGGAATGCGGCATCAGCGGCCAGCCCATGCCCTTTGCAGAAGTGCCTGCAGCGCTTGACCAGGGCGTCATTGACGGTGGCGACAGCCCCCTGTCCGACATCATTGCCGACAAGATGTACGAGAAGTGCCATATCATCACCCAGACACGGCACATCCTTGTGATCCATGCCCTCTACATCAACGAGAAGTTCTACCAGGGCCTGCCCGACCAGGATCGCGCCTGGTTTGACGAGGCAGCAAAGCTGTGCGCCGAGGAAACCTGGGCCAACGCCATTGCCGTGGATGAACACGCCATCAAGGAAATCACCGCGCATGGCGGCTCTGTGAACGAGCCTTCTCCCGAGCTGCATCAGTACATGGTTGAGGCCGGCAAGCGCAGCTGGCAGCTCTTCCTGGATCCCGAGTCCTCCAACTATGTGCCCAATGCCCAGGAAATCCTGGACAGCGCAGCCAGCTACCGCGACGCAAAGTAAGCACACAACGTTTTCAGGTCCGCTTTCTGCACGCCGGGAAGCGGACCTTCTTTCTTTTGCAGATACAGGGCGGCCTCTGCCTGAAGGAGAGATGGGGCAGACGCTCCCCTGGTCTGCACTGTGTCTGACAGAAGGAAGGAGCCTTGTATGGCAAATGAACAGGAAATTCCCGCCAACGCAGAACAGAAGGAACAGACCTCCAGGGGACGCTTTCTCTTCGAGGTCTTCTGTGCCGTCATCTTCCTGGGCATGATTGGTCTTGTGACCTACAATGCCTTTCTGCGCTATGCCTTCAGGTCCAGCTTTCCTCCCAGTGAGGAATGGGCCCGTTTTCTCTTTATCTACGTCACCTTCTTCGGTGCCATTGAAGCCTTTTACCATCACAGGCACATTGCCGTGGACCTTGTGACAGACAAACTGCATGGCATGCCCAGAAAAGTTGTTGATGCCATAGCCATTCTCTGTTCCATGGCAGCCATGTTCCTGCTCTTCATGGGCGGAATTGAATACGTCAAACAGACCATTGACACCTATTCCGTCTCCACCAACATCAACATGAGCATCATTAACTCGTCCCTGCCCATCTGTGCAGGTGTCGCCCTCATCCTCCTTGCCAGGGATTTGTACAAGCTTTTGAAGACACCGGCTGAGCTTGTTAATCCGAAGGTCAGCAAGGAAGAGAAGATTGCTGAGTTCATGAAGGACATGTAGGAGCAGAACTATGGAACTTCTGATATTTCTCGGCACCCTCTTCCTGTTCATGTGCCTGGGTATTCCCCTGGCTCTGGTTCTGGTCATCTGTGCCATGGTGCTCATGTTCCACAGCGGCATGTGGGACACCATGATTATCCCCACCTCCATGCTGGATGGTGCCAACAACTATCCGCTCATGGCCATCCCCTTCTTCGTCTTTGCCGGCGAAATCATGGCTGCAGGCGGTCTCTCGAAACGCGTGGTTGCCCTGGCTCAGCTCATGGTGGGTCGTATCCGCGGCGGTCTTGGCTACGCAGCCATTGTGGCCTCCATCATCTTTGCCGGCCTCATGGGCTCCTCTGTTGGTGAGGCTGCAGCCCTCGGCGGCCTGCTCCTGCCCATGATGAAGCAGGTAGGCTATGACCATGGCCGCGCCGGTGCAGTCATTGCCTCAGGCGCCATTCTCGGCCCCATCATTCCTCCGAGCACCAACTTCATCATTCTCGGCGCCACAGTCTCGGGCCTGTCCATCACCAAACTCTTCATGATTGGCCTTATGCCAGGCATCATGATTGGCCTGGCCCTCATGGTGATGTGGTGGTTCATTGTCCGCAAGGACAACTACAATGACACCATCACCTTCTCCCGCAAGGAAGTCATCCGCATCCTGCTCGACTCCACTCCGGCCTTCCTCATGCCTGTGCTGCTGCTCGGTGGTATCCGCTTCGGCGTCTTCACACCCACGGAAGGCGGTGCCTTTGCTGCCATCTACGCCATTGTGGTCTGCATGGGCTACTACCGTGAGCTCTCCCTGCGCGACCTTATCCGCGTCAGCGCCTCTGCAGCCAGAACCACGGCAGTGGTCATGTTCATTGTGGCCACAGCCTCGGCAGTGGGCTTCTTCATCACCATTGCCCAGATTCCGCAGCAGGTGGTGGAATTCTTCCGTCCCCTCATCGACTCCCCGAGGCTCCTGCTCTGCGCCATCATGGTCTTCATGCTCTTCATGGGCATGGTCATGGACCTGACACCGAACATCCTCATCTTTGCCCCGGTCTTCTATCCCCTCATCTACGAGGCTGGCATTGATCCCTACTACTTCGGTCTGCTCTTCATCCTCAACCTGGGCATTGGTGTCATCACGCCGCCTGTGGGGACAGTGCTCTATGTGGTAAGCGGCATAGGCGGTATCAAGTTCTCCTATCTGGTCAGAAAGCTCATGCCCTTCATGCTGGTGGAAATCGCCATGCTCTTCCTGCTGCTCTTCTTCCCGTCCTTAAGCCTTGTGCCTCTGGGCTGGCTCATGTAACAGGACGCCGCAGCTGGCCTGACCGGACGCTGCTATGACGCTGCCCGGACGCTGACGCAGGTCTGCGTCACCAGGCTGTTCTGATTTAAAAAGGATCCTCCGTAACGGAGGATCCTTTTTTCTGCACTTGTGCTCGTTGTACGCAGCCTGTGAAAGCTTCTCACATGCGTGTCATGTTATGCATCTGCGCGCCTCTCAGGCGCCATCTGCAGCCATGGAGCGCAGCAGGCTGACAGGATGTGCACAGGGCGTGCCGGTAACAGAGGTGATCTGCAGTCTGCAGGTACCGCACTCTGTGGCAACAACAGGACTTTTGCTTTCCCGCACCACCCGGAAGAGCTCTGCACCCACCTTCAGAGAGATTTCGCGCTTTTCCTTCTTGAAGCCATAGCTTCCCGAGATACCGCAGCAGCCTGCGCTGGCAGGCACAGCCGCAATGCCCATGGCCGAGAGCAGCTCAAGGCCTGGCAACCCTATGCCTAAGGCGCGCATATGGCAGGGGGCATGGTAGAGGAGCGGCGCATCCGGCCTTGTGGCCAGCTCCACATGGAATCTGCCTTCTGCAGCCAGCTGCAGGAGGAATTCCTGGGCATCCACAAGCTCGGGCATTGCCTCGCCTGCCACATCAGGGAAGAAGGTGGGAATCTCTTCCTTAAACATGAGCTCACAGGAAGGACAGGCTGTCATGACGCTGATGCCCTTTGCGGCATACTCGCGCATCACTGCCACATTGGTCATGGCCTGTTTGCGGGCATCAGCCATGAAGCCGCCAGCAACCATGGGGACGCCGCAGCAGGCAAAGCGCGGGTCACTGATGACCTCATAGCCTGCCTTGTTGAAGGCCCAGACCAGATCCAGACCGGACGCAGGATCATAAAGATCCATGTAGCAGCCCGGGAAGAGCAGGACTTTTTTTGCGCACGCTGGCTGTTTCAGTGTTGCCAGCAGGGTGCGGAAGCGCTTCGGGGCATAGGCAGGCATGGCTGCCCCCTTTGCTATGCCCAGCACATCCAGCATGCTGCGTACCAGGGGATTTCGCATGGACCAGTTCTTGAGACCTGCAGGGACAGGCCCCAGGAGATGGCCGAGCTTTTCCTGGTGCCCCACAATCCAGTCACGCAGAAAGTGCGGGTGCTCCTGCTCGCACTGCCTGGCCCTGGCCACCATGTTGATGGCCGCAATGGGCACACCCTGGGGGCAGGAGATGTCGCAGTTCTTGCAGTTTGTGCAGTAGCTTAAGCTCCTGTCCTCGCCAAGGCCGCTCAAACGGAAGCGCTCCCAGGCAGGGCCAATCATCTTCGGGCCAGCAAACTCGCCTGTGACCTCTGCCACAGGGCAGAAGACCGTGCAGGTAGTGCAGGCAATGCAGGAGTCAGGATTTACGTGAACGCGCTGCACAAAGGTGTTCTGTGTTGTTTCCATGGCCTATTCCCCCGCAAGCAGGCTCATTGCCGCTGCATATGCCGTTGCCAGGGCAATACCGTTGCCGCTGCGCTCAAAGGCAGGGTCCTGGCCTGCCAGGATTCTGCCTGCATAGCGCACATTTTCTGCCCAGGGCGTCTGCCCGTCCAGAGTCGGTGCAAGGGATGCTGTCACCGGCATGCCAAGGAAGGCATAGGGCTGGGAGGCAAAGGGCGTGCGGGCAGTACACGCTGCGCTCTCCACTGGCAGCGCAAACTCAAAGCCGAGCACAGTGTCCCGTGCACAGCCAGGAGCAAGCTCAAGGCCGCCGCTCACAATGCCGCCGGTGGCAATGACAAAATGCTCTGCCACATAGCGGCGCTGCCCGTCCTCATGCTGCGTGCGCAGGGCAGTGACTCTGCCTGCCATGTCGCGCTCGCAGCCGCAGACAGTGGTATTCTCCATGATAGTCACCCCCTGCCTGCGCAGCGCATCCAGCAGCAGCCTGCCAAGGCGCATGCCTGTCACCCCAGGGGGAAGTCCTGTCATTTCCACCACCGGGCAGCCGGCAGCCTGCACAAGCTGTGCATACACCTCATTGTCGGGTCTTGTGCCGGCAATGGCGGGAATGAGCACAGCATCAGCACCCCTGGCAGCCCGGCCTAAGGCTGCAAGGAAGTCTTTGCAGTCTGCGCGCTCAAGGACACGGGCCACATCCAGGGCAGTCTCTGCCCTGCAGCCGCCACTCCAGGGTGTGGGCAGCCAGACTGTGGCAATCTCCTTGTCTGCAAAGGTCGCAAGCTTGTGCAGGTTGGCCTTCGCCATGCCTGGCATGCAGTCACGCAGGCCCTCCACGCCGCAGATGACAATGCGCTTTGCGCTGTCCAGGGCAGCCGGGTCCAGGCTCTGCGGGAACAGACAGGAGGTCTTGAGGGTGCCAATGGCTGTGGGAAGATTACTGTTTTCAAGCCCAGCTGCCGGGCCTGGCACACCCTGTTGCACGCCCCTGCCGGTCAGGGGAGCGCCCTTTGTGCTGCACAGGCCTGCAAACTCCGTGAGAGCCTTGTGCACGACCTCTGTCCCGAGCTTTCTGTAGGGATGTGTCGCAGGCAAAGCCTGCATGCCCTCACAGGGCCGTGTGACCGGGCCCTTGTGCGTCATGCCCAGCACGTCAATGGCAGCTGTCGTGATATGCAGGGATCCTGCACCCTTTGCCAGCAGACTGACCTTGCGGCCGTCTCTGGCAAGGAGCCAGGCAGCAAACAGGCCAGCCAGGCCTGCGCCCACCACAATGGCGTCAGAGCTGATGCCGGAGGTGCGCGCCTGTGCAAGAGGCCCCTGCACCACAGGGACAGGGCGCGGTGCCACACAGGGGGCCTCTTGGTCGTCTGATGGTGTGCCCAGGGTGCCAGAGTAGAGATTTCTGGCAAATTCCATTTCCCTGGCCAGCTGTCCCCAGAACACAGGTCTTGTGCCCTTCCAGCGCTCCTGCACAAAGGCACGCATGTCGCGCAGCGGGTCATCGGCATAGGAAATACCCTGCTCCACCAGTACAGAGGCTGCCCTGAGCGCACAGAAGGTGCCCTGACAGGTACCCATGCCCAGACGGGTGCGCAGGCGCAAATCGTGCAGGGAGTGGGTAGAGGGCAGTCTGGCCACATGGACCAGCTCTGCCATGGAGACCATCTCGCACTCGCAGACCAGGGGATTGGCAGGCACAGTCTGCGCAGTCCCGGCAGCATGTCCTGCTGCGGCCTTCTTCAGCAGCTCCTCACTGGCTGCCACACAGGGAGCGTATTCATCGCCAAGCCTGTCAGCCACCAGGCGCAGGGCCGGAGCCAGAAAAATCCTGCCTGCCCGCTCATCCGTTGCTTTGTCAGGTGTCTGCACCAGGGGCTCTTCTGCTGTGCGACAGGGGGTGGAAACATTGAGGCGTGCTGCCACCATGTCGCAGATCTTCTCTGCCATGAGCCTGTAGGTGGTGAGCTTGCCGCCAAAGATGGTCAGCAGGCCATCCACGCCTTCGCTGGCATGGTCGCTGATATGAAAGCCGCGCGAGGCCTGACGTCCTGCTGCGCCGCCCGGGGTATAGAGGGGGCGGGTGCCGGCAAAGACACGCAGAATGCGGAAGGAATCGATCTTCGGGAACAGGGGACGGCCCAGAGCCAGAAGGCGCAGCGCCTCGTCTGTGCTGGAGCTGGTGTCTGCCGGATCCTCCACGGCCTGGCTGGTGGTCCCGAGAATGGTCACAGAGCCATTGGGCACAAAGATGTCGCCGTCAGAACTCTTGTGCAGCCTGTTCACCACATGGTTGGTGCAGCGGTGATTGAAGACAATGAGTGTGCCCTTGTCAGGGGTGAGGGGTACGTGCAGGCCAGCCAGCGAGGCCACCCGGCTGGACCAGGAGCCTGCGGCATTGACGATGAGCTCACAGGCCATGTGGAAGGTTGCATTGGTGCGTTTGTTGCGCACATCCACGCCAGTGACCCTGCCATTGCTGGTCGTGATGCCCAGCACCTCATGGTAGGTGTGAAACGTGCCGCCATAGCGCTCTGCGCTCATGGCATTGTGCAGCACCAGCCGAAAGCCGTCCACGGCTGCGTCCGGTACCTGAAAAACACGCTTCAGCTTCGGATTGAGGCCTGGTTCCAGACGCAGCGCCTCTTCCCTGCTCAGTTCCTGTGCCGTGATGCCGGCAGCCTTGCAGCCTTCGACCCATTTGCCCACGTAGGAGGGATCATCCTCATCGGTGAGCACAAAGAAGCCCTCGGTCTCATCCACGCACTGCCTGCCAATGCGGCGCAGAATGCTGTTTTCGCGAATGCACTCTGCGGCAGCTTCCCTGTCGCTCACAGCATAGCGGCCACCGCTGTGCAGAAGACCGTGGAAACGGGAGCTTGTTCCATGACACAGCCCACCCTGCTCAAAGAGCACTGCAGGGATGCCGCGCATGGAAAGGTCACGCAGGATGCCTGTGCCTGTGGCACCGCCGCCGATGATAACAACAGTTGTTGAGTCAGATTTTGTCTGTGCCATGGCATATCCTTCGCGGGTACTGCCCGGCCCCGAAAGCACTGTGCTTCAAGGCACACAAGGCAGGTCTGGGGAAGCAGTTGTCACAAAACTGTAACCTTGCCCCTGTGGGGCGTCAACAGAACTGATCAGGCAACCAATACAGACAACTAATGCTGACAAGCAGTACCAGGCAACCAGTATCAGACATACCGTGGCAGGCAGGCAATCAGCAGCAGGCAGTGGCCGACAGTGGCCAGAAGCCGTGCACCTGGCTGCACCAGGCACGCTTCTGCTTAGCCAGGTTCTGAACGCCTTTCCCCAGAGCGCTTGTTCCCCGTCATGTGACACACTCCCCGGAGACCTGCAACAGCAGCAGTGCCAGGGGCAGCGACAGGAGCTGCGTGACAGAAGCTGGGTGACAGGACCTGAAAGGCGGGCAGGACGATCAGCAGAGCTGTCTGGCCCGGGAATCGGGCGCTGCAAAGTTCTGGCAATGCGGCTGCACATGCCCTATAGTCTTGGTAAACCGTTCAGTACAGCTGGCAGCCAGGGGCGGTCAGTGTACACCTGAAGGAACCAGGAGGTCATTATGAGCCATGAAAACAGCCCTTTTGAAACATTGCAGCGGGACATGGACGGCTTCATGCGCGCAAGCGTACTCGGGGCCCTGGCAGAGCTTGATGTGGCCACACAGCTTCTTGCAGCTGGCAACAGCCTGACAGCCGAAGAGCTTGCCGAAAAAACGGGCTGTTCGCTGCGCGGGCTTGAATGCCTGCTCGATGCCCTGACAGGCATGGGCTATTTTGCCAAGGAAAACGGCCGCTACGCGGTGCGCGAGGAGTATGCAGAACTTCTCGACAGCAGATCGCCGCAGACCCGCATTCCCATCATGCGCCACTATACAGTCCTGCAGCGCACCTGGGATCGCCTCTCCTTTGCTGTGCGCGATGGCGCACCGCAAAAGGGACGGGCAGGAGAAAGCTTCCTTGGCGCAGAAGAAGACAAGGTCTCCTTCATCATGGGCATGAACTCCGTGGCTGTGGGCCTTCTTGACGGCGTGCTTGCCTCCATGCACACGGCAGGCATCCTGCCTCTGCAAAACAATGCTGCCATCCTGGATGTGGGAGGCGCATCAGGCACCTACTCCGAGGCCTTTTTGCAGTGCATGCCCGGGGCACAGGCAACCATCTTTGATCTGCCCCACGTCATCGAACTTGCAAAGAAGCGTTTTCATGGCAGTCCGTATGCAGACAGGGTGCACTATGTTCCCGGAGACTTCTACAGGGACGAGCTGCCGCACGGCTTTGACTTTGTCTGGGTGAGCGCCATCATTCATCAGATGAACAGAGAAGAGAGTGTCTGCCTGTATACCAAGTGCTTTGAGGCCGTACAGCCTGGTGGCGTCATTGCCATACGGGACTTTGTCATGGATGCACAGCGCACAAGTCCGTGCGCAGGCACGCTTTTCGGCATCAATATGCTGGTCAACAAGCCCCATGCCCGCGTGTACAGCTTTGCAGAGATCAGGGAAGATCTCGAAAAGGCAGGCTTTGTCAATGCTGTTCATGCCGTCCGGGTTCCCACCATGTGCAGCATTGTGACTGCAAGGCGCCCGGCATAGACAAGGGGCGGCAGGCACAGGCAGGACAAAACACTGGCCCTGCAGATGCATGCAGCCTGCACTGCAGGCTGTGCGTGCAACGACATGTCTGCCTGCATGTCTGACTGCATTTTTGCAGGCCCGAAAGAAAACAGACCCGCTTCTCACCTGAAAAAAAGCGGGTCTGTCCTCATTCCTGTGGAGGTTTGCAGGAGGTTGGTCTGAAGTTTGTCTGGATTAGTCTGGATATGGTGTGGAAGTGAACTTGAAGCT
Organism: uncultured Desulfovibrio sp.; assembly: GCA_949291675.1. GTDB lineage: Bacteria > Desulfobacterota > Desulfovibrionia > Desulfovibrionales > Desulfovibrionaceae > Desulfovibrio. The sequence continues at coordinate 3,116 of CASEWR010000128.1, read as the reverse complement.
ATGGCTGCAAAGCGTCTTTGGGTATGGAGCTATGCTGCCTGTCCTGTGGTATCAGACCGCGTCATTTCCCCGTTCGCCTGTGCGGATACGGACAGCTTCGCACACATCGGAGACAAAGATCTTGCCGTCGCCCACATGGCCTGTACGGGCTGCAGTGACAATGGTGTCGATGATCTGTTCCATGGCGTCGTCAGAGCAGACAATTTCAATGCGGACCTTGGGCAGGAAGTCCACCTTCTTCACTGAGGCTCTGTAGACTTCCGTATGACCACCCTGGCGGCCGAAGCCACGGATTTCCATATAGTTCATGCCGTGCACGCCTATTTCGGTCAGAGCCTTCTTGACCTTGTCAAAGACGCTGGGGCGAATAAGTGCTTCAATCTTCTTCATGATGTCCTTCCTGGTTATGTCTTGCTGATGCTGTCTTGCTGATAATGTCCTTGCTGTGGCCTTGCTGCGCTTAGAAATTGTACCCGCGTTCGTTGTGTTCGTTGAGGTCAAGGCCGGAGATTTCTTCGTCAGCAGTGACTCTCAGACCGACCAGGGCATTGACGATGGCAAGCAGGATGCGGCTGACCACGTAGACAAAAACCCAGGTGGCGACAACGGACACTGCCTGGTAGCCGAGCTGGGCAGGGTTGCCGGCAAGCAGACCGTCCACATTGTTGAACTCTGCTCTGGCGAAGACACCGGTGAGCAGGGCACCGACTGTGCCACCCACACCATGGATGCCCACAACGTCAAGCGCATCGTCATACCCGAAGCGGTTCTTCAGCATGATGCCACCGTAGCAGCACATACCGCCAATGAAACCGATGATGGCAGCTGCACCGACAGAGACGAAGCCTGCAGCAGGAGTGACGGCCACAAGGCCTGCCAGGGCACCGGAGGCAGCACCAAGGGAGGTGGGCTTGCCGGTACGCATCCATTCAACAAGCAACCATCCGCAGACACCGAAGGCAGTGGCAATATGGGTGGTGGCAAAGGCATGGGCAGCAAGCCCATTGGCAGCCAGGGCGGAACCGGCGTTGAAGCCGAACCAGCCGAGCCAGAGGAGACCGCAGCCAATCAGCGTCATGGGCAGGTTGTGAGGACCTTCACTGGAGAGACCGGAATCAAGCCGTGGTCCAAGCGCGTGGGCGCAGGCCAGAGCTGCAGCAGCTGAAGCCATATGCACAACTGCGCCGCCAGCGAAGTCGATGGCACCGAGCTTTGCCATCCAGCCGCCGCCCCAGACCCAGTGTGCCATGGGAACATAGGCGCAGAAGAGCCACAGGGCCGAGAAGAGCAGCATGGCACGGAACTTGATGCGCTCTGCATAGGCACCGGAGATAAGTGCCATGGTGAGACAGGCAAACATGCACTGGAACAGTGCGAAAGTTTCATGCGGCAGTGTGGCTGCTGCCGGAGCTGTCGCACCAGCCAGCCCGTCAAAGAAGACATAGGAGAGGTCGCCGATAAGGCCCCCGTGATCCGGCCCGAATGCCAGGCTGTACCCGGCACAGTACCACAGCACTGTTCCCACAGCCAGGCTTGCATAGCTGTGCATGGTGGTGGAGAGGACGTTGCGCGAGCGCACAAGACCACCGTAGAAGAGGGCCAGAGCCGGAGTCATCATGAAGACCAGGCCGGCACAGATAAGGATAAAGGCATTGTCTGCAGCGTTCATGAACACTTCCTTTGTGCATGAGTGTCAAAGTCTGAAAAAGTGCGATCCGTGACATCCGTTACGTGATCGTGTCGCCAAAACACAGGCCTGTAAGCATAGAGCGTGCCAGAAGCTCCGTCTTTTGCAGAACTTTTTAAAACATCATGCAGTTTCAATATCTTGCAGCAGAAACCATGGTGGAGGACATGCTGCAGCTGACCTGCCTTTGTCTGTGACTTTCTACATCATGGTAAAAATACGTTCTTCTGTCCCCGTTAAAACAGACGTTTTCGTATATTTGTGTGAGAACTTTTTCCTGGCACAGCGTGGGCTCTCTGCATCCGGCAGCTTCACAAAAAATTTCGTACTAAAATGTCATTTTTTACGAGACACTGTGCCTGTGGCTGCAACTGACAGGACAGCCGGGATGTGCTACACAGCATTCGGAGCGCACAGGGAAAGGTCGCTGGCAGGACGCTGGCAGGGCCCCAACCGGACGCGTACTGACTGAACGCTTTTGCTGCACACCAGACCTTCCGGACCTTTTCACGAAGAAGCACAAGGAAGCACGTGGGAACACGTGGAAAGATGCGCAGGGGCGCAGGGCGCAGGGCATGAGCACGACAACAGACATCACAAGGGCATACCAATGAGCACACTGGACTGGTCGCAAAAACGCTGCATAGTTCTTGATATGGACGGCACAATCTATCTTGGCAGCAATCCCATCACCCCTGCCGTCGAAGGCATTGTCCGCAACTGGGAGCGCTTTGACTTCCGCTTTTTAAGCAACAATACCTCACACTCCCCGGCAAGCTACGTGCAAAAGCTCAACGGCATGGGCATTCCTGCCCGCCTTGACCAGTTTGTCACCCCGGCCGAACCGCTGGTCCTGCACCTTGAGGCTCTGGGCATCAGAAGAGCCTTTCTTGTGGGCAATGACGACTTCAAAACCTATCTGCACAGTCTCATGCCCTCTCTTCTTTTCACTGCCGAAGAGGCCGAGTGCGTCATCCTGGCCTATGACACAGACCTCACCTACGCAAAGCTCGCCACCTCTGCCCTGCTCCTGCAGAACACGAAGGTGCACTTCTTTGCCACACATCCGGATCTGGTCTGCCCCTCTCCCAAAGGACCGCTTCCTGACGTGGGCAGCTTCCTTGCCCTCTATAAGACAGCAACTGGCAGAGTGCCGGAAAAGATCTTCGGCAAGCCGGATCCGGCCATCCTGGCACCTGTTTTCGCGCGCTATGCAAAGAGCCAGGTAGTCATGTGCGGAGACAGGCTCTCCACAGACAAAGCCCTGGCAGAGAATGCCGGCATTGACTTCATCCTGGTGCTGAGCGGCGAGGCCACAGCAGAAGATGCAGCAAGGGAAAAGCGCGCCCCCACCCTCATGGTGGACAATCTGGGCCTCGCCCTGCCTCACTAGCAAAAGCTGTCAGGAAAGCTGAAAAACAGCCCAAGA
>CASEWR010000127.1 GCA_949291675.1 uncultured Desulfovibrio sp. | reverse complement strand
CGCGAGCCGTTCAGGGCAGCACGCAGAGGTGTTTCTCCCTTTTCCAGACGCCTGACAATGTTTTCCAGCACCACAATGGCGTCGTCCACCACAAAGCCTGTGGCAATGGTGAGCGCCATGAGGGAGAGGTTATCCAGTGTGTAGCCGCAGACATACATCACCGCAAAGGTGCCGATGAGGGAGACAGGTGCAGCCACAGCCGGAATGGAGGTGGCCCTGTTGTTGCGCAGGAAGAGGAAGACCACCAGGATGACCAGGGCCATGGAGAGCAGAAGGCTCAGCTCCACTTCCGCCAGTGAGGAGCGGATGGTGACAGAGCGGTCCATGGTCACGTCAATGGTGACAGCTTCCGTGACCCACTGCCGCATATTGGGCACCATGGCCTTGATGCGGTCCACAGTTTCGATGATGTTGGCGCCCTGGGCCTTGAAGATCATGAGCAGAACTGCAGACTTGTTATTGAAAATGGCCATGGACTGCACGTTCTGGGGCCCTGCGTGCACTGTTGCCACATCCTTGATCCGCACCACACCCGTGTCATTGCTGCGGAGAATGAGCTCTTCGTACTGTTTCGGGTCGTCAAGCTGGTCATTGACGCCCACAAGCCAGAAGTGATTGTGATTGCTCACCATGCCTCTGGGCATGAAGACATTGGCTTCACGTATGCAGCGCTGCACATCTGCCATGGTCAGGCCGTTGCGAAACAGTGCCTGAGGATTGACGTCCACGCGGATACTGGGCATGGCGCCGCCGCCAATATTCACTTCACCCACCCCTGGCACCTGGGCAATCTTCTGTGCCAGTACACTCTGGGCCATGTCGTACATCTGATAGCTCGAGATGGTCTCGGAGGTGAGGGCCAGCACCAGAATGGGCGCACCTGCAGGGTTCACCTTGCGGTAGGTGGGATTGGAGGGCATGGAGGGCAGGGTGGAGCTGGCCGCATTGATGGCTGCCTGCACATCCCTGGCTGCCCCGTTGATGTCCCTGTCAAGATCGAACTGCATAATGACATTGCTCGATCCCTGGGACGAGCGCGAGGTCATTTCCGTAATGCCAGCTATGCGGCCCAGTGCACGCTCCAGCGGTGTGGCCACCGTGGTGGCCATGATTTCCGGGCTTGCGCCGGGCAGGCGGGCACGCACCACAACCACCGGGAAATCCATCTCAGGCAGGGGTGCCACAGGCAGGGTTGTGAAGGAAATACAGCCTGCCAGCGCGATGGCAATGGTGAGCAGGGTTGTGGCCACAGGGCGCCGGATAAAGGGCGCAGAAATGTTGAAGGGCAGATATTGCGGGCCAAAACGCTTCTTCTTGCCAGGCTCACGCCCTGCATGGTCATTGTCCCCGTCCCTGCCGCCGCCATTGCCCTGCGAGCCGCCGGCAGCAGGATACCCGGCACTGCCGGACCTCTCAGGGCCGTCCTGCTCGCCCTGACCGTCGGGGGCGCCCTGAGCGCCCTGGCCACCCTGATTGCCCGGTCTGTCGGGAGCGTCGGGGACTCCAGGACCGTCATGCGTCCTGGCACCAGTTTGTCCAGCAGTGTCGGGCCGGGCAGTGTCACGCCGATCAGCGTCGCGCCAAGCAGTGTCGCGTCGTTCCGTATCGCTTCGTTCAGTGTCAGCGTTTGGCGCAGCCACCTGTTCTGTAAGCTCAATGACGGCATCCTGCGCGTCTTCAGACCGGGGTCGGGGCCGGGACTGGTCGGAACCGGCCTTTGTGTCTGCAGCCGGGTCCTGATCCTGGGGCAGGTCCAGGTCCGGGTCCTGGTGCTGGCTCAGGTCCGCATGCAGGTCCGGGGTCTGGTCCGGCGTCTGCTCGTGCGTGTGCGTCAATGCCCTGTCCTGTGCCCTGTCCTTCTCCTGCTTCAGAGGAGCGGCCAGGGGGGCGGCCTGGGGATCGGATTCAAGCCCGAGGACGCGTCTGAGTGTCTTCCACAGCTTCTGCATGCCCTGGCCCCCGCCTAGTTCTTCTTTCTCTTGCCGGAGAACCGGTCAGAGAGTTTGTCAAACCAGATGTAGAC
>CASEWR010000126.1 GCA_949291675.1 uncultured Desulfovibrio sp. | reverse complement strand
CTCCAAGCTATTTTGCCGGAAGCTGTGGGGAGCGCTCTCTCTTCCTTGCAGGAAAATATTGAATCACAGAGGACTCCCCGGTAGGGTGCGCCTTATATCCTCTCCCTGAAGGGAGAGGCTTTACGGCGCCTTTGGTAAGCACACTGTTCCATGTTCAGACAGGGCCTGCCGAAACGTCGGCAGGCCCCCACTGTCTGGTCTCTTTGCAGTCAGATGTCTTTATTGCTTTCGCTGTCTCTGCTGTCTGTGCTGTTTTCCGCGCTGCAGCGCATGCCCTACCGGGCGAGGGTACGCCAGAGAAGGGTGATCAGCAGAAGGCCAAGGCTCACGGTGAGGAAGCGGCGCACAGCCGAGGGACCCACGCGCATGGCTGTTCTGCTGCCCAGCCAGTTGCCGATACAGCTTGCCACCACCATGGGCAGAGCCAGGGCCCAGAGTATCTGTCCGCTCCAGAGAAAGACTGCCAGGGCACCCACATTGGATGCCAGATTCATGACCTTCACTGTGGCAGAGGCCTGCACAAGGCCAAGACCCACAATCCAGTGAAAGGCCAGGATGAGGAAGCTGCCTGTGCCTGGGCCGAAAAAGCCGTCATAGGCGCCGATAGTCAGGCAGACCATGGGGATGAGCACCCAGAAGGAGACAGTGCTCATGCCGGCTCCCTTGCGTTCTTTCTTGGGCACCAGAGTGCAGACCATGGCAATGGGCAGCAGGGCAATGAGGACCCTGCCCAGGATCTGCTCATCCAGCCAGAGGGCCAGGTTGGAGCCAATGGCAGCACCCAGCAGGGAAAAGGGCAGACTCCACAGGGCAATGCGCCACTGCACCAGATGACCGTTGGCAAAGCTGATCAGGGCCACTGTTGTGCCCATGGAGGACTGCATCTTGTTGGTGCCGAGGGCAAGGTGCGGGGGAACACCGGCCAGGAGCAGCGCAGGCACTGTGAGCAGGCCTCCGCCGCCGGCAATGCTGTCTATGAAGCCGGCTGTCAGTGCTGCCAGACAGCAGAACACAATGGCGCCGAATGTGACTGTGAACATGTTTCCCCCGAAAAGGTCTCAAGCGTTGGTACAAGGTCTCAGCCATGCCGCAGCGTCTGCCCGGGGCCCCGGAGGGATGCCCGGCGCAGTGCCCTGATGCCGTGTCCAGACGCTGTGCCCCGGACACATGCGCTGAGCCATGACAGGTGCTGATGGTCTGCCGTTGTGCACGCTTTTGCCCGGACTGACAAGCCTTTTTTCCCGCAGCCAGCCGATCAGACCTCGGACCGCGGACTCAGACCCAGGCCCCGGGACCTCTGCGCAGGCGTGGACGTGGGCGCGGGTTCCCTGTGCTTTGCCAAAGAGGGCAGACTGTTCTGTCAGACCAGCACTCGCCCCTGCACAGGCATATTCTGCACTTTGCAGGTCCTGCACCGCACTTGTGAACTTTTCCGGGCTTTCCGGCATGCAATGCCGCTGCCGTCACAAGCAGATAACAAAGTAAAGCAATACACTTTCCTGCACAGACAGAGAACATGTTGTCAGCGCTCCTGTGTCAGAGGCACTTTTGCAGTACTTCCTTCCTCCCTCACCTGTGGAAGGCCTGTTTGTGCAGAATTTGTCTTTTTCTGCACAAGGGGGATCGTTTCCCTGAAATAGTAAATATTGGAGAAGGGTTAGGCACTGAAAGGAACAGAGCTGTCTTTCCATGTCACCTTGACCTCCAGAAACTTCTTGTCTACTGTGCAGAGAGGAGTATGCGACCGCCCTGTGAGGGTGGTGGACCGATACGGTTCGGTCCGTCGTATGGGATGTTTAGCATACAAAGGATGTTCTTATGAGGAATGGTAAGGCACTGCTTACGCAGACTCTCAAGGCTGCAGCGTGTACCTTCTGTCTGTTTGCCTGGTGTACGGGCGCTGCGATTGCAGCTGAACTCGAGGAAACAGACAGTGGCGCACCCTCAGCAATTGTCATGTTTCCTGTCACGGGAGATGGCACTGCCGTCAAGAGCAGTATGAAACCTGTGGTTTTCAACCATCTTATCCATGAAAAGGCAGTCGAAGACTGCACAACCTGTCATCACACCGGCGATCCGCAGTCCTGTTCGGACTGCCATACGCTCACCGGCAGCCCCGAGGGCAATGGCATCACGCTCGATCGCGCCATGCATGCCACCAATATCGCTCCCAGGGCCAATGGTCAGACACCTGCAAGCTGTGTCAGCTGTCATGAGCAGTACTACCAGAACAAGAGGGAGTGCTCCGGCTGCCACAGCATTGTCACACCTGCGAAGGACGAAAAGTGGTGCAATGTCTGCCATTACGCCGTAGTGACGCCTGCACAGCTTGAACGGGCCACTGCCGGTGCCATGTCTGAAGAAGAGAACCTGGAAATCGCCACCCAGGCCGTGACCACGAAGGAAGCAAACAAGAAGATCGGCTACTTCGCTCCGACCAAGGTCACCATTGATGCCCTGGCTGATGAGTACCAGCCCAATGTCTTTGCGCACCGTCGTCACGTGGCAAGCCTTGCGGACGCCATCAAGGACGACAAGCTCGCTGATGCCTTCCACTATCAGCCCGAAGTTCTCTGCGCTACCTGCCATCATTACAGCCCGCTCTCCATGCAGCCCCCGAAGTGCGGCAGCTGCCATTCAAAGACCATCGATCCGGCCAACCCCGATCGTCCTACTCTGAAGGCCGCATACCACTTGAACTGCATCGGCTGCCATAACGGCATGAATGTGGCACGTCCTGTGGCTACCGACTGCGTCGCCTGCCACAAGGCTCTGCCTGCCACCGAGCCTGCCGCCGAGTAGGAGGGTTTCATGAACCGCAGAAAGTTTCTCACCTTTATGGGAACTGCCGGCGTTGTCTCGGCCCTTGGGACTGCCAGGGTTGCTGAGGGTGCCGTTCATACGTTCCCCTATTATGACAATGGCTACGGTGTTCTGCACGACGTCTCCCGCTGCATCGGCTGCCGCCAGTGTGAAAAGGGCTGCAACGCAGTCAACAATCTTCCTGCTCCCGAAGTGCCCTTTGAAGATCACAGCGTGACCTTCAAAAAGCGCCGCACCACACCTACTGCCTGGACAGTCGTGAACCGCTATGATCTCGGCAACAACGACTTTGTCTTCCGCAAAATCCAGTGCTTCCACTGCAATGACCCGGCATGTGCCTCTGCCTGCTTCACCAAGTGCTATGTGAAGAACCCCGACGGTTCCGTGCACTACGAAGGAAGCCAGTGCGTCGGCTGCCGCTACTGCATGGTTGCCTGCCCCTTCTACATTCCGACCTTCGAATACGAAGAGGCCTTTGATCCGCTGATCAAGAAGTGCACCTTCTGCGAGGACCGTCTCAAGGAAGGCAAGCTCCCCGGCTGTGTCGAAGCCTGCCCCATGGGCGCTCTGACCTTCGGCCGCCGCAAGGATCTCATCAAGATTGCCCGCCAGCGCATCGAGAAGGATCCCGAGAAGTACGTGGATTACATCTACGGTGAACATGACGCAGGCGGCACTGCCTGGATGGTGATCGTGCCCAAGCCCAAGGATGCTCCCCAGATTCCCACCGGCAATGCCTCCGCAGCTGCGCCGCTTATGCACAAGGTCGGCCTGGATACCCATCTCGGCACCCAGCCCATGGGCGAGCTCACCTACGGCGCCCTCGGCACTGTGCCCATGAACATCTCCTTCTGGCCCGTCATCTTCGGTGGCGCCTACGGCATGACCAAGCGCCGCGAGGCCATTGAGAAGGCCAACAGACAGCAGGCAGTTGCAGACGAACGCCAGAAGGCAGTCGACTGCGCAGTGCAGCTCATCGAAAAGGAACAGGGCAAGGAAGCAGCCGAAAAGGCTCGCGAAGCCATGAACAAGGCCCTGAGCGAGCAGTCTGCTGCAAGCGGGGAGGACAAGTAGAATGGAAACCAAAATCGTCATCCCGACCAAGGATAAGATGTTCAACCTGGGGCCCATGCTCAGGCCGACCCCGGGCAACATCATCACCTGGATTCTGCTCACAGTCGGCCTCATTGTGACCATCGTCCGCTTTACCCAGGGCATTGGCTCCATCTCCAACCTGGACGATAACCAGCCCTGGGGCATCTGGATCGGTTTCGACCTTCTGTGCGGCGTGTGCCTTGCTGCAGGCGGCTACTTCACCACGGTTGCCTGTTACATCATGGGCATGAAGCAGTACCACTCCGCTGCCCGCCCGGCAGTGCTGACAGCCTTCCTCGGCTATCTCTTCGTGGTCGTGGCCCTTTTGTATGACCTTGGTCATCCGCTGCGCCTGCCCTACATGTTCTTCTTCCCCGGAACAACCTCCGTGCTCTTTGAAGTCGGCCTGTGCGTTGCCACGTACCTGACCGTGCTCTTCCTGGAGTTCTCCGTTGCTCCGGCTGAATGGCTGAGCAGAAAGTTCCCCTTCGTGCTGACCTACAGGCACTGGATTGAGAAGATCACCATCCTGCTCACCATCATGGGCGTGTGTCTTTCCACCCTGCACCAGTCTTCGCTCGGTTCGCTCTACCTGATCGCTCCCGGCAAGCTGCATCCGCTGTGGTACTCCCCCTTCCTGCCCATGTTCTTCTTCGTGTCCTCCATGATTGCCGGTGCATCCATGGTGGTCTTCGAAGGCATGCTCTCCCATGCCGGCATGCATGCCTACATGGACAAGAAGCATCTGAGCCAGGCCGATGATGTGACCCTGAGCTTCTCCAAGGCCGCAGCCTTCATTCTGTGCTCCTACTTCATCATGCGCTTCGTGGACATGCTCGTTCACGGCAACGCTCCCTATCTCTTCACCCCCTATGGTGCCTGGTGGCTGCTGGAAATGTTCGGCTTTGTGCTGACGCCTGCCATCCTGTATGCCAAGGGCTCGCGTGAACTCAACGTTCCTCTCTGCCGTGCAGCCTCTGCCCTGGCTGTGGCCGGTATCGTGCTGAACCGCTTCACCATCAGCATGATCGCCTACAACTGGCAGCTGCCCGCTGATGAGCGGTACTTCCCCTGCCTCTCTGAAATCATGGTGTCCGTCTTCGTGGTGACCATGATTGTCACAGCCTACAGGTTCATCTGCTACCATATGCCCATCCTGTACGAGCACCCCGACTTCAAGGAAGACCACTAGGCCGGCAGGAGACAAGTATGGAATTCGATACCTTTTACCAGTATTTCATCTATTCCAAGAACTGGGCCTACATTTCCATTATTCTTATCCTGCCCATCTTTGCACTTATCTGGAATACCATTATCTACCCCACAAAGGATAAGGATATTCTCTCCATTGCAGGCTGGATCAAATCCAAGTTCTGCTGCTGCAAGAAGGATAAGGCTGCCCGGTAACTGACTGTCATATCCCCTGTCCCTGACAGAAACTGTCAGGGACAGGCCTGATACTTCATGAATGCAGAGCAAAAAGGATTTTCCTTTTTGCTCTGTTTTGTCATACATGCGAACGTGCCTGATCAGCAGACAGGTTGCCGGATATCGACAGTCCCGATGCCTGCCAATGGGCACTTAACGGAGTCAGCCATGTGTCTTGCCATACCGGCTCAGGTGGTGGAAAAGCTTGAAAACACCATGCTCAAGGTGCGCGTGGGCAACGGTCCCACCCTGCTCACGGCCTCGGGCATGCTCCTTCCCGAACCTGCTGAAGTCGGCGACTACCTTATTGTGCATGCGGGCTTTGCCATGAAAAAACTCGACCCTGTCGAAGCACAGGAAAGCCTGGCAGCCATACGTGAGTTTGCCACAGCCCTGGACCGCGAGGGACAGCTTTGACATCCTCCCCTGCCTAAAGGCAGGGGATTCCTGACTTTAGACGGTGAGGTTCCTGCTGCGGAAAGAGCGAAAGACACAAGTCGCTAAGACGTGCGTTCCCGCTTCTCCCCCTTTGTCTCCGGCACAATCTTTTAAA
>CASEWR010000125.1 GCA_949291675.1 uncultured Desulfovibrio sp. | reverse complement strand
AGACAGGCCTGCCGGGCGACCAGCAGGGGGCTGGAACTGGCAGGGGAGCGTACAATGGGCAGAGTGCCCTGCGAAGTCAGTGGCACAAGGCCCCCGGGCGGCAGCAGACTGCCAGAACAGATTGTCAGAGCAGACTGACAGGCGACTGTCCGGCGTGCCGGACCAGGCTGCCTGGCTGTTGTGTACCGTTGCGGGCCGTGCAGACAGGGCACTTAGCACGAAGCAGGCCAAAAGGCAAAAGATTCCCGCAGGTCGGGTGCGGGACAGCGTGCCGTCCTGACGGGCCTTTGCAGCGATTTCAGCCCTGATTCTGGAACAGAGAATAGTGACGGCTGAAAGGACGAAGGCCCGGGACACGGCAGCACAGGAGACAGGCCGGGACAGGCTGAGACAGGCTGAAGAGAGGCACGGGGCCCGCAGACGTCCTGCCTGCAGGCCCCGCATCTGTGCACCCGAATCTGTGCAATGGGTCTGGAAAAATGGCTCTGGAAAGCCGTCAGGCTCACGCCCCCTGCCCTGTGAGGCGTTTGGCCAGCTCCACGCACTCCACAGCGTCCACGCTGTAGCCGTCAGCGCCAATGGCCTCGGCAAAGCTCTTTGTCACGGCAGCACCGCCCACCATGACCTTGAAGGGGAGCTTGCGCTCGCGCACCATGCGGATGGTATCTTCCATGCGCACCATGGTGGTGGTCATGAGCGCCGAAAGGCCGATGATGCTGGCCTTGTGGGCAATGGCTGTCTCTATAATGTCCTGTGCCGGCACGTCCTTGCCTGCATCCACCACAGTAAAGCCGTGATTGGAGAGCAGAAGGCCCACAATGTTCTTGCCAATGTCATGCACATCCCCCTCCACTGTGGCCAGAACAATGGTGGGGCGCTCTTCGGCACTGTCCTTTGTGAGCAGGGGTCTGACATGGGCAAAGGCCATCTTCATGGTCTCTGCAGAGCGGATGAGCTGGGGCAGGAAGTAGACCTTCTTCTCATAGAGTGTGCCCACCCTGGTGATGGCGGCAATGAGCTCGTCGTTGACCAGGGCAAAGGGGTCTCTTCCTTTTGCCAGCTCTGCGTCAATGAGGGCGATCACATGGTCGCGGTCGCCCTGCAGCACTGCCTCGCCAGGGGTGGTGGCAGCCTGCTTCGCTGCCGGGCCAGCTATGCCTGAGCGTACGCCAGTGCCCCCGCCAGCTGCGCCTGCGCCGCCGGAGCCGGACTTCCAGTCTGCGTACCTGGCAATAAAGCCCTCGGCATTGTCATCCTTGTCAAGGAGCAGCTGCACGCTGGCCACAGCCTCGCGAATGCGGGCATTGCCGGGATTGGCAATGCAGGAGGTGAGGCCCGCACCTGCTGCCATGAGCAGAAAGCCTGCATTGATGAGCTCTCTGGCAGGCAGCCCGAAGGAAATGTTGGAGAGGCCGATGGTGGTGGCAAAATGATTGGCCCTGCACCAGTCAAGGAGCTTCAGGCATTCCACGGCACCTTCGGATTTGGAGGAGATGGCCAGCGCCAGCACGTCCACCATCATGAGGCGCCTGGGGATATTGAGGGCCTCGGCCTCGCAAAGCAGCTCTTCCAGGATGGCAATGCGCTCTGTGGCCTGTACAGGCAGTCTGGCATCGCGCATGGGCAGGAGAATGAAGGGCATGCCGTAGTCGCGGCAGGCAGCACCCAGAAGCTCCATGCGGCCCTTTGCGCCATTGATGGAGTTGACCAGGCTTGAGCCCGGGCACCAGGGCATGGCTGCCAGCAGGGCCTTGTCATCCGAGGAGTCGAGGCTTACGGGAATAGTGTGGCGCATGGCAAGCTCGCTCACCAGGCTTGGCAGCATCTCCACCTGATTGACGTTGTGGGCGCCCACATTCACGTCCAGGATGGCTGCACCGTCGCGCACCTGCTCGTCAGCATAGGCACAGGCCAGGGCAAAGCTGCCCTGCTGCAGCTCGGCTGTGAGCTGCTTTTTGCCTGTGGGGTTAATGCGCTCGCCAATCAGGGCAAAGGGGGCATCCTGGCCTACGCGCACCAGCTGCTGGCGGCTGGTGAGCACGATACCGGCATGCTCCTCCCTGGCTACGGGCTTTTTCTCGTACCCATCGCTCTCCAGCGCCTGCTTCAGGGCGGCAATGTGGGCAGGCGTGGTGCCGCAGCAGCCGCCGAGCATGCGTGCGCCCATGCCGGCAAAGGGTGCCGTACAGCGTGCAAAGGGCTCCGGGGCCAGGGGGAAGACCGTTTTGCCGTCCTGCAGCTGCGGCATGCCGGCATTGGGCTCTGCAAAGACAGGCACTGCAGAGACCTTGAGCAGACGCTCCACAATGGGGCCCATGGACTCAGGCCCCACGCTGCAATTGGTGCCAAGGGCTGCCACGCCAAGGTTCTGCATGGTCTCGGCAAAGATCTCAGGGGTGGAGCCTGTCAGGGAGGTGCCCTCCTCAAAGGTCATGGACACAAAGACAGGCAGGTTGCAGGCGTGCCGTGCTGCCACCACCGCAGCCCTGGCCTCGCCCAGGTCAAACTGGGTCTCAATGAGGATGAGGTCACAGCCGCCATCCGCAAGGCCTGCTATCTGAGCCTCAAAGCCCTTGCTGTGCTCCACGGGGTCAAGGTCGCCCAGGGGGCGGGAGAAGTGGCCGCTCGGGCCCACGTCGCCTGCCACACAGACCGGGCGCCCCGCCTCACTGGCAGCTGTGCGGGCAATCTGCGCCAGGGTCTTGCAGGTGGTATAGACATCAAGGTCCGAGTCCAGCTTGAAGATGCTGGCACCGAAGGTGCAGGTGATGATGATGTCCGCACCGGCCTCGAGATAGGCCTTGTGCACGGAGAGGAGCACCTCGGGCCGCTCCAGGCAGAAGCGCTCCGGCGTCATGCCTGCAGGCATGCCTGCAGCCTGCAGCATGGTACCCATGCCGCCGTCAAAAAGAAGAGGCCTGTTGAGGGCCAGAAGGGTGGAGAGAGGGGAGTGCGCCATTGAAAACTCCTGCCTGAAAGAGGTGGCTGTATCAGGATATCCAAATATAGGCATCAAATAGACGAAAAGAGGGCAAAGAGCAAGTGTGCAGACAGAGCTTTTGCAGGCCTGCCAGGGGAAGGCGCTTCACAGTCTGACGCAAGGCCTGCCGCAAGACCGGCCGCAACGCCGGCAGTAAAGCCGGTCTCAATACCGGTCTCAGGGCCTGGCCTGCAGCCCGCTGTCCCTGGCAGGACAGACCAGAGGCAGGGGGTTTGCATATGCGCGGTTTTTGACGCATTGCATGGCTTGACGGTTCAGGATATATTTCTATTTCTCTTACGTACACACGCTCAGACACAAACTCAGACACACACGTTCAGGACGCTAAGGCCTCTTTCACACCTTCACCCCCCCCCTCAGCAGAAGCGCGCAAGCAGGAGTAGTTTTTCTCAATGACAGCCAGCACCAAGCGTACCCGGAGCAGGACAGCAGCGGATGCAGCAGTGGACACAAGCCCTGCAGCCGGCACGACAGCGGCCAGCCCTGCGTCCGATGCCCCCCATGTGAGCGTCACCCCTGACGTTCTCATGCCGGAGAAGCCTGCCAGCGATGCTAAGGGACGCACTGCCCGGGGGCGCACTGCCAGGGGACGCAGCAGCGTGCGCGTGGTCCGTGACGCCGTGGTGGAACGGGGACAGTCCGGCAAGGGAGAGACAGACGGGCATGTCATCACCCTGAGCGGCGGGGCTGGCGGCCGGCCTGACAGCATGTCAGGCAGCGGGCCTGGTGGCCGGTCTGGCGGCAGACCTGATGACACGTCCGACACCCAGGACGAGCTGGACGTGGAGGTCCTGCTCAGCCCCGAGGAGGGTGATGAGCCTGGCGACGAGCTCGATGCAGAGCTTGATGGCGGGCTTGACGACGAGCTTGAAGGGGCTGTGGGCCTTGATGTGCGCAACGGCCGGGGAGACGACGGCGAGGACGACGGGAGCGAGGCCAGGCTTGGCGAACTCTCAGACGGGCTCTCCCTTGATGAGGACACAGACGGAGAAGCGCGCTACCTCACCGAGCGCACGGACTCAGGCGCCACCCTGCCGGCCCCTGCGGGCAACAGGCTGCCCCAGGTGCGCGACAATTTTCAGATTTATGTGCGCGAGGTCTGCCGCTTCCCCCTGCTCAAGCCCGAAGAGGAGCACGAACTGGCCGTGAAGTTTCGCGACACCCAGGACAAGGAGGCAGCCTTCAAGCTCATCTCCTCCCATCTGCGCCTGGTGGTCAAGATTGCCATGGACTTTCAGCGCCGCTGGATGCAGAACGTGCTGGATCTGGTCCAGGAGGGCAATGTGGGCCTGATCCATGCCCTCTACAAGTTTGATCCGGACAAGGGCATCAAGTTCTCCTACTACTCGTCCTTCTGGATCAAGGCCTAGATTCTCAAGTTCATCATGGACAACTTCCGCATGGTGAAGATTGGCACAACCCAGGTGCAGCGCAAGCTCTTCTTCAACCTGAACCGGGAGCGCCAGAAGCTCATTGCCCAGGGCTTCAACCCGGATGCGGAAATGCTCTCCCAGCACCTCGGGGTGAGCAAGAACGACATTCTGGAGATGGAGCAGCGCCTCTCCGCCTCGGACGTCTCGCTCAACGTGCCTGTGAGCGACGAGAATGACTCTGCCTCGCGCATGGACTTTCTGCCTGCCCTTGACCCGGGCATTGAGGAGAGCATTGCCAGCGAGGAAATCTCGGACATGCTGCATGCCAAGCTCAAGACCCTGCTGCCAAAGCTGAGCGAGAAGGAGCTCTACATTCTCAACAACAGGCTGTTCACGGACTCCCCCGAGACCCTGCGCGAGATTGGCGAGCGCTATCACATCACCCGCGAGCGCGTGCGCCAGCTGGAGATCCGCCTTCTTGAGAAGATCAAGAAGCATCTGGCAGGAGATATCCACGACTTTTCCAGGAGCTGGATCCAGTCCTGAGCCTGAAGAGTCGCCCGGACGGTCGCCTGTCCAGTCGCCCGGATAGTCGCCGGGACAGACGCCAGGCCCTGCGCCCGGGGACACGCTGGTCAGACGGCTGGCACAGACTGCGCATATGCCTGGCCAGACGCCTGACCATGCGCATGATCCTGCGCCAGGCCCCGGTTTTGCCAGGGTCCCGGGCCGGGTATCACAGCACTCCCGGCTGCCCGCCCCCTGACCATCTGACCCTCTGCCCGCGCCTCCTGCGGCCCCCGGGTGGTGCAGCCTTGTGCTGCCAGACGCCTGCTGGGGACAGGATCCCTTGGCCTGCAGCCCTGGCGCACACTGCTGCCGGCCGCCCGACAGACGCACACGAAACACACGTACACGAAGACACGCGCATACGCACACAGACGCGCGCGATAAGGCATAGTTGTGAAACACACTCCTTCACTTGCCACCCTTGCCCTGGCCCTTGTGCTCTGCCTCATGCAGACAGCCCTGCTCACAGCCTGTGGCGGCTGTTCCGCACGGCATGACGACAAGGCTGCAGCCACAGACAGCGAGGCATCAAAGGCCCCGAAGGCCCAGAATGCCGGATCAGCGGCCCGGACAACGGCCAGTGCCGGCACTGAGGCTTCCGGCAACTCCGGCCAGGCCACGCAGCAGGCTGCGCCCTCCAGGGTCCGCGAGCCCCTGCCCATCATTGCTGCAGACATGGCTGTGCTGCCCAGGCAGACAGAGCTCAGCCAGGACGCCAGGGTGAGTGCCGCCTACCTCACCCTCATGCAGGCCATCTCCCAAGGGGATGAGGACGCAGCCATTGCCGCTGCCGGCATTCTTGCCGAGGCTGCCGGGGCTGCCGGGGCTGCCGGGGCTCAGGACGACCTGGCCATGCCTGCCTCGCACTGGATTGATGCTGCCCTGTGGTTTACAGAGCGCAAGTCCGTCAAGGCCATAGACTTTTTGCGGGCAGCCTGGACGGCCCAGCCCATGGATGCCCATATCGGCATGCTCTATGCCGAGGCCTTTGCCGAGCACAACTTCATGGCAGAGGCCATGCGCATCAACACCGAGAACATGGGCAGGCATCCCGGCAGGTCCGATATTGTCATGCAGCGGGGCATACTGCTCCTCAAGGACAAGAAGGCAAAGGAAGCCATTGCCGTCTTCGAGAGCATTCCCCAAAAGGACCGCACAGGCTTTGTGGAATACTCCCATGCCCGTGCGCTCATGAGCCTTGGCCAGGACGACAAGGCGTTAGCGCACATTGAGCGCGCCCTGAAGCTTCTGCCGGACTTTGAGGATGCCCTCTCCCTGCAGGCCTTTTTAAGCGAGCGCACAGGGGATCTCGAGACTGCCCGCACGGCCTATGAAAAGCTTTTGAAGGTGCCCTATGCAGCACGGGACGTGTTGTTGCGCCTCATCAACATCTCCCTGCGCCAGGACCAGCCCACAAAGGCCCTTGAGTACTACCAGAAGGGCAAGGCTGACGATATGGCCTACCATATCCTGGCAGCCTCGCTGTTTGCGGAGTTTCGCCACTATCTGCAGGCAGAGCGCATTTTGAAACACGTTGCCCGCTTCAAGGATGCCCCGGCAGAGGTCTTCCTCTTCCTCGCTGATCTTACCTATGAGCAGCGCAGGGACCTGCCTGCAGCGCTGGAGTGGCTGAAAAAAGTCTCCGATGCAGGGGACGCAGGCCAGAAGAAGCTGCTCCTGCAGGCCCAGCTTGAGGCCAGGGCAAAGCAGTACGAGGCTGCCCTTGCCACCCTGGCTGAGGCTGAGAAGCGCTTCAAGTCCAGCCCTGACATCATCACCCTGCAGATCAGGGTGCTGGCCAGCATGGACAAAAACGAAGAAGCCCTTGCTGCTGCCCAAAAGGGCCTGAAAGCCTGGCCTTCCTCCACGGACATTGCCTTCCAGCTCGGCTCCCTGCTTGCCGAGGCAGGCAGAAATGAGGAAGCCATGGCTGTCATGGAAGACATTCTCACAAAGGATGCTGCCAACTACCTGGCCCTGAACTATGTGGGCTACTCCCTTGCCGATGCCAACAAGGACATTGACAGGGCCATCACCCTGCTCACCAGAGCCAATGCCCTGGCCCCCAATCAGTTCTTCATCCTGGACAGCCTGGCCTGGGCCCATTACCGCGCAGGCAACCTGGACCTGGCATGGAAGTACATTATGGAAGCCGTGCGCCTGGACAGCAGCAATGACGCGGAAATCTGGGAGCACTATGGCGATATTGCCGAGGCTCTGGGCAAGCACAGGGAAGCCAGGGAAGCCTGGCAGAAGGCCCTGCCCCAGAGCAAAAACAAGGAAGCCCTGCAGCGCAAGATTGACGACACAAAGTAGGTCCGGGCCAGGCCTTTTGCGCAGGCTGTGACTGCGCTTGCGCCCTTGCCTGACGTGTCCGCCCTGTGACAGCGCGTGCGCGCTTTTGCAAGCCCCTTTTCTCCCCATCCTGCAGGAGGTGTCCATGGCCAGTCATATGCCCAGTTGCATGGCAAGCCATATGGTCACTCGTATGGTCACTCAAATGGTCACTCATATGCCCGGTTCCAGACCTGATTCCAGACCCTGCCCCGTGCTGCACGCTCAAGGGCAGCCCGTGGCACAGGGCCTGGTTGTGCCTGCCACCCTGCCTTCGGCCTGCCGCGGCCTTGTGCTGCTGGCCCTCATCCTCTGCCTGCTGCAGCTGTGCGCCTGTGCCGGCAGGTCCGTGCCTGTGGACCCGGCCCAGGCTGATGCCCTGTGGCAGCGCCATGTTGAGGTCTCGGAGCGCGCACCTGCGCCCTTCAGGGATGACATGAGCCTGCGCTTTGGCACTGAGGGCAATACGCGCAGGGTGACAGCCCTGCTCTGGGGCAATGGTGACCACACCCTGCGCCTTGACGTGCGCGCAGGCGTCGGGGCAACCCTTGCCATGGTGCGCCAGGAAGACTCACACTTTCTGCTCTACCTGCCCATGGAACAAAAGGCCCTCTTCCATGAGGGGCCGACCTCGCCCCTGCTTAAAGTGGGCGTGCCCCTGCCCTTTGACCTCTTTCGCCTTGAGGCCCTTGTGCATGGCCGCTACAATGCCGTCTTCGGCACGCGCTACACTGAGGCCCGCACGGACAGACAGGGCACAGCCTTTGAGCTGAGTGAGGGGCTGGGCGGCACCCTGGTACTCTCCGATGCAGGCCAGCCTGTGTCCTGGAAGGGGCAGGAGTGGACCATGAGCCTGGGACTTGACGACGAGGGCCATGTCAGGCGAGTGGATCTGGTCAACAGCCGCGGAGAAAAGGCCATTGTCCTTGTGCGCTCAAGCGAGCGCCCGGGTGCCTTTACAGCAGCGCAGATGGATCTTGTCCTGCCCGAGGGGACTGCGATTCTGGCCCTGGAGGACTATATGCAGCGCTAGGCCCTGCAGCCGACACGCCGGCTGCCCAGCCCTGGCGCTTTGCCTCCCTGTCGTTCCCGGCCCCTGTCGTGTTCAGGCCCCGTCGTGTTCAGACCATGGCCGCGTGCCGGCAGCGCAGCGGGCCAGACTGCCCGGCCTGCCTGACAGCCAGACTGCCTCCCCTGTCTTCCCCCGCATCAGCAGCATGGCTGCGCACTGCACGTCTCACTGTCTTTTTTCTGTCTATTTCTGTCTTTCTCCGGACGTCCCGCTGCAGTCCCACTCTGCGTCACGGCACTGCCCGCTGCAGGCACACTGCAGGCCCGCTGCAGTACCAATGCAGTCATACTGTACCATCACTGTATCACCACTGTCCCGAAGACTGTCTCACCTACACCCAGCCCAAGCATTGAGGAACCAGCAATGATTAAGACCCTGCACATTGGCTGCGATCACGCAGCAGTGGATCTGAAGGACCTGCTCGTCCACGCCCTTGAAGACCGCTACACGGTCGTGGATCACGGAACCCACTCCCATGAGAGCTGCGACTACCCGGACTTTGCCCATGCCGTGTGCAGGGCAGTGGAGCAGGACCCCGAGTCCAATGGCATTCTTCTCTGCGGCACAGGCATTGGCATGTCCATTGCCGCCAACCGCCACGAGAAGATTCGTGCCGCCCTGTGCACCACCGAACTGCATGCCAGCTTCACCCGCAGGCACAATGACGCCAACGTGCTCTGCCTTGGTGCCCGCATGACAGGCGAGGAACTGGCCATGGCCATTGTGGAAACCTTCCTGCACACGGACTTCGAGGGTGGCCGCCACATCCGCCGCATCGAGAAGCTGGCCATCAGAAATACCGGCAACGAGGCAGAATAGGTCATGCAGCTCTATAACACAGCGTCCCGCGCCAGGCAGGAGCTTGTCCCTGTCCGTCCGGGCAAGGTCTACATGTATGTCTGCGGTGTCACGGTCTACGATCTCTGCCACATCGGCCACGCCCGCTCAGCCCTGGTCTTTGACGTCCTGGTGCGCCATCTGCGCCGCAAGGGCCTGGACGTGACCATGGTCCGCAACTTCACGGACGTGGACGACAAGATCATCAACCGTGCCAACAGCGAGAACAGAGACTGGAAGGAAGTGGCCGAAACCTACATCAGGGCCTTCCATGAAGACATGGATGCCCTGGGCGTTCTGCGTGCAGACGTGGAACCCAGAGCCACTGAGCACATGCAGGACATCATCAACATGTGCGAGGAACTCATCCGTCAGGGCAAGGCCTATGCCACACCTTCGGGTGACGTCTACTTCAGGGTGCGCTCCTTTGCGCAGTACGGCAAGCTCTCCCACAGAAGCCTGGATGACATGCTGGCCGGCGCCCGCGTGGTCCCTGGCGAGGAGAAGCAGGACCCCATGGACTTTGCCCTGTGGAAGGCCGCCAAGCCGGGCGAGCCCTTCTGGGAAAGCCCCTGGGGGCAGGGACGCCCGGGCTGGCATATCGAGTGCTCCGCCATGTCCAGGCCCTGGCTGCCCCTGGACATTCACGGCGGCGGCATGGATCTCATCTTCCCCCATCATGAAAATGAGATTGCCCAGACCGAGGCCTGCTGTGACTGCGAGCTGGCAAAGCTGTGGATGCACAATGCCTTTGTGCAGATCAACAGCGAGAAGATGTCCAAGAGCCTTGGCAACTTCAAGACCATACGCGACATCCTTGCCTCCTGGCTGCCCGAGACCCTGCGCTACTTCCTCTTGAGCAAGCAGTACCGCTCGCCTGTGGACTTCACCCCCGAGGGCATGGATGACGCAGAACGCGCCCTGATTCGTGTCTACGAGTGTCTGGAGCAGACAAAGGCAGGCCTTGCCCGCGCCAAATGGAAGAAGACTGCCCTGCCTGAAGACATTACCCGGGAGTGGGCAGCCCTTGGCAGAGGCTTTGACGAGGCCATGGATGATGATCTCAACACGGCCATGGCCATGGGCCATGTCTTCTCCATGGTGCGCATCTGCAACCGTGTGCTCGAAGACAAGACCCTCAAGGCTGCCGAGGCTGCCAGGGACCTGCTCACGGACTTCCAGAAGCGTATGCAGGTTGTCTGTGAAGAGCTCGGCCTCTTCGGCCAGGAGCCTGCCGCCTTCCTGGCTGCCATGCGCGACTGCCGCTGCGCCCGCCTGGCCATTGATGTGGCCAGAGTGGAAGAACTCCTTGCTGCCAGGGCCGAAGCCCGCGCTGCAAAGGACTTTGCCGCCTCGGACGCGCTGCGTGACGAGCTGAAAGCCATGCACGTGGAAGTGCGTGACACCCCGCAGGGCCAGACCTGGGATCTGCTCATAGCAGTAGCTCCGGGCCCCCAGGGGCCAGCTCCGAGCCCTCACGAGCCATCATGAGCCAGCCCGGGCTAGTTCCGGGCCTGCCGGGGACAAGTCCCGAGCGTCCTGACACGCACCATGTTGAACTGCCCTGCAGTGTCTGCTGCAGGGCAGATGCGCCTTACGGCCCGGCCCCCTGACAGTGTCACTGGCAGTCTCCCTGCCAGCCCATCCCCACCTTCTCTGCCTCCCGCAACGTCCCAAGGTACAGCTGAGTACAGCAAGGTACAGCAGCGTACAGCAAAGTACAGGAGGATCCCATGCACAGCCGCCGACTTCGTCTTGCCGCCCTGGTGACCCTGGTGTTCTTCGGGCTGTCTTTGCTTGCTCCAGTCAGGGCCAGCGCCTTCTTCTTCGGCGGCGTGACCCTGAAAGACGAGAACGAAATGGGGCGCAAGTTTGACGTGGCCATACGTTCCAACCTGCCCATGGTGGAGGACCCGGAGATCTCCCAGTATGTGAACCAGCTGGTGGGGCACATTGTGGCCTCCATCCCTCCCCAGCCCTTCCGCTTCAAGCCGGGTGTCATCCTCCATCCTGCCATCAATGCCTTTGCCGTGCCCGGCGGCTACATCTATGTCTTCACAGGCCTGCTCATGAACTTCAACAGCGAGGAGGAGGTGGCAGGCGTGCTCTGCCACGAGCTTGCCCACGTGACCCAGCGCCATGTGGCCTCGCGCCTTGAGCGGGCGCAGATGATCTCCATCGGCTCCCTGCTCCTGGCTGTGGCAGGCGTGGCAGTGGGCGGTGGCGGGGCTGCTGCCGCAGGTGCCCTGGGTGCAGGCCAGGCAGCCATGCTGGACTACAGCAGGGCCGATGAGACCGAAGCGGACCAGATTGGCCTGCAGTTCATGATCAAGGCAGGCTACCCGCCCATCGGCATGGTGAACAGCTTCAAGGTCCTGCGCCAGAAGGCCTGGATGACCGGCGCCTCTGTGCCTGCCTACCTCTCCACCCACCCGGACATTGGCGATCGCATCAACGGCATTCAGGCCCGCATCCACAAGATGCCCAAGTCCGTGACCGCGCGAAAGACCGACAATCGCCGCTTCAAGCGCATGCAGATCCTGCTCTGGGGCCGCTACGGCACCCCTGAGACTGCCCTGCAGCGCTTCCGGGGCTCGGATGCCCTCTCCCTCATGGGCAGGGGCATGGTCTACTCGCGCCAGAACAATGTGCAGGCTGCAGCCAGGGCCTTTGACGAGGCTGTGGCAAAGGCGCCCCGCGACAGCCTGGTGCTGCGCGAGGCAGGCATCTTCAACTACCGCAAGGGCAGCATGGAAAAGGCACGCTCTCTTCTGCAGCAGGCCCTGGCCCTGGATGACAGGGACTATATGGGCAGCTTCTTCTATGCCCGCCTGCTCGATGATGACGGCCGCCACAGCGAGGCCCAGGGACGCTTTCGCAAGGTGTTGCAGTCTGTGCCCGAGGATGCCGAAGTGCACTGGAGCCTTGCGCGCAGCTACGGAACCAGCGGCAAAACGGGCCTGGCCTATGTGCACATGACCTATGCTGCCATCTATTCGCAGAACAAGAAGCAGGCCGAGCGCTACTTTGACAAGGCAAAGGGGCTTGCCTCCGGCACAGCGGAGTTTCGGCGCATGGAAAAAATCTACAAGGAACGCAAGGAAATATGGGAGAAGATGTAATGCCTGCTGAATTTCACGCCACAACAATACTTGCAGTGCGCCGCAATGGCCATGTGACCATGGCCGGTGACGGCCAGGTGACCCTGGGCCAGAGCATGGTCATGAAGCATACGGCAAAGAAGATCCGCCTGGTCGGCGACGGCAAGGTGCTGGCAGGCTTTGCAGGGGCCACAGCCGATGCCTTCACCCTCTTCGAGCTCTTTGAGGCCAAGCTCAAGGAATTTCACGGCAACCTGGTGCGCGCAGCTGTGGAGCTCACCAAGCAGTGGCGCAAGGACAAGTATCTGCAGAAACTGGAAGCCATGCTGCTTTTAGCAGACACAGAGCACATCCTGCTCCTCTCCGGCACAGGCGATGTCATCGAGCCAGATGACGATGTGGCTGCCATTGGCTCAGGCGGCCCCTATGCCCTCTCTGCGGCAAGAGCCCTTCTGCGCCACACCGACATGGCACCAGAGGACATTGTGCGCAATGCCATGACCATTGCCAGTGAGATCTGCGTCTTCACCAATTCGAACTTCACCATCCAGAGTCTGTAATACAGGGCCTGTACTTCAGAACACAGGCAGGAGCGCTGTACAAGGGCTGCAACTTGCCTGCACATGCCCTGCACATGCCTGTCCCTGGTCTGCATATGCCCCGCAGTCGGGCTGCAGCCGGTCTGAGCTGGCCTGAGCTGGTCTGCATACGGCCCTGGCCCTGGCGCAAAAACGCTGCCCTGAGCATGCACAGGGCCTGCACAAAAACTGGACAAGACCTGTACAGGACCTGCATTGGGCCTGGCAAAAGCAGCTGCCTGCAGGCAGAAGTCACCATCCGTGGCCTGCCATCAGGGCCCGCCCCCAGAAGTTGCTGCCAGGATCTGCCAGCAGCAGTCGCCACAAGAAGTCGCCATCAGGAGTCGTTATGGAACACACAGCGCACAGCCCGCAAAGCCATGTGGCTGAGACCTTTGCCAGGCTTGCCAGCGGGGAAGTGACCCGCCTTGAGGCCGGCTGCAAGGTGAACCTCGGCCTGGCCATCACAGGTCAGCGCGAGGACGGCTATCATCTCATTGACAGCATCTTCTATCCCCTGGCTGCGCCGGCAGATGTCATGCAGGTGGCAGCCTGCGAGACTGAGGGGCTCACTGTGCTCACCGACTGCCGCGGCATTGACACAGCACACAATACCCTCACCAAAGCCTGGAAGGTCTTCACCGAGGCCACAGGCTGCGCCCTGAACCTGGTCCTGACCCTGGACAAGGGCATTCCCTGGGGAGCAGGCCTTGGCGGCGGCAGTGCTGATGCGGCAGTGCTGCTGCGCCATCTGGCAAAGCTGGCACATGCGCAGGGCTGCCAGGTTTCGGATACGATGCTGCACAGCCTGGCTGCCAGGGTGGGGGCAGACGTGCCCTTCTTTTTGCAGCAGGGGCCCATGCGGGTGCGCGGCACAGGGGACATTCTGGAGCCTGTGACCCTTGATTTGTCAGGCTTTCACCTGCTCCTGGTCATGCCCTGCTTCACGGTGGCCACCCCCTGGGCCTACAGGGCCTATGATGAAGCAGCTGCCTGCAGGAATAGTGCCAGAAGTGCACAAAAATGCACAAAAAGCAGTGCCAGAACCAGGGGTGCAGCAGGGGCAGGCAGCGGGGAAAAGGGCTCTGCAAGCGGCTCTGGCGGCCGGGAAAGTGAAAATGGGCAATCCTGTCTGCAGGCATTGACAGCTATGGCAAAAATGCGTAAGGAAAGCCTTCCCATAGATTCACCTGTCGAGCTTGCGAACGACCTCGAACCCGTTGTCTTCAAGCGTTATCCTGCGCTCAAAGGCATCAAGAGTGCCCTGCTTGCCCGCGGTGCCTGTGCCGCCTCCATGAGCGGCAGCGGCTCAAGCATCTATGCTCTTTTTGCAGACAGAGCTGACGCTGAGGCTGCAGCAAGTGACATGGAATGGCCGGTACAGCTTTCTTCACTTGCTGGGATGTAGCCAAGCGGTAAGGCAACGGGTTTTGGCTCCGTCACGCGAAGGTTCGAACCCTTCCATCCCAGCCATCTTTTTTGCCCTTTGCCAACCCCAGAGGCAAGAAACAGGAAGAGAAGATTATGAACGACCTGAAGATTGTTACGGGTTCCGCCAATCCGGATCTGGCTGTGGCCATATGCAATCATCTTGGCTGTCAGCTCACGCCCACGCTGGCGACCACATTCAGCGACGGCGAACTTCGCGTTGAAATCGGCGCCAATGTCCGTGGAGACGACGTCTTCGTCGTTCAGCCCACCTGTCCGCCGGACGTGAATCGCAACCTGATGCAGCTCTGCCTCATGTGCGATGCCTTGAAACGCGCCTCTGCCGGCCGCATCACTGCTGTGGTGCCCTACTACGGCTATGCAAGGCAGGACCGCAAGGTCAGCCCCAGAGCGCCCATCAGCGCCAAGATGGTGGCAGACTTCATCTCCTGTTCCGGTGCAGGACGCGTGGTGACCATCGATCTGCATGCCGGACAGATCCAGGGCTTCTTCAACTGCCCTGTTGACAATCTTTTTGCCGGACCCGTTCTGCTGGAATCCCTGCGCCCGGCCATTGAGGGAGACCCCGTCATTGTCTCCCCGGATGCAGGCGGCGTGGAACGTGCCCGTGCCTATGCCAAGCGCCTTGGAGCCCCGCTTGCCATTGTGGACAAGCGCCGTGACAAGCCCAATCAGGCGCAGGCAATGCATGTCATCGGCGATGTGGCCGGCAAGACGGCAATCGTCGTGGACGACATGTGTGACACTGCAGGCACCCTCTGTGCCGCAGCAGACGTGCTCATGGAAAACGGTGCCGTCAAGATCATGGCCTGCGTGACCCACCCGGTGCTCTCCGGTCCGGCCATTGACCGCATCAACGCCACTGACACCATGAGCGCGGTCTATGTGACAGACACCATTCCCCTGGGAGACAAGCTCGAACGCTGCCCCAAGCTCCACGTGGTGGATGTGGGCTCGCTCCTTGGCAAGGCCATTTCCAACATCCACACAGGCTCTTCCGTGAGCGTGCTGTTCAACTAAGTTGGTCCAGGGGTGTTCCAGGGGTGTTCCAGAGCTGTTCCAGGAAGCCCGGAGTACGGTCTGTCTGAAAAATTTTTCGAGCAAATTGTGCGCATGACAGCGCGTCAAGGAGAAGTATCAATGACTATCGAAAAAACTCTCTGCGCTCAGAAACGCGAGGGAGCCGGCAAGGGTGCTGCCCACCGTCTGCGTGCCGAGGGCCTTGTCCCCGGTGTGTTTTACAACAACAAGGGTGACAACATCCTCGTTGGTGTGCCTGCCAAAGAGCTGGAAATGCTGTACTTCGAGATCGGTGACACCACGGTGTTCAACCTGGAAATCGATGACAACGGCACCAAGACCACCTATCCCGCCTTCTTCTGGGACGTGCAGAAGCACCCCTACAAGAAGCGCTTTGTGCATATCGACTACTATGGCGTGGACCTCGACCAGGAAGTGAAGGTCAAGGTTCCCCTGGTCTTCACCGGCACTGCCCGTGGCGTGAAGGTCGGCGGCTTCATGGAAACCTACCGTGAATACGTGACCATCGCTGCCAAGCCCCTTGACATGCCCCACAAGATTCTTGTGGACGTGTCCGACATGGGCATCAACCAGCACATCACCATCGACACCCTGCCCCTGCCTGAAGGCGCCCGTGCTGTGTACGATGAAAGCTTCACCATCGTCTCCGTGCTCACCAAGAACAAGGATGACGCTGCCGGCGAAGAAGAGGCCAAGGCCTAGTTCGCGCACTGCGGGAACGTATTGTGGCGGCATCTGCGGGTGCCGCCTTTTTTTGCCCCTGCACACTGCCCTGCTCCCTTCCCGACTGGCGATCTGGCTGGACGCGGCAGAAGTGATGCGGCAGAGCTGACTCGGCAAGAGTGACTCGGCAAGAGTGACTCGGCAGCACATTCTGCAGGACCAGAAGGCCCCTGAACGGCAGCAGGACAGCAGGCTCAGAAGAAGAAGCAGAGGAAGCGGAAGGACAGGCAATGGACTACAGAGGTGTGCTGGTGGGCCTCGGCAATCCGGGCCCCAAATACGAACATACCCGTCACAACACGGGCTTTCTCTTTGTGGACAAAGTGCTGCATCTGGCCCATCTCGAGGGCCGGGTGGAGGACATGAACGGCTCGCGCTTTGACTGCGAGCTGTGGCGCGTGCAGCTCGATGCCCTGGACGGCACCTGGCTTGTGGCCAAGCCCATGACCTATATGAACCTCTCCGGGCGCTGCGTGCAGCCCCTGCTTGCCTGGCACAAGCTCAAGGCCTGCGACCTTGTGGTGGTGCACGATGAGCTGGATCTGCCCCCTGGCTCGCTGCGCTTCAAGCTCGGCGGCGGCAATGCCGGCCACAATGGCCTGAAGTCCATCACCGAGCTTCTGGGCACCCCGGACTTCTACAGGCTGCGCATAGGCATAGGACGCCCGAAGGAACGCTTCCAGGTCTCGGACTGGGTGCTCACCACCATGAAGGAAGAGGCGCCCCTCTGGGAAGAGGCCATGGAGGCAGGCCTGGAGGTGCTGGCAACCTTTGCCACAAAGGGCCTTGAACGGGCTGTGACAAAGGCCAACCGCGCGTCAAAGCGCATTGCCGATGCAGCAAAGGAAGAAGGGGCGGCTGAGAACAAGAGGGCTTAGGACGCCTGAACCGGGCGTGGTACGACACCCCGGGCCCTGAAAAGTCCAGGCCCCGAAAAGCCCCGGACAGCCCCGGTCAGTCGCGGTCAGTCGCGGACAGTCCCGTATCGGGGCACGGACACATGCGCAGTGCGCACCATCCTGATGCAGGATCATACGGCAGGATCGTATGGCAAGATCCTGCAGAGAGCTGTGTTTTCGGCAACTGCCGGACACAGTTCTTTTTTCTCGTTCTTCTGGCCGTTCTTCCGGTCGCCGTCTGGCCGCCATTGGCTCGTTCTTGTGTCGCGGTGCTGTCGTCGTATAGCCGCCGTGCTGCCGTCGTGTAGTCAGCTATTTTTTTGCGGGCACTGGACTTTTTGCCCGCTTCTCTGTAGGTTAAGAAAACTTGGTATTCCTTATGGTCAGGGATACTGCACGCCAGCATCCTTCATGGCATGCCCTGCGCGGAGCGCATGCTGCAGCATCTGCAGCATGGTCTGCGCCATACTTGCATGCGCTGTATGAAGGCTGCGTTTTGCAGCGTCATCAGGTCAGAAAGCATCCCGGACGCAAGGAAGATCAAATCCTACGAAAAGCACAGGAGAATCAAATATCCACATATCCTCAGCGTCTTTTCCTTGCGCCCTTTGTGCGCCCATTCAGTCGTACAGCTTGCGTTCGGCAACGTCTGTCTGATGGGATCCCGGATTCGTTCACACGGCATGCAAAAGAAGATTGTCAGTAGGAGTATGTGAGCGCACGGCAGCGTGGGGCTGTCGTAAGGAGTCCTCTCATGTACAAGGTGGACGATCTGGTCGTCTATCCCGCCCAGGGGGTAGGAAAGATCAACCGCATAGACAAAAAGAGCATTGGCGGTGTCAATTGTGACATCTACATTGTCGGCATCCAGAGCAATAACATCACGCTCATGGTCCCTGTCCAGAATGCCGGCAGTGTGGGGCTGCGTCAGCTTGTGGACAAGAACAAGGCCGCAGACATCCTGGAAAGCCTGAAGAATACCACCGCCCGGAACGTCTATGTCGGTCAGAACTGGAACCGGCGCTTTCGTAAGTATTCTGACAAGATGAAGAGCCCCGACTTGAGCGTGGTTGCTGAAGTTTTGCGCGAACTTCTGGTCATTGGTCGTGACAAGGAACTCTCCTACGGCGAACGCCGCCTGCAGGAACAGGCCATGTCCCTGGTTGTCGGCGAGATCTCCGAAGTCCTTGGCGTCTCCCCGGACGATCTGCGCAACAGCCTGCTTGAGATGTACGCTCCGACCCCCATTCCCGACGACAGCAAGGCAGACAGCCAGAAAAAAACCTCTGCCGGCAACTGATACCGGCCGCCTGCTTTGCCCGCCCGGTTTTCCCCCGCCTGGCGGCCACCTGAAACAAAAGCTGCACAGTTTAAACACTGTGTGTCACTGCCGCCATGCCCTCTGCCGCTCTTGCCAGAGACTGCAGGATAGGCTAGGGTGCATCCCGGCGGCCCTTTTGCGTTTTTTGCACCCCCCCCTCCTTTCCACTGGTCCTTTCTACTGGTCCTTTCTCAAGGTCTTTTCCGTTCATTCCCATACAGGGCCCCGGGCGTCCCCCTTCCGTCCCGGCATCAGGCCTTCGCCTGCACCTTGCGCAAGTGTTTTGCGCAATGGGCTCTTCCTGCCTGTGCCCTGCCCCTTCACCCCTCTCACAAAGACTCCCCTCTCATCACAACTGTCATGGCTTCCCCGCGTTTTGTCAGGACACCCTGATACGTCAGCTCTCAAAAATCGCACGCTCTCAAGGGATATGCCGGCCCTGTGCCCCTGCGCCCATGCCTGGCTGCGCCTGATCTGCACCAGACCTGCGCCAGATCTGTGCCTGCACTGGTCAGATCTGTGCCTGTTCTGGCCTGTGCCTGACCTGTGCCTGATCTGGCAGGCCCCTGCCTGGTCTGTGCCTGACCTGGGCCAGACCTGTGCCTGCGCTGCAGTCAGGGCTGCAGTCAGGGCCGCATTCAGGCCCCATGCTGGCCACACTCTGGCCCCATGCTCCTGGCCTTGTGTCCCGGAACATATCCTGGCGTCACGTCTGCTGCTGCCCTGTCCGGCCCCTGTCCGGCACAAGTGCTCATGGCGACTGTCCTGACCCCCGCCGGAGTCCAGCCATGCCCCCGAGGTCCACAACCCTTTCCGGATAGATTATGCTCAAGAAAATACTGGCCAATCCACCTGCGGATGGCTCCCTCAATCTCTCAACCCTGAAGACCAGCT
Source organism: uncultured Desulfovibrio sp. (assembly GCA_949291675.1). Lineage (GTDB taxonomy): Bacteria > Desulfobacterota > Desulfovibrionia > Desulfovibrionales > Desulfovibrionaceae > Desulfovibrio. The sequence goes on along the minus strand of CASEWR010000125.1, from coordinate 63,341 downwards.
CCATGAATGACCTCATGCAGCTGGCCGACGCCTATGGCGTGGACAATGCCAGCTCGCTGCGCAAGCAGGAGCTGCTCTTTGCCATTCTGCAGGCCTGCGGCTCCCATGACGGCGCCATCTACGGCGACGGCGTGCTGGAAATTCTTCCGGACGGCTTCGGCTTTCTGCGCTCAACCTTCTATTCCTACATGCCCGGCCCTGACGACATCTATGTCTCGCCCTCGCAGATTCGCAAGTTCTCCCTGCGCAAGGGCGATGTGGTCTCAGGGCAGATCCGGCCGCCCAAGGAAGGGGAACGCTACTTTGCCCTGCTCAAGGTCTGCAGCATTGGCTTCGAGTCCCCGGAAAAGGCCAGAAACCTGGTGCTCTTTGACAACCTGACCCCGATCTACCCCAAACGGCAGCTGGTCATGGAAAACGGCAGCACCAACTATGCCAACCGCATCATTGACCTGCTCGCTCCCATTGGCTGCGGGCAGCGCGGCCTCATTGTGGCCCCGCCAAGGACAGGCAAGACAGTGCTCTTGCAGTCCCTGGCCAATGCCATCTCCACCAACAACCCTGACTGCTACCTCATCATCCTGCTCATTGACGAGCGTCCCGAGGAAGTAACGGACATGGCCCGCACCGTCAGGGGCGCCGAGATCATCAGCTCCACCTTTGACGAGCCCCCGCAGCGCCATGTGCAGGTCTGTGAAATGGTGCTGGAAAAGGCCAAGCGTCTGGTCGAGCGCAAGCGTGACGTGGTCATTCTCCTGGACTCCATCACCAGAGTGGGCAGAGCCTACAATACCGTGACCCCTGCCTCAGGCCGCGTGCTCACCGGTGGTCTTGATGCCAATGCCCTGCAGCGTCCCAAGCGCTTCTTTGGTGCTGCCAGAAACCTGGAGGAAGGCGGCAGCCTCACCATCCTGGCCACAGCCCTCACAGAGACAGGCTCGCGCATGGACGAAGTCATCTTTGAAGAGTTCAAGGGCACAGGCAACATGGAAATCTGTCTGGACCGCCACTTAGCTGAGCGGCGCATCTTCCCGGCCATTGATCTGCACCGCACAGGCACACGCAGGGAGGAACTGCTCCTCTCTGAGGACGTGCTCAAGCGCACCTGGATCATGCGCAAGATCTTAGGCCCCATGCAGACCGCGGAGAGCCTGGAGTTCCTGATAGAGAAGATGAAGGCCACCAAGACCAACAAGGACTTCCTCAAGGCCATGGGCAGATAGGGCCGCAGATAGGGTCTGCGCTCATGAGCCATGCCGGACTGGCCGCCCGCAGGCTCAGCCAGCCCGAAGTCTGTACGCCTGCGGCCTGCCGGAAACCTGGCCTGCAGGCCAGCACCGATGCCCCGCCCGATGCAGGGCGCACCACTACAAAGGCCCCTTGTGCAGCAGCACAAGGGGCCTTGTGGTCTCAGGCAGAGGAAGCAGCAGCAGCTCGCAGCAGAGGACCGCTGCCTCTTCACCTGCCTGTTCGGCGCACAGGCCCCCTGTCACATCCCAACCACGAAGACAGAGACAGCCTGTGCGAAAGGCTGATACAGGAAAAACCTGCGCCTGTCAGCTCATTTGTACGGCTCGCACAGTGCCTGCCTGACAGGCTCAGCCAAGGCGTCTGGCAGCCTTGTCCATGAAGCGTGTGGCCTGGACAAGGAAGCGTGTGTGCACGCCCCTGGCCACCTGGGAGGCAGTGTCACTGGCCTCCACGGCAAAGGTGAGGCTGCGGCCCTCGATGCCGGTCAGACGTGCCGTCACGGTCACTGTGCCGCCCACAGGGGTGGGCGCAAGGTGCTCAACGTCCACCCTAGTGCCCACACTGGTCTCATCCTCGCCAAGGCCCCCGGCAATGGCCTGGCAGGCTGCCTCTTCCATGGCAGCAATGAGCATGGGGGTGGCATAGACAGGCAGGGAGCCGCTGCCGACTGCGGCAGCTGTCTTTGCCGTGTCCACGGCAATGGTCAGCGTGGCCTCAAGGCCGATGGTGAGTTCTGCCATAGTGTTCTCCCGCAGGCTGGCCTGCTCTGCTGCCAGGCCTCACTGATGCTGCAGGCCTGTGCAGCGATGGGTGGTTATGGGGACATGTCCTGCACGTGGACTGGACATGTCCTGCATGTGGACTGCGTGTGTCATGCACATGGACTGTCTGTGCGACGCATGTGGACTGTCTGCGCCTCACAGATGGACTGTCTGTGCCATGTATGTGGACTGTGATGTCTGTCTTTTGTGCTGAGCCAGGCAGCAGAGCCGGGGAAACAGGACCCTGCAGCTGCGCTGTATGCTGTCCTTCCGTCCAGCCTGCAGCGGACGCTGCAGGCATGCTGATGGATTTTGGAAGGCTTGCAAATGGATGTCTGTGTGCCAGGATGCGGACGGACAGTCTTTCTTCTGTGCACTCTTCCCCGCTGTCTCTGGCACTGCAGATCAGCCTGATGCACTGCATATGCCCCTGGCCAGGCCTATGCTTCAGGCCCTGCATCCACAGAGGTGAAGGAGAAGGTGGTCACGTCAAAGAGGCCTCGCGTGTGCACGCGCAGCTCCGGGATCACGCACAGGGCCATGAAGCTTAAGGACATGACAGGGTCAATGTCCGGGCTCACGGCAAAGTTGCGGGCAGCCTCCTCAATGGCAGCCAGCGTCCTGGCAATCTCCTCTGCCGGGGCATTGCTCATGAGGCCTGCCACAGGCAGAGGCAGGGAGGCTGTGCACACGCCGTGCTGCACAATGGCAATGCCGCCGTTCATGGCTGCCACCTGTCTGACTGCTGCCAGCATGTCTGCATCCGAGCTGCCTGCAGCCACAATGTTGTGACTGTCATGGGAAATGCTGGTGGCAAGGGCACCGCCAAGCAGTTTGCCAGGCAGGGCATAGTTTTCCAGGATACCGCAGCCCGCAAGGCCAAGCCCCTTGTGGCGCTCGAAGACTGCTATCTTGCACAGCCCGGGATTTTGCGCTGCATCAAAGTTGCCCTCTGCATCCACTGCCACGTCGCGGATGCAGGCTCTGGTGCAGAGATTGCGGGGCAGCATGCTGATGACACGGGCTCTTTTCGAGGGCACGGCAAGTTTCAGGTCCGCGGGAGAGGGCTCCTGCACATGCACACTGTGCGCAAAGTTCTCCGGCACAGGGTACGGCGCCATCTCGCAGTGCACGCAGCCATCTGCAAACACCTCCTTCCCTTCGCTCCACACTGTGTGCACGGCAAAGTCCGTCAGGTCATGCACAAGGACAAGGTCTGCCACACAGCCGGCTGCCACGGCACCGCAGCCGGCAAAGCCAAAGCAGGTGGCTGTATTGATGGTCGCCATGGCCACGGCTGTGGGCGCATCCAGGCCCAGGGACACGGCCTTGCGCAAAATGGCATTGATATGGCCGGACTTCAGAATGTCCTCGGCATGCAGGTCATCCGTGCACAGGCAGAAGCGATGGGCATTGTTTGCCGTCACGCAGGGCAGGACGCGGGAGAGGCTTTTGGCAGCAGCGCCCTCGCGCACAAAAACATAGAGGCCGCTGGCAATGTGCTCCTGCAGGACTGCCGGGTCTTCCTCCTCATGGTCATTGCCCATGCCGCAGACAACATAGGCCTGCAGGCCGGCCCCCGTAAGGCCCGGGCAGTGGCCGTCCACCATGCATCCTGCAGCTCTGGCAGCAGCCACCTTGGCAAGCAGGTCGTCATCGCAGCCCAAGATGCCGGGCACATTCATGACTTCGCCAAGAGAGCAGACGCGCTCGTCTGCATAGAACGGGCGCAAGGCTGCTTCATCGAGCACGGCTCCTGCATCCTCAAAGGGGGTGCAGGGCACACAGGAAGGCAGGGCGATATGGATGTGACAGGGCAGACCGGCGCTGGCCTTGAGCATGTAGGTTATGCCGTCCCTTCCTGCCACATTGGCTATCTCATGGGGGTCTGCCACCACCCTGGTGGTGCCGCAGGCAAGCACTGCCCTGGCAAAGGAGGCCGGCGTGAGCATGGTGGACTCGATGTGCACATGGGCATCCATAAGGCCCGGCAGAAGATATCTGCCCGCACAGTCCACAGTCCGTGCTGCCGCAAAGCCGGCGCAGGCCTCGTCTGGCAGCACAGCCACAATACGGCCCTGGCCGATGAGCACAGTGCGGTTTTGCAGAACCTCCCGGCCAAAGACATCCACCACATGGGCATGGATCAGCTTGAGATCACAGGCCTGTTTGCCCTGTGCCATCTCCACCATGCTGCGCAGCACCTTGACATCATTCATATTCTCCTTCTCCTTACCGGCTCGCGGCCATGCTCAGGGACCTGGCTCAGGGACGCTGCAGACTGCGGAAACAGGATGCCCTGCGTCTTCCTGGTCCGGGACCGGCCTGCCAGGGGGTGTCAGGCGTCTGTCAGGGATTGCCCGGGACTGTCCCGGGTCTGCCTGAGACCGGCCTGAGATCGCCCTGACACGGGCAGGAGCGCACGCAGCCATGCAACCGCAACCAGCCATACCCATTCCTGCAGTCTTCTGTGTAGCAGAATCGCGCATGCTTGAAAAGGAAGGGCGGACCGTCAGACCGTATCCAGTCCCGGGCCGGTCCCTGTCCAGTCCTTTCCAGCCCTGTCCTGCCCCTTGCCGGGAGCTCATCCGGTTTTGGGCAGTCCCTGCCCGGTCGCCGTCCAGCCCCTTGAAGATGCCTGCTTTTTCCTTTAGGGTTGTGCATTGCTGTCAAATCCTGTTCTGCAGCCATTCTGTGTGTCAGACTGACACGGCAGGACAGCATGCCTTCTGCAGAGCCGGACGCAACGTCCTGACACAGGCAGCAGTCTGGCTGCATTGTCTGGCAGGAGCCTTTTTCCGGGACTATTGCAAGGGAATTCAAGGAAGGACAGATATGAGAAGCATGACTGGCTTTGGACGCTGCATCATGGAGAATGAGCTCTTCACCCAGCAATGGGAAATACGCAGCGTCAACGGCAAGAGGCTGGACCTCAAGTGGAACCTGCCTGCCACTGTCTCCCATCTGGAAAATCGCTTTGACAAGCTGGTGCGCAGGCACGCTGTCAGGGGCCGGGTGAGCATTGACCTGAGCATGCAGTTTCTGACCACAGACCCGGACCTGCACTTTGATACAGCCAGGGCCAGAGGCATGCTGGGCGCTCTGGAAAGCCTGGCTGCAGAGCGCGGTGACAGCTACACACCCGACTACAATGCCCTGCTGGCCCTGCCTGACCTGTGGATCACGTCCTCCGAAGATGTGAGCGAGGATGTGGTGGCCATGCTGGAAAACGGCCTGACCCTGGCCCTGGACGACTGGAATGAGTCCAGGGAGACCGAGGGAGCTGCCCTTGGCCACGACCTGCTTGCCAGGGTGCTGCGCCTTGAACAGTGGACAGACATTTTGCGCGAGCGCGCCCCTGCCATCAGGGAAGAGCGCGCAGCAGCCCTGCGCGAGCGCCTCAACGAGCAGATTGCCATGCACAATCTCACAGACCTTGCCGAGACGCGCTTTTTGCAGGAAGCAGTCATCCTCCTGGACCGCCTTGACGTCACCGAGGAGCTCACCAGACTCACCACCCATCTTGAACGCATGCGCGAGCTCTTTGCCAGCGACGATGATGTGGGCAGGCGCCTGGACTTCACCCTGCAGGAATGCTTCCGGGAAATCACCACCTGCGGCAACAAGGTCCCGGACGTGCAGCTCTCCCGTCTGGTGGTGGACTACAAGAACGAACTGGAAAAATGCCGCGAACAGGTCCAGAACCTGGAATAGGCCTCACATCAGGACTCAGAAGTCAGGAGTCAGAAGCTCATGCGTCTTGGAACAGCACTTGTCCTCAGCGCCCCCTCCGGAGCCGGCAAAACCACCCTTGTCCACAGGCTTCTGCAGGAGTTTCCGCAGTTTGCCTTCTCCATTTCCTGCACCACCAGGGCCCCCAGGGCCGGTGAGGTGGACGGCAGGGACTATCATTTCCTCACGAAGGAGCGCTTTGCCGCCATGCGCAGCGAAGGCGCCTTTGCCGAGTGGGCCGAGGTCCATGGCAATTATTATGGCACTCCCCTGGGCCCCTTGCGCGAGCTGCTTGCCGCAGGCAGGGACGTGCTGCTCGATGTTGACGTGCAGGGAGCTGCCCAGCTGCGCTTAAGCCTGCACAACGCAGCCACTGTCTTCATCCTGCCCCCGTCCATGCAGGAGCTGGAGCGCAGACTGCGCTCCAGGGGCACGGACAGCGACGACGTCATTGCCACCCGCCTTGCCAATGCCGGAAAGGAGATTGCCGAGGCGCGCTGGTTCGAGAGCATCATTGTCAATGATGACCTCAACAGGGCCTGTGACGAGCTGCGTGCCATCTACCTTGCCGCCACCCTGCGCACGCCCCTGCACAGAACTGTCATTGACACCCTGCTGCAGTGAGGCAGGTGCCAGACCCGGCAGACAGCAGGGCCATTCTTCAGACCCCGTACCGGCATCTGACGGCCTGCTGACTTCAGGACGCAAGACACAACTTTCTTTTCCCCCGGGATTCCCCCGGCATTCCCCCGGGATTCCTCCGGGATCCCCCCGGACACAAGGACACAGGACATATGGCAGAGCTTATTGCAGCACTGGATTTTTCTCAGCCTGAGGACCTTCTTGCCTGCGCACGCAGACTCAGCGGCACCCTCACCTGGTGCAAGGTGGGCCTTGAGGCCTTTGTGAAGAGCGGCCCGGCACTCCTCCACGAACTTGATGCCATGGGCTTTTCCATCTTCCTGGACCTCAAGTTCCATGACATTCCCAATACCGTGGCCGCAGCCGTGCGCTCTGCCTGTCGCACAAAGGCAAAGCTTGTCACCATACATACGCAGGGCGGTGAGGCCATGTGCCGGGCAGCCATGGCTGCTGCTGCCGAAGAGGGCGAGGAGCGCCCCCTTATCTTCGGCGTCACTGTGCTCACAAGCTTTGCCAGCGGTGCAATGCCCGGCATCAGCAAAAGCCCCGGTGACTTTGCCATGGAGCTTGCCGGCCTTGCCGATGCCTGGGGTCTGGACGGTGTGGTCTGCTCAGGCCACGAGGCAGCTGCCATCAAGGCTGCCACTCACCTGAAGGTGCTCTGCCCCGGCATCCGTCCGAAGGGTGCTGCCACAGACGATCAGGCCCGCGTCATGACGCCTGCCCGGGCTGTGGCCAGTGGCGCGGACTTCCTGGTGGTGGGCCGCCCCATCACCAGGGCCGGTGACCCTGCCCTGGCAGCACAGGCCATTTTAGACGACATGGCCACTGTGACACAGTAGCCCCTGACAAGGGCCCTGCCCGCGCGTCCACAGCGCGGCCCCGTCCCGGGTCCTGCAGACACATCCCGGCTTCTGCTGAAGACGTCGCCGGCCCTGTGCAGCGCGGCAGCCGCCTTCCGTCGTTCCCGCACCGCTCCTGTCCGCATTCCCAGACCCCATATCCAGCAGGAGTCTGCAGGGGTGCAGCCCGCCTGAGCAAGGCCTGGGCAGAGAAACAAATTTCCTTTTTATCGCAAGTTTTTGCGTTTTTTATGCTGTTTTCAACGATACATACGATACGGATTTTCACCAATGGCAATCTGGTACATGAGACAGGGCCTGGAGCCCAAGCCTTCCCCCGCGTTGGCTGAAAAACTGAACATTTCCACCTTTCTGCAGGAGATTCTCTGGCGTCGCAACATTGTCGAGGAAAACGACGTCAATACCTATCTCGACGCCCGCCTGGCAGGCCTGGTCAACCCCAACGACTGGCCGCAGATACCCCAGGCAGCAGATTTCCTCGTCAAGTCCCTCCTGGAGGGCAAAAAGCTCGTGGTCTGGGGCGACTATGACGTGGACGGCACCACCTCCACGGCCCTGGTGCTGGACATACTGCAGTTCCACGGCTTCAACGTGCTCTGGCACATTCCCGACCGCCACAGGGAAGGCTATGGCATCAACGTGGCTGCCATCGAGAAGCTGGCCGACATGGGCTGCCAGCTTCTGCTCTCCGTGGACTCGGGCATTGCCGATGTCAAGGCCATTACCAGAGCACGGGAGCTGGGCATGGATGTGGTGGTTTCGGACCATCACCTGCCCCCGGACCCGCTGCCTCCGGCAACGCTCTTCTTCAATCCGCGCATGTGTGACCCTGCCGAGGTCCCCTGCCCCCACCTGGCAGGCGTGGGTGTGGCCTTCTTCCTCATGGCTGCCGTGAACATGCGTCTGCGTCCCCACACAGGCAAGTCCTTCAAGATGGACAGGGTGCTCGATCTCGTTGCCCTGGGCACCTTAGCCGACGTCATGCGCCTTACCGGCCAGAACCGCATTCTGGTGCGCGCAGGTCTTGCCAGGCTGGAGCGCCCCAAGCGTCCGGGCATCGCAGCCCTCAAGGCCGTTTCCGGCCTGCACATCAATGCGCCTGTCTCTGCCTCCCAGGTGAGCTTCAAGCTGGCCCCGCGCATCAATGCCGCAGGCAGAATGCGCCATGCCCGCGTGGCCCTGCAGCTGTTGCGCTGCAATGACTACAAGAAGGGCCTTGAGCTTGCCGAGCAGCTCAACGAGCTCAACTCCACCAGGCGCGACACAGAGCACATCATTCTGGACGAAGCCCGCGCCCAGGCCATGCAGCACATCAAGACCAGCGGCAAGTGCGGCCTTGTCCTCTACGGCAAGCAGTGGCACCCGGGCATCATCGGCATTGTGGCCACGCGCATCATCGAAGAATTTCACGTGCCCTGCATCATTATCTGTGATGACAAGGACACCCTCAAGGGCTCAGGCCGCTCCATCCCGGGCTTTGACCTCTATGCCTGTCTCTCCGAGATTCCCGAGCACCTCATGGCCTTTGGCGGCCACAGGCAGGCAGCAGGCGTGCGCATTATGCCCGGCTACCTCGAACTCTTCCGCAAGGACTTCCAGGAAGCCACCCGCAAGCGTCTGCAGACGCCTGGCGAGGAGGTCATCTGGCTGGACGGCGAGGCTGCCTTAAAGGATGTGGGCTCAACCACGGTGTCCAGGGAACTGGGCCTGATGGAGCCCTTCGGGCCCGGCAATACCGAGCCTGTCTTTGTGTCCAGGCCTGTGGAAATCATCAGCCGCCAGACCTTCCGCACCCGTCAGGACAGCGTGGATGTCAATCTGCGCGACCTTGAGGACGGCACCATCATGCATGCCAAGGGCTGGGGAATGGCGGACCGCATTGGCGAGGACCTGCTCGGCAAGCCCATACGCGTGGTCTTTACCGTGCGCAGGGAAAATCACTACGGCTTCATCACCCCTGAGCTCACCATCAAGGACTGGGGCCCTGTGGACAAGGAACTGCTCTACCAGTCTCCCCAGAACCCGGCGCCCTACGAGGACCCGGCGGAAGAGGAAGGCAGCGGCGAAGAGGACGAGTTCCCCCAGTCTTCAGGCTGCCAGGACGCGCATACGGCCTGATGCCTGGCCTGACCTGACGCCTGACCACGCGCAGGGCCGGGGGCAGACGCCGGCCTTGCCCGCCAGCACCCGCAATCGTATACTTTTCCTGCCGGCAGGGGCCTTTTGGGGGCCGTTCGGAGGGCCGTTCAGGGCCTCCTGAGCCTTCATGGCACACAACCCTGCCTGCAGACACGCAGCAACTCGAGGTAGACATGCCTGACAACAACAAGAAAGAAGTCCTGGAAGCCGAATACGTGGGCGAGACCGAGCACGATCCTGCCCGCACGGGTGCGTACGGGTATTCTCAGCGTCCTTCCTCCGGCCAGGGCTGGCAGGGTGGCAGAGGACCGCATATCAGCTTTCACTATATCCGCACCAACAGAACCGATGCCTGTCAGGGCATGCAGATTGCCAACTGCATCACCCTGGTCATCTTTCTCTCCTGTCTGTTCAACTGGGGCTTTCTGGCGGCCTTAGGCTTTGCCTTCTTCTACGCCATTGCCGCAGGCATAGGCCTGACCTGGAATGTCCAGCGTCTGCTCTCGGGCAGAATGCCCATGCCCTGGGCCTGGCGCATCGGCTCCTGGCTGGTCTGTCTGCTCCTGGTCTCCTGGCTTGTCTGAGCACACGCAGCTGCAGCACCATCAGCCGGCACAGGCACAGACACAGGCTCAGTCTGCCTGTGTGTCAGCGCCAGAGGCTGTGCCTGACACACAGGGCACGCCCCATGACGCGGCGCATGACATGGCGCAGGACACAGGCTGGCACGTCTATCTTGTGCGCTGTGCTGACCAGACCCTGTACTGCGGCATAGCGAGGGACGTGTCCCGCCGCCTTGCCCAGCACAACGGCCTTTGTGCCGGTGGTGCCCGCTACACAAGATCCAGGCGCCCGGTCACCCTGTGTGCCACAGCCTGCTGTGCTTCGCGCGCAGAGGCTCTGCGCCTGGAAGCCAAGGTCAAGAAGCTGCCCAAAAACGCCAAGCTTGCCTTTCTTCTCGCTCGTTCCCCAAAACCATGATCTCCACCGCAACTGCCATTTCCTTCTTTTTCACAGCCCTGCTGCTCGGCTATGCCCCGGGCCCTGACATCATCTTTGTGCTGGCCCAGTCCGCCGTGCACGGGGTACGGGCAGGCCTGGCCACCACGGCAGGCCTTGTCACCGGCATCTGCGTGCACACAACCATTGTGGCCTTAGGCGTTGCCGCACTCATCAAGGCCTCGCCTGTGGCCTTCATGCTGATCAAGTGTGCAGGCGCAGCCTACCTGCTCTACCTTGCCTGGCTGTCCTGGAAGGCAACGGCAGTGCAGCATCAGGGAAAGCCCGCGGACTTTCCGGGCTACTTTGCCCTGTATCGGCGCGGCATCATCATGAACATCACCAATCCCAAGGTGACCATGTTCTTCCTTGCCCTGCTGCCGCAGTTCTGTGACCCTGCTGCCGGTAACATCGGCTTCCAGTGCCTGCAGCTCGGCCTGATCTTCATGGCAGCCACGGTGGTGGCCTTCTCCTCTGTCTCCCTGCTGGCAGGGCGCATCTTTGCCCGCTTCAACCGTACAGCCAGGGGACAGGTGATTCTGAACAAGGCCTGCGCCTGCATCTTTGTGAGCCTGGCTGCGCTGCTTGTGGTCAGCGAGATCTAGCGATTTTTCCAACTGTCAGGGCAGGTGCCCGCGGGCGCTGCCCGGCGCCCCGGCCCCATGGCCATCTTCCTGATGCCCTGGCCCTGGTCTGAACCAGAGCCCGTACGAAAGCCCGTACCGTGAGCCCGGGCCCCCAGGGGCCTGAGCCTGGCCCACACAAGGGACATTCCCTGCCTGACACAGACTGCGCATGGAGGAGACCATCGTCATGCCGCATAAAAATCCCCTGCACATTCCCCTGCGGGACATCCCGCCCCAGGGCAAGCGCTATGAAGTGACAGACGCTGCTGTCTGGGAAGGCCCCCTGGCCGAGTTTCAGATAGACTGCAGTCTTGATGAGACCCCTGACATGCAGCTCACCATCCTGCCCACGGACGAGGGGTGGCTCTTGCGCGGCACCATCAGCGCGCTGGTGACCGTGCCCTGCAGCCGCTGTGCTGCCCCCATGCAGGTCAGCCTGCACGAGGCCTTTGAGGACTATGTGCAGGAGCCTGAGGAAGGTGAGAGCCTTGCCGAACACGACTTTGCAGAAGGTGACGATCACCTTCTGCTTGAGCACGGCGCACTCATGCTGGACCTGTCCGCCATTGCCTGGGAACAGTTCGCCCTGGCCCTGCCGTCCACCCCTGTCTGCAAGGCAGACTGCAGGGGCCTGTGCCCCAGGTGCGGCGCTGATCTCAACCAGGGACCCTGCTCCTGCCCTGCTGACGAGGGCGACCCGAGGCTCGCCGTCCTGCGGGGATTGAAGGTCGAAAAAGCATAGACAGAAGGCAAAGATTCTGCTAAAGCAGGCTTCTTTGAAAACGCCCTGCCAGCTCAGGGTGGTTTTTTTCTTCAGCCTTTTGCCGGGCCCTCTGCAGCTGAGACTGCGCACTGTGTCTGCCTCGCAACACTGACATCAGGACCGCGGCAGTACTGCGTAAGGACTGCAGTACCGATGCAGGACTGCGTACAGACTGCTTAAAAAAGCCCGGAAATACTGTCTTCAGACTGGATCTGAGTCATTTTTTTCGTCTATTCCGCATCTTTTCTGAATCTGACCTGAATCGCTTTATGCCTTCATCCTGACACGCTTCAGCTTCAGGTCTTCAGATTTCACTGTTCAAGGAGAACTTCCCATGGCTGTTCAGCAGAATAAAAAGTCCCGCTCCCGCAAGGGTATGCGTCGTTCCCACGACCGCGTGGCTGTGCCTACCGTGATCTACTGCAAGTGCGGCGAGCCCACTGTGCCTCACAGTGTGTGCCCTTCCTGCCACACCTACAATGACAAGGTCGTGTCCGAGGGCTACACTGGTCTGAAGACCATTCTTGGCGTCAAGTAGCGTCTGACAGGCACCTTTCTTCCTTTATACTGAAGACTTCTTCCAGGCATCTGCCCTGCCGGACCCGGAGTCCGGACAGAGTGCTCAGGAGTCACTGGACGGAGCACAAGCATGAGCCAGTCCCCTATCATTGCAGTGGACGCCATGGGCGGTGATTTCGGGCCCTCGGTCATTGTACCGGGTGCCCTTGAGGCTTCCCGCAGGCACGATCTCAAGGTCCTCCTTGTGGGGGACACAGAGCGTGTCCGGGAAGTGCTTGCCAAGTCTGACACCACAGGTGCAGACTATGACATCGTCCAGGCGGACGAAGTTGTGCAGATGAACGAACGTCCTGCCGACGTTCTGCGCCGCAAGAAAAAGTCTTCCATACAGATTGGCTGCACCCTTGTGCGCCAGCATGTTGCGGATGCCGTGGTCAGCGCCGGGCACTCCGGTGCGGCCGTGGCCTGCGGCATGTTCACCATCGGCCGCCTGCACGGTGTGGAGCGGCCGGCGCTGTGCACCATCCTCCCCACGGAAAAGCAGCCCGTGGTCCTGCTTGACGCAGGCGCCAACGTGGACTGCAGGCCCTACCATCTCTTCCAGTTCGGCCTCATGGGTGATGCCTTTGCCAGGGACATCCTCAGCTACGCCTCGCCCAGAGTGAGCATTCTCTCCATCGGCGAGGAGGAAGGCAAGGGAAACTCCCAGGTCAAGGAAGCCTACGAGCTGCTCAAGCTGGCCAAGAACCTCAACTTCGTGGGGAATGCCGAAGGCAGGGACATCTTTACCGGAGATCTCGACGTGGTGGTCTGTGACGGCTTTGTGGGCAACATTGTCGTCAAGATGAGCGAAGGTCTTGCCACCTCCCTCACCCACATGCTCAAAAAGGTCTTCAAGAGCGGCTTTCTGCCCATGATGGGCGCCCTGCTTGCCAGAGGCGCCTTCAGGCAGTTCCGCAAGACCATTGACTATGCCGAATACGGCGGAGCGCCGCTGCTGGGCCTGAAAAACCTGGCCATTGTCTGCCACGGCAGATCCAACAGTCGCGCCATCACCTCGGCTGTGGCCATGGCCGGTACCTTTGTGCGCAAGGAGACTGTCGCCAGACTGGGCGAAACCATCCTTGCCAACGAGGAACTGACCCGATTCTCACGTGCCCTCTAACCAGGGAGCCTTCCCGGAACTGTCCCTGCCCCATCCCGGCAGACGCTTCCCCGGAACCTCCCGGAGCCTCACGGACCAGTATGACAGATCTCTATATCCACTCCATTGCGCTGCACACCCCCGAGAAAACCCTCTCCAATGACGAGCTGAGTCAGAGAGTGGACACCAGTGACGAGTGGATACGCACGCGCACAGGCATCAGCTGCCGTCACGTGGCAGCCAGTGGGGAGAATGCCTCGGATCTCGGCACAGCTGCCGCAAGGCTTGCCCTTGCCGAGGCCGGTGTCGAGCCTTGCGAGCTGACCCATGTCATTGTGGCCACAGGCACACCTGACCACCTGAGCCCCTCTGTTGCCTGCATCATTGCCGGAAACCTGGGCTGCGGTGCCACCATGGCCTTTGACTTTTCCGCTGCCTGCACAGGCTTTATCTACGGCCTGTCGGTCTGCCATGCCTTTTTGCAGACCAATCCTGCGGCAAAGATCCTCTTTGTGTGCACCGAGGCCATGACGCGCCGCGTCAACTGGCAGGATCGCAGCACCTGCGTGCTCTTCGGAGACGGTGCAGGTGCCCTGGTCATCAGCGGCGAGTCCGAAAATGCCCTGGCAAAGCTTGAGGATGTGGAGTGCCTGAGCGACGGCACCGGCCGCGACCTCATCATTGTCGGTGGCGGCACAGCCTGCGAGTACGCCCTGCAGGACAGCGTGGATGAGAACTTCTTCATCCGCATGAACGGCCGCGAGACCTACAAGGCAGCTGTGCGCAGCATGACCGGCATCTGCAAGGATCTTCTGGCCCGCAATGGCTACACCATTGCCGATGTGGACCTTCTGGTCGCCCATCAGGCCAATATCCGCATTGTGGAGGCCGTCGGCGAGCGTCTTGGCATCAGCACGGATCACGTGTTCACCAATCTCTCCCATTACGGCAATACCTCCTCGGCATCCATTCCCATTGCTCTGGCCGAAGCCAGGGCCGAGGGCTGCCTTGCAAAGGGCAGGCTCATTCTCACCACTGCCTTCGGCTCAGGCCTGACCTGGGGCGGAGCCCTGCTGAGATTCTAGCCGGGCTTCTGACTGAGCTTCTGACTGCCCTTCTGACTGCCCTTCCGGCAGCCAGTGCGACAGCGGAGCCCATTCCTGCCTCACCTGGCCCCGTCCCGGACCTGTTCTGGCCCCGTCCAGCGCCTCATCCCCCCTGCCACCCTGGCACTTCTTTAAAGAATTTCTTTAAGGTTTCAAGGAGTTTCAATCGTGAGTACTCTTTCCGCCACAGCTCCCACGGCCCTTGTGACCGGCGGTTCCCGCGGCATTGGCCGCGCCATTGCCCTGGCCCTTGCAAAGGACGGCTTCCAGGTGCTGCTCACCTATGTGAGCCGCCCGGAACAGGCTGAGGAAGTTGTCAGGGAAATCGAGGCCAATGGTGGCGCTGCAGCCTGTCGTCGCCTCAATGTGGGCGATGCTGCCGCTGTTGCCGACTTCTTCAAGACAGAAATCAAGGACAAGGTCAACCTGGCCTGCCTTGTGAACAATGCCGGCATCACAAAGGACGGCTTCCTCATCCGCATGAAGGATGACGACTTTGACGCTGTGGTGTCCGTGAATCTGCGCGGCACCTTTGTGTGCACCAGGGAAGCTGCCAAAATCATGAGCAAGAACCGCACAGGTTCCATCATCAATATTTCTTCCGTCGTGGGGCAGATGGGCAATGCCGCCCAGGCCAATTACTGCGCCTCCAAGGCAGGCATCATCGGACTGACCAAGTCCAATGCCAAGGAGCTGGCCGCACGCGGAGTTCGTGTCAACGCCGTGGCCCCGGGTTTCATTGAAACGGAAATGACTGCCGTGCTCGGCGAGGAACAGCGTGCCCAGTACACTGAAGCCATTCCGCTCAAGCGCCTGGGCACTGCAGAAGACGTGGCAAACGCCGTGGCCTTTCTGGCCTCACCCAAAGCCGCCTACATCACTGGTCAGGTTCTGGCCGTCAACGGCGGCATGTACTGCTGATATCGGGACTGGAATCCCGACTTCAAACCAACATTGTACCTGGAGGATAACATGTCTGACGTTGCCGATAAGGTTACCAAAATCATTGTGGACCAGCTTGGCGTGACCGCTGAGGAAGTGAAGCCCGAAGCCAGCTTCGTGGAAGACCTCGGTGCAGACTCCCTGGATCTGACTGAACTGATCATGGCCATGGAAGAAGAGTTCGACATCGAAATTGCCGATGACGACGCCCAGAAGATCCAGAAGGTTCAGGACGCCATCAGCTACATCGAAGCCAAGCAGGCCTAGATTTCGCTGGACACTTCACGTTTCGGGCAGGGCCCCCCGGGACCCTGCCCACAGCCACTTTCTATTCGTTGTTTCATCAGAGATGGAGGAAGAGCAATGGTTCGCCCCCGCGTCGTTATTACCGGCCTTGCCGGTCTCTCGCCCCTTGGTCTGGACATGGCCACGACATGGGACCGCATCAAGGCTGGCGAATCCGGCATAGGCCCCATTACACTCTTTGACGCCACGGAGTACGACTCCAGGGTTGCCGGAGAAGTGAAGGACTTTGATCCGACCCGTTATGTCTCCGCCAAACAGGCAAGGCATATGGATCGCTTCACCCAGTTCGCAGCTGCGGCCGGCTCCATGCTGATGGAAGATTCCGGCTATGCCATCACTCCCGAGAACGAGCACACTACCGGTGTCATCATGGGCGTGGGCCTTGGCGGTCTGCGCACCATCGAAATCTACCAGGAAAAGCTGCTCAAGTCCGGGCCCAACAAAATTTCTCCCTTCATGATCCCCATGCTCATTTCCAACATGGGGCCTGCCGAACTCGGTATCAGGTTCGGCATCAAGGGACCCAACTACGTCACCACCTCGGCCTGTGCCTCGGCAAGTCATGCCCTGGGCACTGCCTATTCGGAAATAGTGCTCGGCCGCGTGCGCGCCTGCATCTCCGGTGGCGTGGAAGCCACTGTGACACCCCTTGGTGTGGCAGGCTTCACGGCCCTCAAAGCCCTGTCCTCGCACTTCAACGATGATCCCACCCGCTCCTCCCGTCCCTTTGACAAGGACCGCGACGGCTTTGTCATCGGCGAAGGCTGCGGTCTGCTCCTGCTTGAGCGCCTTGAGGATGCCCAGGCACGCGGTGCAAAGATTTACGCCGAAGTGGTGGGCTATGGCGCTTCCTGTGACGCCTACCACATGACGGCTCCCGAGCCCGACGGCACAGGCATGGAATGGGCCATGCGCAATGCCCTGAAGGATGCAGGCATTGCTCCCGAACAGGTGGGCCACATCAATGCCCATGCCACCTCCACCAAGCAGGGCGACGTCATCGAGACCCGCGCCATGAAGAAGGTGTTCGGCGACCATGCCAAAAACCTGCACATTTCTGCCACCAAGTCCATGACCGGCCATCTGCTCGGCGCTGCCGGCGGCATTGAAGCCTGCTTCACAGCCCTGGCGCTGAAGGACGACACCATTCCGCCCACCATCAACCTGGAACATGCGGATGACGAGTGCGACCTTGACTACACTGCCAACACAGCCTGCCATGCCGTGTGCGAATACGCCCTGTGCAATTCCTTCGGCTTTGGCGGCACCAATGCCAGCATTGTGCTGAAGAAGTGGACAGACTAGTGGCGCACGGCCCTGCGACTGCCTGAAAAATTCCCCGCAGTCCCTGTTGTTGCAGCAGGGGCTGCGCTTCTTTTTCCCCCTGGTATACCCTTGCGGACAGTCTGGCGGTCTCCTGCAGACCCCTGCTCTTCGCCCCCATCAGCCTGCCATTGTGCGATCAGGAGCATTCCCGACATGGACGAAATTCTCTTTGAAGATCCCGAACTTGCCCGCATCATTGCCCTGGAGAGCGAACGTCAGCTGACCAAGCTCGAGCTCATTGCCTCCGAGAACTTCGTGTCTCCCGCAGTGCGCCAGGCCCAGGGCAGCGCCCTCACCCACAAGTATGCCGAAGGCTACCCGGGGCACCGCTACTACGGCGGCTGCGAGTTCGTGGACATGGCCGAGAACCTGGCCATTGAGCGCGCACAGAAGCTCTTTGGTGCCGAGTATGTCAACGTGCAGCCCCATTCCGGCTCCCAGGCCAACATGGCTGCCTACCTGGCCTTCATCAAGCCCGGTGACACCATTCTCGGCATGGACCTCTCCCATGGCGGCCACCTCACCCACGGCTCTCCGGTGAACTTCTCGGGCAGGACCTTCAAGGTGGAATCCTACGGCGTGGACAAGGAAACAGGCCGCATTGACTACGATGCCCTGGAAGAGAAGGCAAAGGCCTGCCATCCTGCCATGATCGTGGCCGGCGCCTCTGCCTACCCCCGCGTCATTGACTTTGCCCGCCTGCGCGCCATTGCTGATGAAGTGGGCGCCAAGCTCATGGTGGACATGGCCCACATTGCCGGCCTCATTGCCGCAGGCCTGCATCCCTCACCCGTGCCCTATGCCCATGTGGTGACCACCACCACCCACAAGACCCTGCGCGGCCCCAGAGGCGGCATGATCCTCTCCACCGAGGACATGCGCAAGCCCTTGAACAGCCAGATCTTCCCCGGCATTCAGGGCGGCCCGCTCATGCATGTCATTGCTGCCAAGGCCGTGGCCCTGGGCGAAGCCCTGCGCCCTGGCTTCAAGACCTATGCCAGGCAGGTCATTGCCAATGCCCAGGTGCTTTCCGGCGTGCTCATGGATGCCGGCTTCAAGCTCACCAGCGGCGGCACGGACAACCACCTCATGCTCATGGACCTGCGTGACAAGGACTTTACCGGCAAGGACGCAGAACACGCCCTGGACGAAGCAGGCATTACCGTGAACAAGAACACCGTGCCCTTTGAGACCAGGTCTCCCTTTGTGACCAGCGGCATCCGCATTGGCGTGCCCGCCCTCACCACCAGAGGCATGAAGGAAGAAGAAATGAAGATTGTGGGCAACTTCATTGTCACAGTGCTCAACAATATCAAGGATGCAACCATCCTTGCAAAGACCCGCAAAGAAGTGCAGGACTTTGCCAGCTCCTATCCCATCTTCACCTGGTAGCAACCGTTTTTCATTCGGCAGGGGCCTGAACTGTGCACAATGACAGGGCTGCGGGCTGAAAACTGCCTGAACAGAAGGCCAGAAGACTGCCAGAAGACTGCATCAGGACAGGCCTGAAGACACAACTGCATTGCATGGGGGAGTTCCCGGACCCGGGAGCTCCCCCTTTTCCTGTCCTGCAGGCCACGCTGTGTGCTGCCAGGGCCATGCCCCTGCAGCCATTCCGCAGGCCGTTATGTCAGCCGCCCCTGCTGCCCTGCCGCCCTGCCGCTGTTCTGCCAGCCGTCACGGGCCTGACACAGTCCCTGGCCCGGCTCTCTCTGGCCCGCCCCTGTCCTGCTCGCCCCTGGCCCGGTCCCTGGCCCTGCCCCTGGCCCTGCTCAGGTGCTGCTTCCCGCCCCTGGCCTGCGCCTGTGCCTGCCCCTGCAGGCGTGCTTTCCACGAGCCCAGTGCCTGCAAATCAGGCCCTTTGCCAATGCTTGTTTTCACAGCCTGCAGCGTGTATGCTCACAAGCTGCATGGCAGCCTGTGCGCTGCCTGTACCTGCTGCCTGCAACCTGCCGGCATCTGTTTCTTTTTCGTGACGACCTGGCACAGGAAGCTGTGCAGACAGCAGCAGACGAAGCCCCATCAGACACATTATCCGAAGCACCACTCGAAGCATCACGGGAAAAGCCCCGTGTCTCAAGACGCCATGTCCCCTTCCCCAACTTCCGCACGCCCTGCAGGCCCGTGCCAGCGCATTCCCTGGCAGGACTACTTCATGCGTATTGCCTACATGGTCAGTACCCGCTCCACCTGTCTGCGCCGCAAGGTGGGCTGTGTGCTGGTGAAGGACAAGCGCATCCTGGCCACGGGCTACAACGGGGCGCCTGTCAACACTGCCCACTGTCTGGATATTGGCTGCATGCGCATGGAACTGGGCATCCCCTCGGGCCAGCGCCTGGACATCTGCAGAGCCATTCACGCCGAGCAGAACGTCATTGTCCAGGCAGCAGTGCACGGCGTGGCTATTTCCGGGGCAGACATCTTCTGTACCACCCATCCCTGCACACAGTGCTCCAAGATGCTCATCAACTGCGGTGTGAAGACCATCTACTACTGCGAGAGCTACCCTGACGAGCTGTCTGCAGCCATGCTGGCCGAGGCAGGCATACACATGGAGAAGATGGACATGCCAAGCTTCACCCTGGACGCACTGAACGCCCTGGGCCTGCCTGGCCTGTAAGACCGCAAGGCTGCCCCGGGCAAGCCTGGCCTGTACGACCGCAAGGCTGCCCTGGCAAGCCCCGGTTCCGGCCAGCCCCCAGGTCAGCCCATGACCTGGCCCTGTCAGCCAGTCCCTGGCAGCGCACGGCCGGACGGGCTGCAGGCCGCAGCGTCGCCCCGGATACCTGCAGACACACCGCAGATGCACCCCCAGGTCATACAGGCATACAGACACGCCCACAGACTGTCATACAGCCACACAGGCAGACATACAGACACACACGGACACACAATCAGGACAACAAAAAATGAGCATGAGATCCCAACGCTTTGCACTTCCCATGAGAGAAGCCATACTTGAAGCCGGCAAGGGTCGTTTTGACACCTATCCCAACCCCTCGGTGGGTGCTGTGCTCATGCATGACGGCGTCATCGTTGCCAGGGGACATCACGACCATGCCGGTGGTCCCCATGCCGAAATCGCCTGCCTGCAGGATGCAGAGCGCAAATGCATCTCGCCCCGCGGCGCCACCATGGTGGTGACCCTTGAGCCCTGCAACCACCAGGGCAAGACAGGTCCCTGCTCAGAGGCCCTGATCAGGGCCGGTGTCTCGCGCGTGGTCATTGGTGCCAGTGACCCCAATCCCAAGGCTGCTGGCGGCGCAGAGCGCCTGCGCGAGGCCGGTGTGGATGTCATTGAAGGAGTGCTTGAGCCCGAGTGCCGTCTGCTGGTGGCTGACTACTTAACCTGGCTTGAGAAAAAGCGCGCCTTTGGCATGCTCAAACTGGCCTCCACCCTGGACGGGCGCATTGCCACCAGAACAGGCAAGTCCCGCTGGATCACAGGCGAGGCTGCCAGAAGCGACGTGCATCGCCTGCGCGCAGGCATTGGCCGCGCCCACGGCGCCATCCTCATTGGCGGCAGCACCTTCCGCAATGACAATCCCCAGCTCACAGCCCGCGGCGAGCATGCCGGCGGCCCCCAGCCAAAGGCCATTGTCTTTACCACCACCCTGCCCGATGCCGGCCAGGACTACCATCTGCTGCGCGAGCGCGCCCATGACGCCATCTTCTTTGTGAACTGCGAGGAAGCTGTCAGCGACAGGGCAAAGGCTTTGCGTGACCTTGGTGTCACTGTGCTTGCCAGCCCTGCAGGTCCTGATGCCCCTGTGCAGGATCATCTGCACTTCCTCGCTGAAGAGCTCTTCCGCCAGGGCATGCCCTATCTCTTGTGCGAGGGCGGCGGCCGTCTTGGCATGCGCCTTATGGAAGCAGGCCTTGTGGATCTCTTCTTCCTGCACATGGCCAATACCATCATTGGCGACAAGGAAGCCCGTCCCCTCTTTGACGGCAGGACCCCGGACTCCCTGGATGAAGTGCTGAAGCTGCGCAATGTGGGCACCCGCCTGGTGGGGCAGGACCTAGCCATGGCCTGCCTGCCCGCCAACTCCTGGCTTGCTCCGTCTGTGGGCGAGCTCACAGCCCTGCACGGCGAGTCCACCCTGTGGCTGTGCGACACAAACTTCCCGCCCATCCCCGGCCAGAGGCAGGACTAAATGTTTACCGGCCTGGTACAGACAGCAGGCGAGATTGCTGCCCTGGCAAAGTCCGGCAGGGAATGCCGCCTCACCATCAGGACCAGCCTGGCAAAGGACGGGCTGCTGCCTGGCGAGTCCATTGCCGTCAACGGCACCTGCCTGAGCGTGGAGACCTGGGATACGGCCACTTTCACAGCCTATGCCTCGGAAGAGACCATGCGCCGCACCAATTTGGGCAGGCTCGGCCATGGCAGCCTTGTGAACCTTGAGCGCGCCCTGCGCCTCGGGGATCGCTTAGGCGGGCACATTGTCTCAGGCCATGTGGACTGCCTTGCAGAAGTCCTCTCCATCGAGCCTGCAGGGCAGTCCCTGCGCTGCCTTTTCCGCTACCCTGAAGCCTTTGCTGCCGAAGTCATTGCCAAGGGCTCCATCTGCCTGGACGGCATCAGCCTCACCATCAACGAGTGCTCCACGACCACCTTTTCCGTCAACATTATCCCTGATACCCAGACCCGCACCAGCATGCGCTTCTGGAAGCCCGGCTACCTGGCCAATATGGAGACGGATGTGCTGGGCAAGTACGTGCGCCGCACGCTCACCCTGCAGGCTGAAGGCAAACTGACAGGCCCTGATGCTGCTGACAGTGCGACTGAGCCAGCTGCGGGCAGCGGCATCAGCATGGACTTTCTGGCGCAGAGGGGCTTTTTGTAACAGGTGTACAGGGTTCGGGACATGTCCCGGGCCCTTCGTCTCGTTTTTTGCCAGGCTGTGCGAGCCTTTACCAGCCTGTGTCAGGCAGTGCAAAAAAGCGCTTTGGGGAAAAGGCCCTGCGCGTTGCGCAAAGTACACGCCTGACCTTCTGAGAACGAATTTTTCAGTAATATTTTGAGCGATTTTTTTTGAACGTTTTTTTCAGATAACCATCAACCGTCTCCCGGACCGGAGGAGAACATGCCGCATATCATCGAAGGGCAGATGACTGCCCAGGGCCTCAAAGTTGCCATTGTTGCCACACGTTTCAACGATTTTGTGGTGTCCCATCTTATCAGCGGAGCCATGGATTTCCTGACTCGTCACGGAATGCAGGCCGAGGATGCCACCATCATCCGCGTGCCCGGCGCCTTTGAGCTGCCCCTTGTCTGCAAGAAGGTGGCAGCCTCGGGCAAATACGACGGCATTGTGGCCCTTGGCGCAGTGATCCGCGGCGGCACCCCGCACTTTGACTATGTCTGCAACGAGGCTGCCAAGGGTCTTGCCATGGTAAGCCTGGACAAGGACATCCCCTTAGGCTTCGGCCTTTTGACCTGTGACACCCTGGAACAGGCCATTGACAGAGCCGGTGCCAAGTCCGGCAACAAGGGCGTGGAAGCTGCCTCTGCCATGCTCGAAACCATCCGCGTGCTCGAGCAGATTTAAGGCGGAGCTGCCATGGGCAAAAAATGCAGACACAATCACCGGGAAATTGCCTTCCAGGTGCTCTACAGCCTCTATTTCCGCAATGCCGAGACCATTGCCCAGCTTGAGGAACACTTTCTCTCCTGCCTGGACACAGCCAGGGAGCAGGAAGTGCGCCCTGCTGTGGCAAAGCCTGATGCTGGCAAAGCTGGTGGCAGGGACGCTGGCAAAGCTGCTGCCGGGGATACCGGCAAGGCTGCAGGGAAGGATGCCGGGAAGGATGCAGGCACTGCTGCCGGCGAAACGGCAGAGATGCGTCCTGCCCGCAAACCCGAGGGCTTTGGCTGGAAGCTTGTGCGCGGCGTGTGGGAGCACAGAGAGCGGCTCGACAGCATTATCAGCGACTTTTCCAGACGCGGCCTTGACCGCATTGGCAGGACAGAGCTGGTGATTTTGCGTCTTGGTGCCTGGGAACTTTTGCAGCCAGAGGCCATTGATGCACGCATTATCCTCTCCGAAGCCATTATTCTTGCGCATGACTTCGGGGATGAGAACTCCTATCAGTTCATCAACGGCATTTTGCACAGCATCTCCACGGCTGTTGCCGAAAAGAAGCTGGCGCTCTGAGCCTGCAGTACGGACGCAGTTCTTCTGCAGACTGGCTGCAAGTGTGGCCGCAGCTGTGGCAAACGTCCGTGCAATTCACCATTCCCTCGAATTCAGCATTCCTTCAAATTCAGCATTCCTTCACATTCACTCTTCTGACGTGTTGCAGGAAACCAGATCTTCCTTCTGGACATTCGCCTGCCAGCTGCATGCCGCACAGGGCATGCGCCCTTGAAGCCAATGAAAAGATACAATCCTCAGGAAATTGAACTGAAATGGCAGAAGCGCTGGGAAGAAAGCCACGCCTTTGCCTGCACTCATGAAAGCGACAAGCCCAAGTACTATGTGCTGGAAATGTTCCCCTATCCTTCCGGCAATCTGCACATGGGCCATGTGCGCAACTACTGCATCGGCGACGTGCTGGCCAGGGCCAGGAGAATGCAGGGCTACAACGTGCTGCATCCCATTGGCTGGGACGCCTTCGGCCTGCCGGCTGAAAATGCTGCCATTCAGCACAATACCCATCCTGCAGCCTGGACCTACTCCAATATTGCCAACATGCGCAGCCAGATGAAGCGTCTGGGCTACAGCTATGACTGGGACAGGGAGCTGGCCACCTGCCGTCAGGAATACTATCGCTGGGAACAGCTTTTCTTCCTGCGTTTCCTGGAAAAGGGCCTGCTCTACCGCAAGGAAGCTCCCCAGAACTGGTGTCCGTCCTGCCATACCGTGCTTGCCAACGAGCAGGTGGAAGACGGCTGCTGCTGGCGCTGCAAAAGCGTGGTGGAGCAGAAGGACCTCACCCAGTGGTTTTTGCGCATCACAGCCTATGCTGACGAGCTTCTGAAAGACCTGGACCTTCTGAAGGGCAACTGGCCGGATCGCGTCATTGCCATGCAGAACAACTGGATCGGCAGGTCCGAGGGTGCCGAGATCACCTTCCCCCTGGAAAAGCCTGCTGGCGGGCAGGAGTCCATCTCCGTCTTCACCACCAGGCCCGACACGGTCTTTGGCGTGGAGTTCATGACCATGGCTCCCGAGCATCCCCTGGTGCAGGACATCATCAGGGGCATGCCCAATGAGGCCGAGATTCAGGACTTCATCAACAGCGTGCGCAACATGGACCGCATTGAGCGCCAGTCCGAGAGCCTGGAAAAGAAGGGTATTGCCACAGGCGCCTTTGTGCTCCATCCCTTCACAGGCAGGAAGATTCCCATCTGGCTGGGCAACTTCGTCATTGCCAGCTACGGCACAGGTGCCGTCATGGGCGTGCCTTCCCACGACCAGCGCGACTTTGAGTTCGCCAGAAAGTACAACCTGCCCATCACCCAGGTCATCAGCAAGTCCGGTGCCCTGGAAGATGTGAGCACCTGGGAGTGCGCCATGACCGAGCCTGGCATCATGGTCAATTCCGGCGAGTTCGACGGCCTGCCCAATGAGGAAGGCAAGAAGAAGATCGTGGCTGCTCTGCAGGAAAAGGGCCTTGGCAGGGGCACAACCCAGTTCCGCCTGCGCGACTGGAACATCTCCCGTCAGCGCTACTGGGGCGCTCCCATCCCTGTGGTCTACTGCGAGAAGTGCGGCATTGTGGGCGAAAAGGAAGAAAATCTGCCCATTATCCTGCCGCTGGATGTGAAGACCTTCCCGGACGGCAAGTCTCCCCTGCCCGCCACTGCCTCCTTTGTGGAGTGCACCTGCCCCAAATGCGGCGGCAAGGCCAGACGCGAGACAGACACCATGGACACCTTTGTGGAGTCCAGCTGGTACTTCACCCGCTACACGTCTGCCAGGGACGATCAGCAGGCCTTCAACAAGGATGCGCTTTCCTACTGGATGCCTGTGGACCAGTACATCGGCGGTGTGGAGCACGCCATTCTGCACCTGCTCTATGCCCGCTTCTTCACCAAGGCCCTGCGCGACCTTGGCTTCTACCCAGACAATCTGGACGAGCCCTTCAAGCGCCTGCTCACCCAGGGCATGGTCCTGCTTGACGGCAGCAAGATGAGCAAGTCCAAGGGCAATATCGTCAATCCCGAGGAGATGATCGACAAGTACGGTGCTGACACCGTGCGTCTCTTCTGCCTCTTTGCCGCGCCGCCGGAGCGCGACTTCGACTGGACAGAGTCCGGCATCGAAGGCGCCAGCCGCTTTTTGCAGCGCATCTGGCGTCTGTTCGAGGACAGCCACGATCTGCTCCTGCCCGTGCCTGCAGGCTCCTCCACAGCTGCTGATGCCGTGGACGCCGAGGCCAGGGACCTGCGCTGCAAGGAGCACGCCACCATCAAAAAGGCCGGCGAGGACATGGCCAGCCGCTGCCAGTTCAACACCGCCATTGCTGCCATCATGGAGTTTGTCAATGCCATGTACCTCTACAGGGCAAAGATGGGCACGGATGAGGGCAGCCGCAGGGTCTTCTCCTCTGCCATGGCCACAGTGCTCACCACCCTCTCGCCCATTGCTCCGCATATGTGCGAAGAGCTGTGGTCTTTGATGGGACAGGAGGACATGCTCTCTGCCCAGGCCTGGCCGAAGTACGACGAGGCAGCCCTTGTGCGCGACACCCAGACCATTGCCCTGCAGGTCAATGGCAAGCTGCGCGGCACTGTGGACCTGCCCACAGGTGCAGACAAGGCTGCGTTGGAAGAAGCCGCAAAGGCCCATCCTTCCGTGCAGAAGTTCACTGCAGGCCTGGAGATCAAGCGCGTCATCGTGGTGCCCGGCAAGCTGGTCAACATCGTGGCCAAGTAGGGCACAGGAGACCGTTGCCCATGGCAGCAGCGCTGGCAAAGACACAGCAGACTGCAAAAGCACAACCATCAGGAGCCCCGGGCCAGCGTCCGGGCTTCCTCTTCCTCTCCTGCCCGGACACACAGCTCCTGCTTGAGGAAGTGGAGGCCAGGGCCAGAGCCTGGGCTCCTGCCGGTGCGCCCTTCAAGCGCTTGTGCTTCTGGGGAGACGAGCCGCCGGACAATGCCTTCTGGGAGGCTTTGAGCCTGCGCGATCTCTTCGGCTCAGTGCGCCTTGTCCTCGTGCGTCAGGCCCATCTGTGGCATGCTGATGTGTGGAAGCTGCTGGACAAGACCCTTGCCAGGCCGCTCACTGGCTCCTTTCCCATCTTCTGCCTGGAAAATGCCCAGGAGGGCAGGGGCAAAGTCAAGATCCCCCAGGTCATCGACAAGCTCAAGTGCATGAAGTTTGCCACAAAGATGGGCTGGACCTGGGCAAATGCCGGGCTCACAGACAAGACCATCAGGGCCTATGTGGCCCGTCAGGCAAAGGACAGAGGCCTGCAGCTTGACCCCATGGCCCTGACACTCCTGAGTGAGAACACGCCGAAATTTGCCGGTGTGGTGGCAGCAGAGCTCGACAAGCTTGTGCTGCTGGCAAAGGACGGCAGGGTCAGCGTGGACATGCTGGCCACAGCGGACTGGTCTGCAGAAGGCCAGAGCTTTTCCTGCTTGAACTACCTTATGCAGGGCAAGGAAGCCCTGGTGTGGAGCGAGCTTGCCAGATTAGGCGACCTCGATGACCAGGCCTTCATGCTGCTTGGCCTGCTTGCCTGGAACTTCCGCACCCTCTGGCTGCTCATGGTGGATGGCTATTCGGGCCGCCCTGTCTTTTCTGTCAATGCGGCCATGGCCAGACGCATAGGCCCTGCGCGCCTGGCAAACTGCATGACCTGCGTGCTTGATGCCGAAGTGGCCATCAAGACCGGTACCCAGCCACGCCAGGCTATAGAAATCACTTTTGCAAAAATTTTACAAATTTTGAAGTAATACGACTCTTGATTTTTGCGAACTTTGGACACACCTGAGCAAAGCACACGTTCTGCCAGAGGTGAACATTTCAGGAGGTGGTTTGTGGGCCATGTGTACACGGAACTCCCGGCAATTCCTGTTCCAGACAACTGCCATATTGACTGGAAGTCGAAACAGGTCTCCAGGTACTACAGGGTCAACGGGAAACGTCGCAGACACGTCGTTGGCTATGCGACTACCGACGGCCTGATGTTTGCCAATGACGTTTTCAGAACGCAGTACCCCGGGGAATGGGATGCGGCATTTGCAGACCGTGCTTCCGACATCATGGCCATGCTCGCCAGAAGGAATGCCCGGAAACGGCAGACGAACGCAGAAGCTGATCTGCCTGATGATCCTTCTGCCCAATGATCCTTCTGACCAATGATCCTTCTGCCCAATGCTCTACTCAAACCAATGATACTCAAAAGGCCATGCTCTGTCCGGGAGCATGGCCTTTTTGCAATGTGTTGTCTGAACAACTGATGGACGTCCCTGTCCTCAGGCGTTCTGGTTCTGGCGCAGTGGTGAGCGGCAGGTTTCCAGAAGGCCTTCCGGCGGGTCAATGACAATGGGGTCCTGCAGGGAGACGATGAACTCCTCCCGCACAGGAAAGAGGTATTCCCAGTCATCATCGCGCAGGGCAAAGAGCATCTGCCCTGCAGGCAGCTCAATGTGATGCAGCACACCGACAAAGGTGTTGTCAGCAAGCACCACCCGTCTGCCCATGAGATCCTCGATATAGGCCTCATTGTCAGGAAGCTCGGGGAGATTTTCCCTGGCTGTGCACACCCTGACGCCGCGCAAAAGCTCAGCGGCATTTCTGTCGCTGACTCCGTCCAGGGTCAGCAGAAGGCCGTTTTTATGCGGTCTCCAGTGCTTCACCTGTGCAGCGCGGGTTCTGCCGTCTGCGTACTCTAAAAGGATCTCGTCCTCAAGGTAGGCCGTGTCCTCGGCATACCAGTCCACGCAGACCTCACCCCTGACCCCGTGGGGCCGGGTAATCTGGCCAAGACAGATGTGTGCAGCCACTACTTGGATATCTCCAGTGTCAGATGTCTTCCCGTTTGCTGAGAGATGGCCTGCAGATAGGTGCGCAGGGCACGGATGGTGCGCCCCTGGCGGCCTATGAGCTTGCCCTGGTCCTCCTGAGCGACTGTGAGGATGAGAAGAACGCTGTCCCTTTGTGCTTTCTCCTCCACCTGCACGGCCTCGGGGTGTTCCACAAGACCTCTGGCAATCTCTTCGAGAAGCTCTTTCATCAGTATTCAGCTTTAGTCCATGCGGGCTCGGTGTGTCGTGCACAAAGCCCCCGAAAAGCGGGTGTCCCTGGCTTGTGCGTCTCTACCTTGCCCTGTACAGGAAAGGATGCTGCACAAGGGACCTGTCCGGGGTCCTTTGTGCTGCATCCCTTATGAAGTGTGTCTGAAGCGTTCACAGACGGTCTTGCGCAGGTGTTGCGCCTGACCCTGTGTCTGACCTGACGTCAGCAAAAGCCCTTAGGCCTGTTCGGCAGCGTTCAGGTGCTTGCGCAGCAGGGCGCGCACGGTGTCAGTGGGCTGAGCGCCGCGGTCGAGCCACTTCCTGATGTTTTCGGCATCAAGCTTCACCTGATGGGGGTGCGTCATGGGGTTGTAGTAGCCAAGGAATTCCAGGGGACGGCCATCACGGGCGGTCTCATCGTTGGCTGCAACCACACGATAGAAAGGATGCTTCTTGCTTCCAAGACGGGTCAGTTTGATTTTAACGGCCATTGGCTGTTTCTCCCTACAAGAGTTTGAAAGAATGCTGCAACGTGCGAACGTATAAGCAGAATTTTTACGAAATAGTCAAGCTCAGGTGTCACTGCGCCCTGCACAAAAGACAGACACAAGACCTTTTGCCTGCAGTTGCCTGCCTGCGATGGTCCTGCTGCTGTCCTGCTGCTGTCTACTTGCGACGGGCCTTGCGGCGATCCTTGCGTTTTTTCTTCTTTTCTCTGGCAAGCTTGTCGAGTCTTGCCTGCGAGATGGTGTCACCCTCGGCTCCATCAGGGAGCTCAGGCATGCCGCCCATGCCGGGCATACCGGGCATTCCCGGCATTCCGGGCATACCACCCATGCCAGGCATACCGCCCATACCGGGCATTCCCCCTGGCGGGGTAAAGCCCTTGGGGAAGCCGCGGCCAAGGCTCTTCATGGCCTGGCCCATGCCCTTTGGTGCCTTGCCTCCGCCGCCCATCATGCTCTTCATGGTCTTGCGCATCTGCTCGAACTGACGAACAAGCTGGTTGACCTGCTGCACGGTGACACCGGCACCCTTTGCAATACGGGCTCTGCGCGAGCCGTTGAGGATGTCGGGGTCCTGGCGTTCCTGCGGTGTCATGGACTGGATGATGGCCTCAACTCTGGCCAGCTCCTTTTCCGGCAGGTTGCCGGCTTCGGCAAGCTTCTCGCTGAGACCACCCATGCCGGGAATGAGCTTCATGATGCCCTGCAGACTGCCCAGCTTCTTGATTCTGCGCATCTGCACGAGAAAGTCCTCCAGATTGAAGGTTGCCTTTCTCATTTTTTTGGCCAGCTCTTCGGCTTCCTCGGCCTTGATGGTCTCCTGTGCCCTTTCCACCAGGGTGACCACGTCACCCATGCCCAGAATGCGTCCTGCAATACGGTCAGGGTGGAAAACTTCCAGTTCGGAAAGCTTTTCGCCCATACCGACGAACTTGACCGCAGCACCGGTCACGGACTTGATGGACAGCGCTGCGCCACCGCGGGCGTCGCCATCCATCTTGGTGAGGACGACACCGCTGATGCCCAGCTTTTCATTGAAGGTCTCGGCAACAGTGACGGCATCCTGACCAGTCATGGCGTCTGCCACGAAGAGGATTTCCTGGGGGTTGACCGCACTCTTGATATCCGAGAGCTCGCGCATGAGGACTTCGTCCACATGCAGCCGGCCTGCTGTATCGAGGATGACCACTGTGGCCTGTTCCTCGCGGGCCTTTGCCATGGCCTGCTTCGCAATTTCCACCGGATTCATGTCCGTAGTGGAAGGGAAGTAGGGCATGGAAAGCTGCTTGGCCAGCACAACGAGCTGATCAATGGCTGCAGGGCGGTAGACGTCAGCAGGCACAAGGTAGGGGCGCATCTTCTGCTTGCGCAGATAGTTGGCAATCTTGGCTGCAGATGTGGTCTTGCCTGAACCCTGCAGGCCGACCATCATGATGACTGCCGGTGTCTGTCCCTGCAGGGAAAGGGCTGTGGTTTCACCGCCAAGCAGCTCGATGAGCTGTTCATTGACAATGCTGACCACCTGCTGTGCCGGAGAAACACCCTTGATCACCTCCTGGCCAAGGCATTTCTCGCGTACGCTGGCAATGAAGTTGCCGACGACCTTGTAGTTCACGTCGGCTTCCAGAAGTGCAAGGCGGACTTCGCGAAGACCGGCCTTCACATTCTCTTCATTCAGCGTGCTTACTCCGCGAAAGGAGCGGAATACGCTGCTGAGTCTGTCGGAGAGGCTCTCAAACACAACTGATACCCTTCTTGCTGATTATGACGTCCTGCGGCCTGTCCGGCAGGGCCGGAAAAGGCAAAAAAAGGCCCAGGCATTCCCGGACTGCAGCAGGGCCTGCTGCACACGGGACATGCCGGACACTAAGGCAAGACCCCATACACGCAACTTGGCTCGCGGTCAAGTTCTTTTTCAGGGCAGAACAGGCGCAAAAGCGCCATATATGGCCGTTTCAGGGTTTGCCCCTTGCCTAATGGCAATTCCTGCTTATTCTTTTCCCAAAAAGTCCCCTGCACCCTGCACGGGCCGGGCATGTGTCCGGGAACACTGCCAGCCGGCACAGGCTGCAGGCACCCTGAAGAGGAAAATTATGTCAGACGAGAAAAAGGATCTTCCCGCCGCTGCCGCAGAGCAGTCCGCACCCGCACCCGACGAAGCCCGCGAGGACCGCGAGGCAGCGGCGAGCGTGCAGGACACTGCCACGGCTGCTGCCGAAGGTAGCAGTGAGGCCCCTGACCAGGAAGCCGGCAGCGCACCTTCACAGCAGAGCCCTGTGCAGGCTGCCGGGCAGGCCGCTGCCACTGACCAGGCTGCCGGGCCTGAGACAGTCCGCGAGGCCGGCCAGGCTGTTTCGGCCGATCCGGCTGAGCAGACCACGCAGGCAGAACAGGCTGCAGCACAGGCTGAGCAGCCCTGTGCACCTGAGGCTGAAGCTCCGGCGGCAGCTGAAGCCGGGGCTGAGCCCGCCAGTACTGCACCTGAAGCAGGGAAGGCCAGTACAGAGAGTGCGCCCAAACGCCCTGTCAGGGCCAGAGTACGCACGCCCTTTGCCCTGCGCCACAGGCATATGCCCGAGACATCAGCCCCGGGCGAGCAGGACAGGCACAAGAAGGACGATTCCGAGCCTGTGCTGGAGAATCTGCCTGACGTGCTGCCTGTTGTGCCAATGCGCGACGTGGTGCTCTTCAACTTCATGATTCTGCCCCTGTTCATCACCAGGGAGCGCTCTGTGGCAGCCATTGAGACCACCCTGGAGGGACCGCACTATGTGCTGGCCCTGACCCAGAAGAACGAGGAGGATGATGCCCCCTCCCCTGACGCGCTCTACACCACAGGCACCGTGGTCCAGGTCCTGCGCATCCTCAAGATGCCTGACAACAGGATCAAGACCCTGGTGCAGGGTGTTGCCAAGGCAAGGGTGCGGCGCCTGGACACAGACGGCCCCTACACCAGGGCTGCCGTTGAGTATTTGCAGGAGCCGGCAGTGGTGCACGATGCCACTGTGGAAGCCATGCTGCGCATGGCCAGGGATCTGAGCGAGAAGGTGATGACCATGCGCGGCATTGCCACACCTGAGCTGATCCGCCTGTTGCAGGGCATTGAGGATCCCGGCAGGCTTGCCGACCTCATTGCTGCCAATCTGCGCATGAAGGTCAGCGAGGCCCAGGAGCTGCTTGAGGTCAATGACCCTGTGGAGCGCCTTGGCAAGGTAAGCGAGAAGCTCACCCGCGAAGTGGAAGTGGCCACTGTGCAGCTGCGCATCCAGTCCTCTGCCAAGGAAGGCATAGACAAGGCCCAGAAGGACTTCTTCCTGCGCGAGCAGCTCAAGGCCATCCGCCAGGAACTTGGCGATGTGGAGGACGAGACAGACGAGCTCGACAAGCTGCGTGAGGCCATCAAAAATGCCGGCATGCCCGAGGATGTGCAGACAGAGGCGGAAAAGCTCCTGCGCAGGCTGAGCATCATGCATGCCGACTCTTCAGAAGCCAATATTGTGCGCACCTATCTGGAGACGCTGAGCGAGCTTCCCTGGAACAAGACCTCAGAGGACAACCTGGACATTCTCAATGCCCAGCAGACCCTGAACGAGGATCACTACGGCCTGGACAAGATCAAGGACCGCATCCTGGAATTCCTCAGTGTGCGCAAGCTCAACCCCGAGACCCAGGGCTCCATCCTCTGCTTTGTGGGCCCTCCAGGCGTGGGCAAGACCAGCCTCGGCAAGTCCGTGGCCAGAGCCCTGGGGCGCAAGTTCGAGCGCCTCTCCCTGGGCGGCCTGCGTGACGAGGCCGAGATCCGCGGCCACAGGCGCACCTAGATCGGCGCCATGCCCGGACGCATCATCCAGGCCCTGCACCATGCAGGCACCAGGAATCCTGTCATTGTCCTGGACGAAATCGACAAGGTGGGCAGCGATTTTCGCGGGGATCCCCAGGCAGCCCTGCTGGAGGTGCTCGACCCCGAGCAGAACAATACCTTCAGGGACCACTACCTCAATGTGCCCTTTGACCTCTCCAGGGTCATGTTCCTGTGCACAGCCAACCAGCTGGAGGGCATCCCCTCGGCCCTGCGTGACCGCATGGAGATCATCCGCCTGCCCGGCTACACCATGCAGGAGAAGCTGGCCATAGCAAAGCGCTACCTGGTGAAGAAGCGCATTGCCGACAACGGCCTTGCCGAGACGGACATCGAGATCAGCGATGCCGCCCTGGAAGCCATCATCCTCAACTACACCCGTGAAGCCGGTGTGCGCGAGCTTGAGCGCCAGATTGGCACTGTGTGCCGCAAGTTCGCCAGAAAGAAGGCTGAAGGCCAGGAGCCGCCCTTCAAGGCCACTGCAGAAGACTTGCAGGACCTGCTCGGGCCCGCCATCTTCCTGGATGAGGAGGTCACGGACGAGCTGCTGCCCGGCATGGCCTACGGCCTTGCCTGGACCAGGGCCGGCGGCGAGGTGCTCACCATCGAGACCGCTGCTGTCAGCGGCAAGGGCAAGGTACTGCTCACAGGCTCCCTGGGCGATGTCATGAAGGAAAGCGCCCAGGCTGCCATCAGCTATCTGCGCAGCAATGCCGACACCTTCGGCCTGGAGAGCAACTTCGATGAGAAGACGGACATCCATGTGCACGTGCCGGACGGCGCCACGCCCAAGGATGGCCCCTCTGCAGGTGTCACCCTCACCACTGCCCTGCTCTCGGCCCTCAAGGACGCCGCAGTGCGCTCTGACCTGTGCATGACAGGTGAGATCGACATCAAGGGCCGCGTCCTGCCTGTGGGCGGCATCAAGGAAAAGCTCCTCGGTGCCATGGCCAGAGGCCTCAAGAAGGCTGTTATCCCCTGGCAGAACCAGAAGGACCTGGTCGA
This sequence comes from uncultured Desulfovibrio sp., assembly GCA_949291675.1. Lineage (GTDB taxonomy): Bacteria > Desulfobacterota > Desulfovibrionia > Desulfovibrionales > Desulfovibrionaceae > Desulfovibrio. Next base: position 29,652 of record CASEWR010000125.1, on the reverse strand, counting down.
TATCCCCCAGGATCTGCGCGACCAGCTGGACATCATCCCTGTGCGCAACTACAGCCAGATCTATGACATTGCCTTCAGCGATGAGGCAAAAAAGGCCAGGAAGAAGACCAGGGCCAAGAGCACCCGTCCCCGCAAGGCAAAGGCTGCTGACAAGGCCGAAACTGCCGAGGGCACAGGGGCAGAAGCCTGAGCCCCGGCGGAGCCTGCCTGAGCAGGCCTGACTCCTGCCTGCAAGGCCAGCCCGGCCGGACCTGACCGAACACACTCGCCCTGCACATCCTGTGCAGACAGTGTCAGCTACCAGTGGGGGCTGCCCGTCCGGGCAGCCCCTGTTCTGATCCCTGCAGTCCCTGAGCCCTTGTCAGGGCACCCGGGACCCCGGCTCCGCGGACCTGCATGGTCCCGCGTGGGGTCCGGCACAGCCCAGCAGCACAGCCCTGCAGCACAGGCCTGCACAGGAAGGCATTGCCATGGCACACCCAATAAGACAGCACCCCGGACAGCTCTCCGGCAACACACCTGCCAGCACACCCGGCACTCTGACCGCCAGCCAGACTGCACCCCAGGCCGGTCATCAGGCAGTACCCCAGGCCGGTCCCAAGGCAGCACCCCAGGCCGGCAATCCGCCAGTCACGGTCCAGAGCCTGCTTGCTGCCTGCACTAAGGCACTCAAAGGCCTTGCCGACCCTGCCCCTGCCGGCAGCCCGGACAGTTCGGGCAGCCCGGGCGGGCATGACGGCCCCGGCACACTGGCGTGCGCAGCCTCCCCGCGCCTTGAGGCAGAGATACTGCTGGCCCACGTGCTGGGGAAGGATCGCATCTGGCTGCGCATCCACGGCAGGGATATGGTGAGCCCTGAGCATGCCGAAGCCTGCACAGCGCTCTGCGCCCGCAGGGCAGCAGGTGAGCCCTCGGCCTATCTCACAGGCACACGAGAGTTCTTTGGCAGGGACTTTGCCGTGTGCCCTGGCGTGCTCATCCCCCGCCCGGAGACAGAGCTTGTGGTGGAAACTGCCCTGGAGCTCACGCAGGAAAGGCACAGGCTGCGCATGGCTGACCTTGGCGCAGGCTCAGGCTGCATAGGCATAAGCCTGGCCTTGGAGCGCAGGGGCGTGACAGGCTGCCTTGTGGAGAAGTCTCCTGTGGCACTGCGCATCTGCGCTGCCAATGCCGCACGCCTCGGGGCAGAGCACCTGCTTATCATACAGGCAGACATGCGCCACCTGCCCCTGCCGGCCCGAAGCCTCAACCTTGTGGTGGCCAATCCTCCCTATATAGCCAGAGACGATGCCATGGTGGCCCCCATGGTGCGCAAATACGAGCCTGAAGGGGCCCTGTTTGCGGACCATGCAGGCCTTGCCCTGCTTGAAGCCTGCATAGCCGAGGCAAAACGCACCCTGGCCCCGGGAGGCTGGATCGTGCTGGAACACGGCTGTTCCCAGGGGGAAGCTGTGCGAAATCTGCTCCAGGCACAGGGATTTTACAAAATAACGACAAAAAGGGATCTCGGGGGGCTTGACCGAGTGACCCATGCGAGTATATAAGGCGCAGGCAATCGACGCGGAGGCGGCTGAAAACGCAGTCTTGGGCAGTTTTGGGCAGTCTTGGCGCCGGGAGCAAAAAAAAATTTTTCAAAATCGAAAATTTTTGCTTGCCAAGCCTGAAGTTTTCACGTAAAAGCTTCCTCTCGTGTGCTGGCGTAGCTCAATCGGCAGAGCAGCTGATTTGTAATCAGCAGGTTGTAGGTTCGATTCCCATCGCCAGCTCCATCTGCCAGAACGCTGCCAGAGAGTAGCCAAGGGAAAACTCCTTTTCCGGCAAGGCTTTGTGCAGCATGACATACGAATTATGTGGTGGGGTTCCCGAGCGGCCAAAGGGAACAGACTGTAAATCTGTCGTCGATGACTTCGGTGGTTCGAATCCACCCCCCACCACCAGCAGCCCTTTCCGGGGCACTTGCAATAACTGCCTTGGCTGTAGAAGACGAAAGTCGGTGACTACGGTGTGGTAGAACTCCTTTCCAGAATGTTCCCCATGGGAGCCTGGAAACGCGATCCGAGCCTGAATGCGGGAATAGCTCAATGGCTAGAGCATCAGCCTTCCAAGCTGAGGGTTGCGGGTTCGAGTCCCGTTTCCCGCTCCACCCACCTTCCCACATCACCATCTTCTGCATTCAAGATATCCCTGGTAATCAGGGACGGTTCCTGCAAACGCCCGCAAAGCTTGATGGCTTTCTTCGCGGGCTGTTTGACTAATCTGATTTTTCAGCGCAAACCAATTTCTTCATTCCAGGGAGACAACAACATGGGCAAGGAAAAGTTCGTCCGCAGTAAGCCCCACGTAAACATTGGTACCATCGGCCACATTGACCATGGCAAGACCACGCTGACCGCAGCCATCACCAAGGTTGCCAGCATGAAGAACGAAGGTTCCTTCATTTCCTACGACGAAATCGACAAGGCACCTGAAGAAAAGGCTCGCGGTATAACCATTGCCACCGCCCACGTCGAATACGAGACCGAGAAGCGTCACTACGCTCACGTGGACTGCCCCGGCCACGCTGACTACATCAAGAACATGATCACCGGTGCTGCCCAGATGGACGGCGCAATCCTGGTGGTGGCCGCTACCGATGGTCCCATGCCCCAGACCCGTGAGCACATCCTGCTCGCCCGTCAGGTCGGCGTGCCTGCCATCGTGGTCTTCCTGAACAAGTGCGACCTGGTGGACGATCCCGAACTGCTCGAACTGGTGGAAATGGAAGTTCGTGAACTTCTCTCCTCCTACAGCTACCCCGGCGACGACATTCCGATCATCAAGGGCTCCGCTCTGAACGCCGACAGCCTTGACGATCCCGCCTGCGCTCCCATCTTCGAGCTGCTGGATGCCGTTGATGACTACATCCCCGAGCCCAAGCGCGAACTCGACAAGCCCTTCCTGATGCCCATCGAAGACGTGTTCTCCATCTCCGGCCGCGGCACCGTTGTTACCGGTCGTGTGGAACAGGGCGTTGTGAAGGTCGGCGACGAAGTGGAAATCGTGGGTATCCGTCCCACCGTGAAGACCACCTGCACCGGCGTGGAAATGTTCCGCAAGCAGCTTGATCAGGGCGAAGCCGGCGACAACATCGGCGCTCTGCTGCGCGGCACCAAGCGTGATGAAGTGGAACGCGGCCAGGTTCTCGCTGCTCCCAAGTCCATCACTCCTCACAAGAAGTTCAAGGGCCAGGTGTACGTTCTCTCCAAGGAAGAAGGCGGCCGTCATACTCCCTTCTTCTCCGGCTACCGTCCCCAGTTCTATTTCCGCACCACTGACATCACCGGTGTCATTCAGCTTGCTGAAGGTGTCGAAATGGTCATGCCCGGCGACAACAGCGTGTTCACTGTTGAACTCATCGCCCCCATCGCCATGGCTCAGGGCCTCCGCTTCGCTATCCGTGAAGGCGGCCACACCGTGGGCTCCGGCGTGGTGACTGAAATCATCGAGTAGTACCATGCGCGTCAACATCACCCTCGCCTGCACGGAGTGCAAACGTAAGAACTACGTTTCCGTGAAGAACAAGAAGAATACCTCTGAGCGTATCGAGCTCAAGAAGTATTGTCCTTGGGAAAAGCGCCACACTGTGCATCGCGAAGTCAGATAATTACATAGTTCGTCCCCGGAACACGTTTTCCGGGGACTGTGCAGGGCAGTAGCTCTAACGGCTAGAGCGGCGGTCTCCAAAACCGCAAGTTGGGGGTTCGAATCCCTCCTGCCCTGCCATTTTTTTCACCCTTTTTAGGTTATGCCATGGCAAAGAAGACCGCACCAGCTCCCAAGACGCAGGAACCCAGGGAAGAGAAGCCCGGCGTTGTGCAGCGCTTTATACGCTATGTCGAGGATTCCAGGGCCGAGCTGCGCAAGGTGACGTGGCCCACTGCAGCCGAGACACGCAAGGCAACCTTTGCTGTGCTTGGCTTTGTGGCCGTCATGGCACTGATTCTCGGCCTCGTTGACCTGGGTTTGTCATCCATCATCAAGTCCTTCCTCTCCTAAGCGTGGTTAGTCATGGACGACGAAATCATCATAGATGACCTTGAGGGTGCCGAAACCGGCAAACGCCCCCGCTGGTATCTTGTCCATACCTACTCCGGCTTTGAGCAGCGCGTCGAAAAGACCGTGAAGGAGCTCATGAGGACAGGACAGGACCACGGACAAATCCTGGACTGCGTTGTTCCTACCGAGCGCGTCATCGAAATCTCCAAGACAGGCTCCAAGAGAACAACAACACGCAAGCTCTATCCCGGCTACGTCATGATTCACATGAACATGACCGAGCATTCCTGGAACCTTGTGCAGTCCATTCCCAAGGTGACAGGCTTCCTTGGCGGCAAGACACGGCCCGCCCCGATGAAGGAAGAGGAAGCTGAGCGCATTCTGTCCATTGTGGAGACCCGCCAGGAAGATCCGAGGCCCAAGTACAGCTTCGATCGCGGTGAGGAAGTTCGCATTATTGACGGTCCCTTCTCCGGTTTCAACGGTATTGTGGACGATGTGAACTATGACAAGGGCAAACTGCGCGTTTCCGTCTCTATCTTCGGCCGCCAGACCCCTGTGGAACTTGACTTTGTCCAGGTCAACAAGGGCTAGACGGAAGCTGAGTTCACTTCTTAAAGTTCGTACAGACAATTTTTAAGGATATTTACAAATGGCCAAGAAAGTTGTTGCCAAAGTTAAGCTGCAGATTCCTGCCGGAGCAGCCAATCCGTCTCCGCCAGTGGGTCCGGCTCTGGGTCAGCACGGCTTGAACATCATGGGCTTCTGCAAGGAGTTCAATGCCCGCACCCAGGATCAGAAGGGCATGATCATCCCCGTGATCATCACTGTCTACGCAGACCGCTCCTTCACCTTCATCACCAAGACCCCGCCCGCCTCCGTGCTCATCATGAAGGCCCTCAAGCTTGAGAAGGCCTCCGGCGTGCCGAACCGTACCAAGGTCGGCGTGCTCACCAAGGAGCAGGTGGAAGAGATCGCCAAGCTGAAGATGCCCGACCTGAACGCCGCTTCCCTGGAAGCTGCCATGAAGTGCATCGAGGGCACAGCCCGCAGCATGGGTGTTGATGTGAAGTAAGTCCGGGTCTCGGAAAAGATCACAGGACCTTCGTTATCAGTTGCACTGCCCTTGAGCTCGCATTAGCCGGGGGCAGGAGATATCAAAAGGAAACAGCAATGCCCAAGCACGGCAAAAATCTGAACAATGCCCGCAAGGATATCCGCCCCGAGGACCGTTTCTCGGTGCAGGACGCAGTCGCCAAGTCCCTTGCCGCATCCTTCGCTAAGTTTGACGAAACCGTTGACGTCGCCATCTGCCTCGGCGTCGATCCCAAATACTCCGACCAGATGGTGCGCGGCGCCGTGACCCTGCCCAACGGGCTTGGCAAGACCGTGCGCGTGGCCGTCTTCTGCAAGGGCGAAAAGCAGGCTGAAGCCCGCGAAGCCGGTGCAGACGTGATCGGTGCTGAAGACCTGGTCAACAGGATCAAGGACGAGGGCTTCCTCGACTTTGACGCAGCAGTGGCTACCCCCGATGTCATGGCCCTGGTCGGCCGCGTCGGTCGTCAGCTTGGTCCCCGTGGCCTCATGCCCAATGCCAAGACCGGCACAGTCACCTTTGATGTTGCCAAGGCCGTTTCCGAACTCAAGGCTGGTCGCGTGGACTTCCGCGTTGACAAGGCCGGTGTTCTGCACGCCCCCCTCGGCAAGGTGAGCTTTGGCGCCGACAAGATTCTCGGCAACCTGAAGGCCCTGCTTGAGACCGTTGTTCGTCTCAAGCCCTCTGCCGCCAAGGGCAACTACCTTGTCTCCATGTCCGTGTCCACCACCATGGGCCCCGGCTTCAAGGTTGACATGTCCCAGGTCAAGAAATTTCTCGAGGGTACTGCCAACTAGGCAGCACCTTCACGGCAGATGTCCTCATCTGCCTGGTTATGGATACAGGAAATCGGGTCGAAGACGGCCGGTAGAAGGAAACTTCGTAAACCCTGCCCAGACTTTGGCTCGACTTCCCCTCTGGCACCCCCCTTTAACGTGAGGAGTTTCACGTGAACAGGTCTGAAAAAGCAGCGATTATCAACGGTATCAAAGAAAGAGCTGATGCCGCTTCCATCGCTGTCATGACCGAATTCAAGGGTATGACAGTGGAGGAGTCGACAATCCTGAGAGTGGAACTGCGCAATGCAGGCGGCGAATACCACGTCGTGAAAAACACCCTCGGTCGTATTGCCTTCACTGGCGGTAAGCACGATGTCGTCAAGGACGAGTTCCACGACAACACCGCTGTTGCCCTTGGTTTCGATGACCCAGTGGCGGTGGCCAAGGCGCTCAGCAAGCTTGCCAAGACAAGCAAGACTCTCGTCATCCGCGGTGGCAGCCTCGACGGCAAGCCCATGACGGCCGACGACGTCGAAGCTCTTGCCAAGATGCCCTCTCGCGAACAGCTGCTGGCTCAGCTGCTTGCCACCATGAACGCCGTACCCACCAACTTCGTCGGCCTGTGCGCCAATGTCGTGCGCGGCCTGCTCTACGCCCTCAAGGCAATTGAGGAAAAGAAGAGCGGCGAAGCTGCCTAACTATTCCGCTTGCAAAGCCTCTGATTTCCACAGGAGAATATCACCATGGCCGTTACCAAAGAAGAAGTCATTGAATTTATTGCCAACATGTCCGTGCTGGAACTCTCTGCCCTGATCAAGGAGCTCGAAGAGAAGTTTGGCGTGTCCGCTGCTGCTCCCGCTGTTGCCGTTGCCGCTGCTCCTGCAGCCGAGGCCGCTCCCGCAGCTGAAGAAAAGACCGAATTCGACGTTATCCTGAAGGATTGCGGCGCCAACAAGATCGCCGTCATCAAGGTTGTGCGCGCTCTGACCAGCCTTGGCCTGAAGGAAGCCAAGGACAAGGTTGACAACCTGCCTTCCACCATCAAGGAAGCTGTGTCCAAGGAAGACGCCGAGAACGCCCGCAAGCAGCTGGCCGACGCCGGTGCCACCGTCGAAGTGAAGTAAATTCACTGACACCAACTTTCTGTGAGGGGCTGCCTTCGGGCATGCCCCTCTTTTGTTGTGTCTGCAGGGTGCAAACGTTCCTGCCTGTACAAGCTCCTGCGCAACCCCTGGAAAAACAGCCCCTGAGACTGCTCTTTTCCCGGCGCTGCCTGGATGTTGAAAACCCTGCAGAGAAAGGCAACGTTCTGCTGAGCGTTTGTACAGATACGAGAACAGCGCGCTGCACAGTTTCGGCACGATCCTCCGGCCTGGGGCAGAGCATGTGCTATATAATTCCCAGGCGTTCAAGACGAAGTTGCATGGCTCTTTCTGAGACATTGAACAATTGCGCCATCTGCCAGATGGACATGCGTGTGGTGTTCGCATAGAGAAGAACTGCATCAGCAGGCAAAATCATTTCTGTGGCAAACTGATCTGCCGCAGCTTCAGTACTCTCATCGTGACAGGTGTTGTTGTTTTGCCGGGAAGTACGTGTGCCCGGGCCGTGGCCAGGCGCATAGTGCCCAAGCTCAGCAAAGATGGTAAACCGTTGTCTTGCGGTGGAGTCAAACGGATTCAGAAAGATCACAGGGGTCCTGCCATCCTCTGCAAACGTGAAGTACCCGTTTTCCCCGAGTTTGGGCTCGCAGACAATCCTTGCCCCCAGAGCATAGGCGATAGCGGTCGGGTTGACCGGCAGAGTCTTGTCCCAGTACCGCTCCAGGATCTTCCTGGCGACGTCTGTTGCCGAAGACACAGCACACCTCCTTCAAGCCGCTTTCTTCAAGACACTTTCTTCAACACACACACACCTTTCAGCACTCATCTTTCAACACAGCCCCTGCTGCACACATCCTTCTGCATACATCGTTCTGCACACATCTTTCAACACAGCCCCCTGCGGCAGGAGGCGTGTCCGCCATACCACAAACCAGAGACGCCACTCGTGCCTGTTTTGCCAGACTTCTTCTGCACCCCTGTCTGCGTGTCTGAAAAAGGACTTGCCATTTTCCTGCTTTTGGTATATTGGGGTCAATCCAACCTTTGAACGACATTTTTTTGGCACATCATTTGCAACTGCACCGGCATCTCGTACCACATCTCTCAGGGGTTCTCGTCTGGTCTCCCCTATGGTCGCCTGCATGGACTCTCGCAGCAGGCAGGACCGACACCCTGAACAGAGGTCATACCCAGGAATTGACATTTTCCTCCCACATGTCCGGCATATTCTAGAGCACTGACTCCAGGCCAGCCTTATTCTCCCGTGTGTTCCCGATCCAGGGTCGGGGACAGAATCGGGCGGACAAGGCATGGCTTGTTTGCGCTTTTTTTCTTCTTGCCTGTATTGCCTCACTGGTCAGTATCGGATCAAGGCAGCCTTGTCCTTCAAGGAAGCACAAACCAGAGGATCATCGCATGGGACAACTCATCAAGCAGTTTGGTAAGATCAAGGTCTCCGCTCCCATACCCCACCTGCTCAATCTCCAGATAGACTCGTACAGCAAATTTCTCCAGGAAGGCGTTTCAGCTGAGCAACGCGACCCAGAAGTGGGACTGGAAGGCGTCTTTCATACTGTCTTTCCCATCCAGGACTTCAACAAGACAGCCCGTCTCGAATTCGAGAGCTATGAAATCCAGGAGCCCAAGTACGATCAGGCCGAATGCATTTCCAAGGGTCTGACCTATGAGGCCCCTCTGCGCATCAAGGTGCGCCTTGTGACCTACGATGTGAGCGAGGACGGAGAACGGACACTGCGCGACATCAAGGAGCAGGACATCTACTTCGGGACCCTGCCCCTCATGACGGACAAGGGAACCTTCATTGTCAACGGCACCGAGCGCGTCATCGTCAATCAGCTGCAGCGCTCTCCCGGCATCATCTTCGAGCATGACAGCGGCAAGACCCATGCCTCCCGCAAGGTTCTCTACTCCTGCCGCATCATTCCCATGCGCGGCTCCTGGCTGGACTTCGACTTCGATCACAAGGACATTCTCTATGTCCGCATTGACCGTCGCCGCAAGATGCCTGCCACCATCCTCTTCAAGGCCATGGGCATGTCCAAGCAGGACATCCTGGACTATTTCTACCCCAGAGAGGATCGCGAGGTCTACTACCTGGAAACGCCTGAGGATCTGCGCGGCCGTGAAGCCTATGCGCCTGATGCCCTCTTCTGGGCTGTGAAGCCGGAGTACGTGGAAAAGTTCTACCGCAAGGAACCCGCCTACTCCACCATCTATGCCCCTGACGGCAAGGTCCTCTGCGAGGCCGGCAAGAACATCACCAAGCGTGCCTGGCGCGCCATCTGCAACAGCGGCATCTCCGCCATCGAAATCAACCCCGAGAACATTGAGGGCACCTTCCTTGGCGACGACGTTGCTGACCCCAATACCGGGGAAATCCTGGCCCAGGCTGCTGACGAAGTGACCCCTGCCCTGCTCAGGGTGCTGCGCGACGCAGGTGTGAAGACCATCAGCCTTCTGCACACCAAGGGCCCCAATGTCTCTTCCAGCATCCGTGACACCCTGGTCATGGACAAGACTGCGGACATGGTCCGTGCCCAGGAAGAGATCTACCGCCGTCTGCGCCCCTCCTCCCCGCCGACCCCCGAGATCGCAGCAGCCTACTTTGCCAATATCTTCCGCAATCTGGACTACTACGACCTCTCTCCCGTGGGCCGCTACAAGCTCAACCAGCGCCTGGGCCTGAAGGAAGAGGAGAGCCTGGTGGACGATGGCAACGGCCACATGGTTGCCAGCCGCACCCTGACCGACAATGACATTCTGCGTGCCATCTTCGAGCTGTGCAAGCTCAAGGACAGCAACGGCCCGCCGGATGACATCGACCATCTGGGCAATCGTCGTGTGCGCCTGGTGGGCGAACTGGTGGAGAACCAGTACCGCATCGGCCTGGTGCGCATGGAGCGCGCCATCAAGGAGCGCATGAGCGTGCAGGAAATCTCCACCCTCATGCCCCATGACCTCATCAATCCCAAGCCCGTTGCTGCAGTCCTCAAGGAGTTCTTCGGCACAAGCCAGCTCTCCCAGTTCATGGACCAGACCAATGCCCTCTCCGAAGTGACGCACAAACGTCGTCTCTCGGCCCTGGGCCCCGGCGGTCTGACCCGCGAACGCGCAGGCTTCGAAGTGCGCGACGTGCATACCTCGCACTACGGCCGCATCTGCCCCATTGAGACGCCTGAAGGTCCGAACATCGGTCTTATTGTCTCCCTGACCACCTATGCCAGGGTCAATGACTTCGGCTTCATCGAAACCCCCTACACTGTGGTTCGTGACTGCTGCAAGACCGATGAAACCATCAGCTTTGACGCCACCCGCGAGACCGGTGACCAGGTCGTTGCCCAGGCCAATGCCCGTGTGGACGAGGCAGGCCGCCTGCTCGACGAATTCCTCACTGTGCGCGCCAAGGGCGAAGTGATGGTTGCCCCGAGGGAAGACGTGACCCTCATGGACGTGGCTCCCGGCCAGATGGTCTCCATCTCCGCAGCCCTCATTCCCTTCCTCGAACACGACGACGCCAACCGCGCCCTCATGGGCTCCAACATGCAGCGTCAGGCTGTGCCGCTGCTGCGCAGCGAGCACCCCATTGTGGGCACAGGCATGGAAGTGACTGTGGCCCGCGACTCCGGCGCCTGCATCCTTGCCAGGGCTGACGGTGTGGTGAGCTATGCCGATGCCGAGCGCATCATCGTCAATTATGACGAGGAAGTGGAGGACGGCGGCAGCATCTTCCATCACAAGAGCAGAGTCGTTGCCTACGATCTGCAGAAGTTCCACAAGTCCAACCAGAACACCTGCTTCGGCCAGAAGGCCACCTGCGTGCCCGGACAGCGCGTGCACAAGGGTGATGTGCTGGCTGACGGTCCCGGCATTGAGGACGGCACCCTTGCCCTGGGCAAGAACCTCACCGTCGCCTTCATGCCCTGGTGCGGCTACAACTACGAAGACGCCATTCTCATCTCCGAGAAGGCGCTCAAGGAAGACACCTTCACCTCCATCCACATCGACGAGTTCGAGGTGGTGGCCCGTGACACCAAGCTCGGACCCGAGGAAATCACCCGCGATATCCCCAACGTCAGCGAGGAAATGCTGCGCAACCTCGACGACAGCGGCATTATCCGCATCGGTGCCTCGGTGAAGACCGAAGACATCCTGGTGGGCAAGATCACCCCCAAGGGTGAAACCCAGCTCACCCCTGAAGAGAAGCTGCTGCGCGCCATCTTCGGTGAGAAGGCCAGGGATGTGAAGAACTCCTCCCTCAAGGTGCCTCCGGGAATCGAAGGCACTGTCATTGACGTCAAGGTCTTCAACCGCAGGTCCGGTGAGAAGGACGAGCGTACCAGGTCCATCGAGGAGTACGAGATCAAGCGCATCGACCAGAAGGAGGTCGATCACACCCGCGTGCTGGTTGCCCAGACCCGCGAGCTGCTCGCTCCCATTGTGGTGGGCAAGCAGGTGGCCCTGTCCGTGATGAACGCCAAGCGTGCCGGCAGCGCCATTGTGGCAGCCGGTGCCTCCCTCACCAGGGAACAGCTTGACCTCATCCCTGTGGCCAGACTGGCGGGCCTGTTCAAGAGCCGCGAAGTCAATGACCAGGTGGCAGAGATCCTCGAGGCCCATCAGCGCCAGATCGACTACGTGCACGCCATCTACGAGCAGAAGCGCGAGAAGGTGCAGGAAGGCGACGACCTGCCCCCAGGCGTCATCCGCATGGTCAAGGTCTACATCGCCATCAAGAGAAAGATCTCCGTGGGCGACAAGATGGCCGGCCGCCATGGTAACAAGGGTGTGGTGTCCATGATTCTCCCTGAGGAGGATATGCCCTTCTTTGCAGACGGTCGTCCCGTGGACATCGTCCTCAATCCCCTGGGCGTGCCTTCCCGTATGAACATCGGCCAGATCATGGAGACGCATCTGGGCTGGGGCGCCAAGGAACTTGGCCGTCAGCTTGCAAAGCTCGTGGACAGCGGCGTTGCCATGCAGAGCGTGCGCGACGACGTGAAGAGCGCCTTCAACTCCGAGGAAATCAGCAGGCTTGTGGACAGCATGGACGACGAGGAATTTGCCGCCTCCGTGCGCAGGCTCAAAAAGGGCATTACCACCAGAACCCCTGTCTTTGACGGTGCCACCGAAGAGGAAATCTGGGGCTGGATGGATCGTGCCGGTCTCAACAACAACGGCAAGACCGTCCTCTATGACGGCCGTACCGGCGAGCCCTTCAAGAACCGGGTCACTGTGGGCGTCATGTACATGCTCAAGCTCCACCACCTGGTTGATGAAAAGATCCACGCCCGCTCCACCGGTCCCTACTCTCTGGTGACCCAGCAGCCTCTTGGCGGCAAGGCCCAGTTCGGTGGTCAGCGTCTTGGTGAAATGGAAGTCTGGGGTCTGGAAGCCTATGGTGCCTCCTACCTGCTCCAGGAATTCCTCACCATCAAGTCCGATGACGTGACCGGCCGCGTGAAGATGTATGAGAAGATAGTCAAGGGAGACAACTTCCTTGAAGCAGGACTGCCCGAATCCTTCAACGTTCTGGTCAAGGAACTCATGAGCCTTGGTCTCAACGTGACCCTGCATCAGGAAGAGTCCAAGAAGCGCCAGCGCCCGCTCGGCCTTGTTCCCTTCAACGAACGATAGAACCTGTTCTGCCCTGCTGACCCTTGCGGGCCGGCAGGGCATTGTCCCGGGATGACGTTTTCAGACCTTCATGCAAACCTTCATGCAAAGAACGCTTCTGTGCACAGTCACAGGTAAGCAAGGAACATACAGCAAATGAGCATGGATGATCTCTATTCCAACCGCGGAACTTCGGGCAATGCAACCAATGTGCGCAACCTGAAGGCCATACAGATTTCCATAGCCTCTCCGGAAGCCATACGCGAATGGTCCTTCGGCGAAGTCAAGAAACCCGAGACCATCAACTACAGGACCTTCAAGCCCGAGCGCGACGGCCTGTTCTGTGCCCGCATCTTCGGACCCGTGAAGGACTTTGAGTGCAACTGCGGCAAGTACAAGCGCATGAAGCACCGCGGCATTGTCTGCGAAAAGTGCGGCGTTGAAGTCATTGCCTCCAAGGTGCGCCGCGAGCGCATGGGCCACATCGAGCTGGCAGCTCCTGTTGCCCACATCTGGTTTCTGAAGACATTGCCTTCCAAGATCGGCACGCTGCTCGACATGACCATGAACGACCTGGAAAAGGTCCTCTATTTCGACAGCTATATCGTGCTTGATCCCGGCCAGACCACTCTGACCAAGCAGCAGGTCATCTCTGAAGACCAGTATCTGCAGATCATCGAGCACTTTGGCAGCGAAGACTGCATCAAGGTCGGCATGGGAGCCGAAGCAATTCGCTCCCTGCTTGAGGAAATTGACCTTGTGGCACTGCGCGAGGAACTGCACAAGGAAGGCGACGAGACCAAGAGTCAGACCAAGAAAAAGAAGATCACCAAGCGTCTGAAGATTGTCGAGGCCTTCATTGAGTCCGAGAACAGACCCGAGTGGATGATCATGGAAGTCATTCCTGTCATTCCCCCGGAACTGCGTCCCCTCGTTCCCCTGGATGGCGGCCGCTTTGCCACCTCTGACCTCAACGATCTCTACCGCCGCGTCATTAACCGCAATAACCGCTTGAAGCGCCTCATGGAGCTCGGCGCCCCCGAGATCATCATCCGCAACGAAAAGCGCATGCTGCAGGAAGCTGTGGATGCCCTCTTCGACAACGGCCGTCGCGGCCGTGCCATTGCCGGCACCAACGGCAGAGCCCTCAAGTCCCTGTCCGACATGATCAAGGGCAAGCAGGGCCGCTTCCGTCAGAACCTGCTTGGCAAGCGCGTTGACTACTCCGGCCGTTCGGTCATCTGCGTGGGTCCCTACCTGAAACTCCATCAGTGCGGTCTGCCCAAGAAGATGGCCCTGGAGCTCTTCAAGCCCTTCATCTACTCCGAGCTTGAGAAGAGAGGCTATGCCTCCACCATCAAGAGCGCCAAGAAGATGGTGGAGCGCGAGGAAGTGGTGGTCTGGGATATCCTGGCCGACGTGGTCAGGGAATACCCGGTCATGCTCAACCGTGCACCTACCCTGCACAGACTGGGCATCCAGTCCTTTGAGCCCCTGCTTGTGGAAGGCAAGGCCATCCGCCTGCACCCCCTGGTCTGCACAGCCTACAACGCAGACTTTGACGGTGACCAGATGGCAGTGCACATTCCTCTGTCCGTGGAAGCCCAGATTGAATGCCGCGTGCTCATGATGAGCACCAACAACATTCTCTCGCCTGCCAATGGCGGCCCCATCATCGTGCCCTCGCAGGACATGGTGCTTGGTCTGTACTACATGACCAGTGCCAAGCGCTTCGAGCCCGGTGAAGGCATGGTCTTCTGCGACAGGTGGGAAGTGGAATCCGCCTACGACCAGGGCATTGTCAGCCTGCAGGCCATCATCAAGGTGCGCATTGACGGCAAGCTGGTGGAAACCACCCCCGGCCGCGTGCTGGTGAGCAACATCCTGCCGAAGGAAATGGACTTCTCCCATGTGAACCTTGTGCTCACCAAGAAGAACATTGCCAGGCTCGTGGACGCCACCTACAAGCACTGCGGCACCAAGGCCACCGTGCTGCTCTGCGACAAGATCAAGAACCTGGGCTACGAATTCGCCACCCGTTCCGGCATCTCCATCGGCCTCAAGGACATGCTCGTTCCCCGCAGAAAGGAAGAGATCCTTGCCAGGAGCCAGCAGGAGGTTGACGACATCGAAGGCCAGTATCGCGACGGTATCATCACCAAGACCGAAAAGTACAACAAGGTCGTTGACGTCTGGACCCAGGCGACCCAGAGCGTCAGTAAGGAGATGAACAAGGAGATCAGCAGCGAGATCCGCACCAATCCGAAGACTGGCGAGCAGGTTGAGGACGTGAGCTTCAACCCCATCTACATGATGTCCAACTCCGGTGCCCGAGGCAACCAGGACCAGATGCGTCAGCTGGCAGGCATGCGCGGCCTCATGGCCAAGCCGAACGGCGAAATCATCGAGACCCCCATCACCGCCTCCTTCCGCGAAGGTCTCTCGGTGCTGCAGTACTTCACATCCACCCACGGCGCCCGCAAGGGTCTGGCCGATACGGCTCTGAAGACGGCAAACTCCGGCTACCTCACCAGACGTCTGGTGGACGTGGTGCAGGACGTGGTCATCTCCATGGAAGACTGCAACACTGTGGACGGCATCGAGCTCACCGACATCATGGAAGGCGGCGAAGTCCGCACCCGTGTGTCCCAGCGTGCCCTTGGCCGCGTGCTGCTCTATCCTGTGCGTGATCCCCAGACCCAGGAGCTGCTCCTCAAAGAGAACACCGAGATCAAGGATGACGAGGCCAGAATCCTCGACGAGCACGGCGTGACCTCCATCACTGTGCGCTCGCCCCTCACCTGCGCTGCCGAGCACGGCATCTGCGCCCGCTGCTACGGACGCGACCTTGCCCGCGGCCATATTGTGAACATTGGTGAAGCAGTGGGCATCATTGCTGCACAGTCCATTGGTGAACCCGGTACCCAGCTCACCATGCGTACCTTCCACATCGGTGGCACGGCTTCTTCCACCATTGAACGAAGCAAGATCGAAGCCCTGGGCTCCGGTCAGGTGAAACTGGTGCATCTGCACGCAGTGCAGAATCCTGACGGCGAGCTGGTCAACATCGGCAAGTCCGGTCAGTTCGTCATTGTGGACGCCAGCGGCCGCGAGACCCAGAAGGATAACATTCCTTCCGGTGCCCGCATCCTGGTCAGGGATGGTCAGGAAGTGAACAAGGGCGATGTCATGGCCATGTGGGAGCCCTTCTACGAACCCTTCATCGTTGAGGAAGACGGTATCGTCCAGTTCAACGACCTTATTGAAGGCAAGACTGTGCAGGAAAAGGTCGACGAGACCAATAACAACATTGCCCTCACGGTCATGGAGTTCCGTACCACAGCCTACAAGCCCTCCATCAGCATCGTGGATCCCATCACAGGCGAGAAGAAGATGCGCCGTCATGGTGCCACCGAGACGGAAGCCACCTACTCCCTGCCTGCAGGCGCCATCGTCATGGTCAAGAATGGTGACGAGGTCAAACAGGGCCAGACCATTGCCCGTCGTCCCCGTGAAACCTCCAAGACCAAGGATATCGTGGGTGGTCTTCCCCGCGTGGCCGAGCTCTTTGAAGTGCGCAAGCCCAAGGACATGGCTGTTGTCTCGGAAATCTCCGGCACAGTCACCTATGGCGGCGACAGCAAGGGCAAGCGCAGACTCATTGTCACCCCGGATATCGGCGAGGCCAAGGAATACCTGGTGCCGCGCGGCAAGCACATCACTGCTGCTGACGGTGACTTTGTGGAGGCAGGCGAGACCCTCACCGAGGGCAGCCCCGAACTGCACGACATCCTGCGCACCAAGGGCGAGAAGTACCTGGCAAGTTACCTTGTGAACGAAATCCAGGACATCTACCGCTTCCAGGGCGTGGCCATTGACGACAAGCACTTCGAGACCATTGTGCGCCAGATGCTGCGCAAGGTCAGTGTCATCGACTCCGGTGGCACCAGCCTGCTCGAAGGCGAACAGGTGGACAAGGGCGAGTTCCGAGCCATCAACAAGAAGGCCATTGCCGAGGGCCGCAAGCCTGCCACAGCAGAGCCCATGGTGCTCGGTATCACCCAGGCCTCTCTGACCACCTCCTCCTTCATCTCGGCTGCCTCCTTCCAGGAAACCACCAAGGTGCTCACCGAGGCCGCCCTCAAGGGCAAGATCGACTACCTCTCCGGCCTCAAGGAGAACGTCATCGTCGGTCGCCTCATTCCTGCCGGCACGGGCCTGCGTCAGTACATCAATGCTGAAATCTCCGTGCCCGAACAGAAGGAAAAGCCCAACAAGTTCCTTGAAGACCTGGAAGAGCCGCTGTATCAGCAGCTGTAAACCAGCTGATCTGCACATGGCCTGAGGCTGCCGCACGGTAACGCCAAAGGCCAGGTCCTGAAGACGGACGTTTGCAGGGACCGCCATTCCCCCGGCGCGGAAATGGCGGTCCCTTTTTCCTGCCCGACGTCCGGCAAAAGCTGCCGGCTGCAGCATTGCCCTGGCAGCCTGCAGCACTTCTGTGCTGGGAGCCTTCGATACAGAAGGCAAACCAGGAAAGTGAACCATGAAGGCAAACAGGAAGGTGAGGCATGAAGGCATGCAGAGGTGCCGCAAAAGCCTTCCTGCAGGGCTGATCTGCAACGCTGCCATACGTGGGCAGCAGGGCTGGACAAGTCACGAAAAAGACATATCTTTTTTTCTCAGGCACAGCTGTGTGCTGCTGCTTGTGAAGGGATGCACTTTCAAGGGCAATGCAAATCGTTTCTTTGCTTTTTTCCGAAATTTGTGTATACTGACCGCTAGTATTTTTCGGCCTGGCAGGCGCGCGCCCTCCGCTTCAGGGCAGGCTTTCAGGCCACACACCTCAACCCCCGGATACGCCGGCAGCATGGCTGCCTGGCCTGACACACACGGGAAGCAGACCGGCTCACTTGCGCATCGTGCGAAACGCAAACTTTGCGTGAACATAATTCTCGGGCCCTTGCCCACATCCGGAGTAGACGCATGATTACACTCTTTTACCTGCTGGGGTACCTTGCACTCATCGGCTGTGCAATCACTTCGTTTCTCAAAATCAGAAACTACATGAAAAAGACGCCGATGCACCTTCGCTGGGAGCTCTACCCCATTCCCCACGAAGGCCCCAAGGCCAAACACGGCGGCAGCTACATGGAAGACGGCGACTGGTGGAAGCACGAGCATAAGGCCCATCATCTGGGCGACCTTATTGCCCTGCTGGCTGAAGTCCTCTTCCTTGAGGCCACCTTCAAGCACAACCGCCCCCTGTGGTACCGCACCTACCCCTTCCATCTGGGGCTGTACTTCCTCATGGGCGGCGCCATCATCCTGATCTTCACTGCCGTGCTGCGCATGTTCGGTCTTGATGCCGACAACAGCACCCTGATCTGGCTGATCTACCTGCTGATCAACATCATCTCCTTTGTCGGCTGTCTCTGCCTCATCGGCGGCGGCGTCGGTCTCATCATGCGTCGTCTGGGCGACCCCGGTCTGCGCACCTTCTCCACTCCCGAGCATTACTTTGACCTTGGCATCTTCGCCTTCTTCGGCCTCACCGGCTTCATCACCTGGATCGCCAATGCCGGTGAATTTGCCTCCCTGGCCAGCGACTTTGTCTACAATGCCCTGACCTTCAACTTTGCCTCTCTGGGCAGCGGCGGCTTTGTGCTGCACATGGTCATCGGTTTCTTCCTGCTGCTGTGGATCCCCATCACCTTCATGAGCCACATCCTGCTCAAGTACTTCCTCTACCACGACATCCGCTGGGAAGACGTTGCTACCAGCATGAGCAAGAAGCGTCAGGAGCTCATTCTCTCTGCTCTGAAGTTCAAGGTCACCTGGGCTGCTCCTCACATGAATCCCGATGGCGCGGACAAGACCTGGCTTGATGTTGCCACTTCCGGCTACCCCGTTCAGGAACAGAAGAAAGAAGAAGCCTAAAGAGGTGCCCATACTATGACTTCAAATCTGAAACTGACTGATATATCCACCAAGGAAGGCCAGCTCATTGAGTACGACCTCAATGACATTCCGGATCTGCCCCTTGACGTGGAAAAGCGTCCCTGCGAGCCCTTCTCCGACAAGATGAAGGACGAGTATGCCTGCGACCTGCTCGACGGCATCTCCGTGCTCAACTTCCCCCGTCCCAAGAATGCTCTTGAGGAACAGGAGCTGGTTGACAAATTCCTGTCCGGCATGCGCAAGCTCTTCTCCACAGAGAACAACTGGACCTGCGTGAACATGCTCGAAGCCAGCATGGACACCTGTGCACAGTGCAACTCCTGTTCTGATGCCTGCCATCTCTACGAGATGAGTGGCGGTAACACCATGTACCGCCCCAACTTCCGCTCCGAGATCTTCCGCCGCATCTATCACCAGTACATCAAGAAGGAGCCTCTTGCCAAACTGCGCTATGGCGACATGCCCCTGAACTGGAAGACCGTGGTGCGTCTCGGCGAACTGGCCTACCGCTGCAACCTCTGCCGTCGCTGCGCCCAGGTCTGCCCCATCGGCGTTGACAACGGCCTGATTGCCCGCGAAATCCGCAAGCTCTTCAGCCAGGAACTGGGCATCAGCCCGAAGGAACTGCATACCAAGGGCACCGAGCTGCAGATGCAGAAGGGTTCCTCCACAGGTATGACACCTGATGTCGTGCGCGACAACGTTGAGTTCATCGACGAGGACTACTCCGAAATCACCGGCGTGGGCGTGGAGACTCCCTTTGACAAGAAGGGTGCTGACATCCTGCTCATCCATAATGCCGGCGAAATCATGGCCTGGCCCGAAAACGTGGCTGCCTTCACCACCATCTTCAATGCCGCAGGCCTCAACTGGACCATGTCCAGCCGCACTGTGGGCTATGACGGTGTGAACTACGGCGTCTTCTACGATGATGCCCAGACCGCCCGTATCGCCCTGCAGCACATGGAAGCCGCCAGGGAACTCGGCGTCAAGAAGATCGTCATCGGCGAATGCGGCCATGCCACCAAGGCCCTGACCGTCATTGCTGACCGCGTTGTCCCCTACGATCTGCAGATTCCCCGCGAAACCTGCTACGTCACCCTGCGCGACATCATCAAGCAGGGCAGGCTGAAGCTCGACCCGTCCCGCAACAACTTCCCTGTCACCCTGCATGACCCCTGCAACGTGGTCCGCCTCATGGGTGTTGTGGAGCCCCAGCGCGAGATCCTGCGCGTCATCGCTCCCCAGTTCAGGGAAATGCCCTGCAACGGTGTGAACAACTACTGCTGCGGCGGTGGTTCCGGCTTTGCCATCATCACCCGTAACAATGTTGGTGTCTGGCGCGGCAACATCGCCGGTCGCAAAAAGTTCTGGCAGATCAGCGAAGCCTTCAAGGACTGCCTCGGACCCGAGACCAAGAAGTACATCTGCGCTCCCTGCTCCAACTGCAAGGGCCAGATCCGCGACATTCTCGAAGAAAACGACCTCTACACCAAGAACAGCTTCGCCTACGGCGGCCTGGTGGAACTCATCGTCAACTGCATGGAAGGCGTGAACCCCGGCTTCATCAAGTGGGAAGGTGACGAGGAATTCTAGGATTTCCTGGAACGTCTGACACCTTCAGGCTGACTTTTCCAAAGGGGGCATTGTGCTTTGGCGCAATGCCCCCTTTCTTGTGCCCTTTTCCCGGTCTTGCTCCCTGCCCTGTGCCCTGCTCTCTGCTCCCTGTTCTCTGCTTTGCCCCCGGCCCTTTTCCTTCCCTGCATCTCTGCAACAGGGCATGGTAGCAGTCATGTTTCAGCATGGTTTCAGGACCTTTGCCGCTTTTTGCCTGTTTGACGCATGGGGGAATTGGACGTATTTTTGCATCTCAAGTACATTCCCCGGCAGAGCGAAAGCAGGGCAGAACACCCGGACAGACGGCAGGGCTGCACAGCGTACAGGACACAGCTGTTCCAACAACGGTTCCATCAGCTGTTCCAGCAGCCGTTCCAGCAGCTGTATCTGCAGCCGGACAATCAGCGTCTGGCAGCTGTTCCGGCACAAAGCTCCCGCTTTCAGCTGTCCCGGCACACCATCCCCTTTCCCGTGTGCAGTGCTGCGCAAAGCCTGACTTTGTGCAGTCAGTACAAGGTACACAGACCACTATGGCAGAGACACAGGACAGACAGGACACAACAGACAACGACAGCAGACAAGCTGCAGGCAGCCCCCTGCACGAACGCGCCGAACACCAGGCTGCCGGCCCTGCAGACGACCATGCAGGCCAGGGCCAGCCTGGCGAAGAGACAGCACAGGGGGCACAGGCCAGAAATCCAGGGGCCCATGACACAGGCCAGCATGACACAGGCCAGGCTGCAGGCGCTCAGCCGCAGCACCTGGACGGTCAGGCAGCAGCCATCCTGCGCAACGCCAACCAGGCTGCGGCAGCACAGCAGTATACAGCAGACCCCCTGCGCCCCTCCAATGTGGACTTCATGCCGGGCATTTTGCGCTGCATGGCCATCCTGCTGCGCCTGAAGGGCGTCATTGTCTCGCCGCAGTTTCTCATGGCAGGCCTCAACGGCAGCCATGTCACCCCGGAGGGCTGCCTGCGCGTTGCCCGCAAGGCAGGCATGACAGGCCGTATCCTCTATCGGCCGAAGCTTGCCGACATTCCGCCCCTCACCCTGCCCTGCATCCTGCTGCTCACCAATGACAGGGCCTGCGTGCTGGTGAGCCGCAAGGGCGAGCACATCCAGGTCATCTTCCCGGAGACGGACAATACTGCCATTAATGTGCCCATTGAGGAGATACAGGCAGACTACAGCGGCTATGCCCTCTTTGCCTCTGTGGAAAGCAAGCCCGATGAGCGCACTGCAGGCTTTACCATCTCCAGGGGCAAGCGCTGGTTCTGGGATGTGCTGCGCTATTATGCGCCCATCTACCGCCATGTGGCCCTGGCCAGCATTATCACCAACCTCATAGCCGTGGCCACGCCCCTCTTTGTCATGAACGTCTATGACCGCGTTGTCCCCAATGCGGCCATGGAGACCCTCTGGGTGCTGGCCACAGGCGTGCTCATCGCCTACATCTTTGATTTTCTGCTGCGCTCCATGCGCGTCTACTTTGTGGACGTGGCAGGCCGCAATGCCGACGTTGTGCTCTCAAGCAGCCTCATGAACAAGGTGTTGAGCATGCGTCTGGACACCAAGCCCGAGTCCACGGGTGCCCTGGCCAACAACCTGCGCGAGTTCGAGCAGCTGCGGGACTTCTTCAGCTCCTCGACCCTGCTGGCCTGCATAGATGTGCCCTTCCTGGCCATCTTCATCATCTTCATTGGCATCATTGCCGGGCCCATGTGCCTTCTGCCCATCTGCGCCATCCCTGTGCTCATCTGCCTTGGCATCGTCATCCAGAGCTTTGCCCGCCGCAGTGCCGAGGCCTCCTACAAGCAGAACATGCAGAAGAATGCCCTGCTGGTTGAGATCGTCAACGGCCTTGAGACCATCAAGTCCTGCCAGGCAGAAAGCCGCATGCAAAGGCTCTGGGAGGCTGTGGTGGGCCTGTCCGCCAAGTCCAACTCCGAGTCGCGCAAGTACAACAACCTGGCAGTCAATGCCTCCATGCTCATCACCCAGTTCTGCTCTGTCATTCTCATCATCTGGGGTGTGTACCGCATTGAGGAAGGTCTTATGAGCATGGGTGCGCTGATCGGCGCCAACATCCTGCTCGGGCGCACCATGGCGCCGCTCATGCAGGTGGCCTCCCTCATCACCCGCACCCAGAACAGCCATGTGGCCCTCAAGTCCCTGGACCTGCTCATGGCCCTGCCCTCGGAAAACCAGGCTGAGAAGACACCCATTGACTTCGGCATGCTGCGCCCCAGCCTCAGCATGGAAAACGTGAGCTTTGCCTACCCCAGAGCCCAGCGTCTGGCCCTGGACAATGTGAGCATCACCATTGAACCTGGCGAGCATGTGGGCATCATCGGCGCCATGGGCTCGGGCAAGAGCACCCTCTCCCGCCTGCTCACAGGCCTCTACCAGCCCAAGGAAGGTGCCGTGAAGTTCGGTGGCGTGGACATACGCCAGTTTGCCACCACCGAGCTGCGCAGCCGCATTGGCGTGCTGCCCCAGGACGTGGTGCTCTTCTACGGTAGTGTGCGCGACAACATTGCCCTGGGCGACCCCACTATCAACGACCATCTGATCTTACGCGCTGCCAGCATTGCCGGGGTCACGGACTTCCTGCGCCATAACCCTGCCGGCTTTGCAGCCCAGGTGGGCGAGCAGGGCAAGGAGCTCTCCGGTGGCCAGCGTCAGGCTGTGGCCCTGGCCAGAGCCCTGGTCCATGACCCTGAGATCCTCATCCTGGACGAGCCGACCAGCAACATGGATACGGACTCCGAGCGCATGCTTCAGCAGCGCCTGGCCCAGATTGCCAGGGGCAGAACCCTCCTCCTGGTCACGCACCGTCTGAGCATGCTGCGTCTGGTGGACCGCCTGATCATCCTGAAGGAAGGCCGCATTGTCTATGACGGCCCCCGCGATGCCTGCGAACTCTTCCATCCCAAAGCACAGAAAGGCCAGCAGACTGCCCAGCAGGCAGCCAGGCAGACCTCGGGCCAGGCAGGCCAGGCCGCCGGGCAACAGGCCAGACCGGCACAGCCAGTGACACCGCAGGGCCAGACTGTGACACGCTCAGCGTCAGGACAGGCACAGCAGGCCAGGACCATTCGTCAGACAGCCAGGCCCCAGACACAGACGCAGGCTCAGGCACAGAACCAGACCCAGGGCACTGTCCGCGTCAGCCAGAACACTGCCCGCCCGGCAAAGTCTGTGAAGAACCTGGTGCGCCCGACCCAGGGCACACAGACAGGCCAGGTAACGCAGACAGCACAGCCGGCCAGGACCATCCAGGTGGGCAAGCCCGGGCAGCCAGGCCAGTCAGGTAAGGCACAGGCCCAGACACAGACCAGGCTCGTTCAGACAGGCCAGATACCGCAGCCGGCGCAGACTGTGGTGCGCGGCACAGCCAAACCTGGCCTGCGCATCAAGCCTTCCGTGCAAAAGACAGTGACACAGACTGCAGGAACAGCTGCTGACACAGCACCTGCGACTCAAAAGACAGTGACACAGACTGCAGAAACAGCTGCTGACACAGCACCTGCGGCTCAAAAGACAGTGACACAGACTGCAGAAACAGCTGCTGACACAGCACCTGCGGCTCAAAGGACAGTGACACAGACTGCAGGAACAGCTGCTGACAGCCGGCAGGCAACACAGCAACAGGCCGCACAGGCCGGAGTAAATCGCTATGACCAGGGACAGAGATAGTCGCACAGTGCAGACAACAGGCACAGACGAGGCTCAGGCTGGCCCCATGCGTGCTGCTGTCCCTGAGACCCCTGCCGCAGCATCCAGGGCCCCTGTTCGGGCCCAGGTTCTGAACCCTGCACAGGACCCGGCACAGGATTCCGCACAAGGTCCTGCACAAGACCCGGCTCAGGCCCAGGCCACACCCGGGGACCCTGCACAGGCCCCTGCACAGGACACAGCTGCAGCGGCTGACAAAGCCGGTCTGCCGGACCTTGCGTCAGCGCAGCACAAGCCCTCTCTGTACCAGGGCATACGCGGTGCCGAGTCCGCAGCCCGCCTGCGCAAGCTCAAGCGCGAGGGGCAGGGGCTGGGACTGGAGGGCCCGCAGGTCCTGCGCACAGCTGCTGCCAGTGCCGAGGACGTGCTGCACGGCCAGGTACTGCCAGGAGATGATTCTGCCCCTGCCCCAAGTCAGAGCCAGGATCCTGCTCAGGGGCAGGGGACAGCCGGGCAGCAGGACACCCTGCCAGGCACCCGCAGCACTGCCCAGAGTCTGGGCAGCATCTTTGCTGCTGCCGATGCCATGGCACAGGCTGTCGCAAAACAGGGAAATGCTGCCCTGCCGGCCGCAATGTCCTCAGCTCCGGGCATGGGACTGCCCGGTATGCCCGGTCTGCCCGGCATGCCAGGTCAGCCGCCGCAGGTGATGCCCCTGGAGCAGGCCAGGGCCCAGGCCTATGCCCAGCACATTGCCACCAGGCGTCCCATGAACCCGCCGGCACCTCAGATGCCGGGTCAGGCACCAGCCCCTGCGGGAGACATGTTCCAGTCGCCCCCGGACCCTGCACATGTGCACTCCAATGCCCGCGGCTTCCTCTCCTTCCTCTTCTCCCTGGTGCACAAGGGCGAGCATGAGCAGACGCCTGACCGTCCCATGCGCTCCCTTGTCAGTGACCTTTTGCACGGCAAAAGTGCCAGAACAGGAGCGCGCAGCACCACCATGCAGAACCAGGGACTGTTTGCAGCCCTGGATGCTCCCCTGCAGGGCCTCACCCCTGATGACATTCAGTATGCCGGGGATGTGGATGCTGCCTACAGCAGACGGCCAAGGGTCGGTGCCCGCTTCATCTTCTTCACCACAGTCATCTTCTTTGCCATTCTCCTTGTCTGGGCAGCCTTTTCCAAAATTGACGAGGTCACCCACTCCGAAGGCAGTGTGGTAGGCTCGCAGAGCACCCAGACCATCTCCAACCTGGAAGGCGGTATTCTGCGTGCCATGCTGGTGCGTGACGGCGCCACAGTGCAGAAGGGCGATGTCATAGCCCAGATTGACAATGAGATGGCCGCCTCCTCCTACAGAGACGCCATGCAGCGCAGCATGGACAACGTCTTTGCCCTGATTCGCCTTGAGGCTGAGCTCAAGAGCGAGGAGCCTGTCTTCCCCAAAGACCTCTATGCCTGGGCAACCGAGTACTTTCACAAGACCCCTGATGCGTCCATACTGCAGCAGGCCCAGCAGATAGTGCACGACCAGAAGAGCCTGTGGGCCTCGCGCAAGGAACGCTTTGTGGTGGACAGAGAAGTGCTCCAGAACCAGGTCATCCAGCGTGACCGCGATGTCCAGGAACAGACCACGCACAGGGAACAGCTGGTGCAGAGCCTGGATCTCGCCAGACAGCAGCGCGATGCGGCTGAGACACTGGTGCGGCGCAACAACTTCTCGCGTCTGGAATTCCTGAATATGGAGTCCAGGGTTGTGGAACTGCAGGGCCAGGTGGATATGCTGGCTGCCTCCATCTCCAGGGCGCAGGCAGCTGCTGCCGAGGCCAGACACCGCATTGAGTCCCATGAGGCCGAGTTCCGCAATTCCATCACCGAAGAGATCAACAAGCGTCGCGTGGAGCTCACCACCCTGCAGGAGACCCTTGCTGCAGGCGGTGACCGCGTGACCAGAACAGATGTGCGCTCGCCAGTGCGCGGCATCATCAAGCAAATCTACATCAATACCATTGGCGGCGTCATCAAGCCCGGCGAGCCCATTCTCGACATTGTGCCCCTGGATGACACCCTGCTTGTGGAAGCCCGTGTGCGCCCCCAGGACGTGGCCTTCCTGCGCCCGGGACAGGATGTCATGATCAAGGTGACAGCCTATGACTTCTCCATCTACGGCGGCCTTGAGGGCAAGCTTGAGCAGATCAGTGCAGATACCATTGAGGGCAAGCAGGGCGAGTTCTACTATCTCGCCAAGATACGCACCTCGCGCACCTATCTTGAGCACAATAACGAAATTCTGCCCATTATTCCCGGCATGATTGTGCAGGCTGACATTCTCACAGGCAAGAAGACCATTCTGCAGTACCTGATGAAGCCCATTCTCAAGGCAAAGCAGAATGCACTCACTGAGCGCTAGAACAGGAGCAGGCTATGTTCAACCTCAAAGAACACTCGGGACTTCTCCTTGCAGGCTCCTTTCTCCTTGCCTGCCTGCTTGCCCTGTGGGGGCTTGTCACCCTCTGGGAACAGACCCATGCCAGCAGTACAGCCTATCTGACCAGAGTCATTGGCGAGCTGGAAAAGAGCAAGGACGTGCGTGACAGTGTCTGGTCCAGAGAATTTGTAGCCAGCCTGCGCGCCATGACTGACAACAGCCAGTTCTCGACCTTTGTGAACAGGGTGAGCGGCCTGCAGCTCGGTCGTGACGTGCTCACAACCCTCACCGGCAGACCCGAGGAGCGCCAGTCCATGCTCTCCCTGCTCGCCCAGCGCCGCAGCCAGGAGGACATGGAACGCCTGCGGGCCTTTGCCGGCCAGGCCGACTTCATCCGCAGGGAGCTGCAGAACCTTGCAGAGCGCTATGCCCTCCTTTCTGCCTGCATCTACACCATGGAGGGCACCCCCTGCCTTGCCACAGGGGATTTGCCTGCCAGGCTGCCGGACATCTCCAAAAACGTTGTGCCGGATCTCGTGGGCACGGGCAATGTGGCCATCTCCCTGCCAGCCTATGTACGCGAGACAAAGCTGTGCGTGGACATTGCCATTCCCATGCTGCTCACGGACAAGCGCAATGTGCTGACCTACAATGTGGGCATCCTCATGGTCACTGTGGACCTTGGCACCATCATGGAGCGCATCCAGGCTGCCCAGAACCAGCAAAGCATGCGCACTGCCGTGCTGGAGCGCCAGAACGACGGCTCCCTCATTGCCCTGTCTGCCACAGATACCCAGAAGATCGCTGTCCGTGACCTTGTCACCACCGAGAGCGGCATTGCCTTCGGGCTCTACCGCATTCCCGGCTTTGGCGGCCCTCTCTACAGCATGGGCCAGCGCTTCTTAAGCACCAGGCTCTACTTTATCTCTGCGCTGCCTGAGGACGCGGAAGAACTTGCAGACACAGCTGACAGTACCACCCTGCTCATGACCTGCGCCAAGGCCATTGTCCTTCTGGCAGGCCTCTTCCTCTTCTGGTTCTTTGTCTTCCGCCAGCGTGAGCACACCATGGCCCTGCGCCTTGCAAAGGCACAGACCAGGAACCTGCAGCGCGAGGAAGCCCTGACTGCGCTGGACAGAGACCTGGGCATGGCCATTGCCTGCACGGACTTTGACCACAACATTCTGACCGCCAATGCCAGTTTTGCCAGACTGGGCGGCAGGGACAGTGCCGAAGACCTTGCCGGCCTTTCCACCAATGATCTGCCCCAGGACCTTGCCGCAGACATGAGTCAGCGCACTGCCCTGCTCTGGGAAAAGCCCCAGGCCAACCACGGCGAAACCAGACTCTTCCACAAGGGCGTCTGGAAGAACTGTGCTGTGCTGGCTGTTCCCTATGTGGACCAGGAAGGCTATCTTGCCGGCGGCATCTTCATCTACAGGGATATCGGCAAACACCTGGCGTATCGTGAGCGCAGCAGCCTGCTCATTGAGCAGAACGTGGTTGCCATGCACAAGCTTGTGAGTGTGCTGGACCCCTATGCCGGCAGACTCTCCGCACGGGTTGCGGAAATGGCCCAGCTTCTTGCCGAGCTCGACACAGACAAGAGTCCCGAGACTGCCCGACTGCTCTCCTGGGCAGGCAGGCTCTTTGTGCTCGGCAATACTGTGCGTCCTGAAAACCAGATATGTCTGCCTGCAGACAAGCATACAGACGGGCAGACTGGCGGGCATGCAGACGGACAGACTGACGGGCATGCTGACACTCGCGGCCGCAGGGTGGCCATTTCCCTGGCAGGACTTGACTTTGACGGCCTGCCTGTGCAGGAAACCATATCCGGCATGTACGAGCGCCTGGACGGCTCGGGAAAGCCCCGCGGCCTGACGGCTGAGGCCATTTCCAAGGCCTCCCGCTACCTTGGCATTGCCGAGGAGCTGTGCACGCGCATGCATCCCAGAGAGGGCGAAATCCCGCAGAACTGGGAAGACGCCTTTGCTCCGCTTCTGGACACAGACAAGTTTGATGCCGCTGCCCAGCGCCTGTATCACTACCTGAAGAGCCCCCAGGGCCAGCGTGTGCTCATCCGTCTGCGCAGAAAACAGTGACATTTCCCCTGCCTGATGCAGGGGTTCGTTAAGGATACTTCATGCATTCACCCGTCTGGCTGCCCCTCTGGCAGGCTGCAGCCTCACTGCTTCATGTTGCCACGGAAGCGGCAGTAGTCCTGCCCTTCATGCTTGCCCTCTGCCTCTTTCTCGGGCGCAAACGCCTGCGCCCTGCCATGGCAAAGGCTGGTCGTCTCTTCTATACCATTGCTCTGGTCACAGGCATTTTCGGGCTCATTGACATTGCCGGCCACGGCTTTGTTTCCTTACGTGCCCTGCCTGCCGCCATGCCGCAGCTTGTGCCCTACCCGTATGACTTCATGTCACTGCCCTGGCGGGCAACAGTGCTGAGCTTTCTGATCTGGCTTGGCAGCATGGTGCTCGTCCTTGTTGCCGGCAAAATCGCCTCCCGCTTCTTTGCCACTGCCAGTGTGCAGATGGATGCGGAGACAGAGCGCGGCATTGACAGAGTGGCCTTCTGGGCCGGTCTGGTGGCCTTTGCAGCCTGCGTGGGCTTCTTTGCCACCCTTTTTGTACGCAACTGGCCTTTTTTAGGGCTGCCCTACCAGATGACCGAGGAGGCTGCCACCTCGGTGCTTTTGCAGAATGCCTGGCGCCAGAGCTGTGCAGCCCTCATGCCTGCTGGCGCCATTGCCGTGCTGGCCATGTTTTTGCAGTTTCCCCCTGTGTCCAGACAGGACAGGCAGCGTGCGCGTGACGTGCGCACGAGGGAAGTCATTCCCGGCACTGCCGAAGACGTCCTGCCCCTGAGCACGGATGACATTGCTTCGTTACGCATGGCCCTGGCCTTTGCCCTGGCAGGTGCCACCTTCCAGCTGCTGGATGCAGGTTTTGTGGCCTTCTCTTCAGCTGCCCAGCTGGGCTTTGGCGCATCCTCTGCCCTGCTGCGTTTTGGCCCCTTCCTGGTCACGGCAGGCTCCCTGGTCTGCTGGGCCTTCCTCTTTGCCAGGCCCAGACGCACAGCCTTTCTGCTGGCGCTGCTGCCTGTGCTGCTCATCCTGCTGCGGGCTGTGGCAGGGTTCTAACGTCCCGTACGATGCATTTTCCCAGTTGACATCCTCCCCTGCCTAAAGGCAGGGGATTCCTGACTTTAGACGGTGAGGTTCCTGCTGCGGAAAGAGCGAAAGACACAAGTCGCTAAGACGTGCGTTCCCGCTTCTCCCCCTTTGTCTCCGGCACAATCTTTTAAA
>CASEWR010000124.1 GCA_949291675.1 uncultured Desulfovibrio sp. | reverse complement strand
AGATCTTGCTGAGTATCTTCTGTGTTCTTCCAAATTCCTTGCTACCTTATGCTCGTTCTGTAGTTATCCTGAGCTCTTAAAACAAAATCTGCTGCAGTGTGCAATGACTCCTGCCTTGCCCGGCTTTGCCAGTTCCCTTTGTCCGGGATGCTGTTGCCAGACATGCTCGTCATTGCGAGATTCGAAATATAGACATTTCAAAATTTTTGTCAACCCCTTTCCCGGGCATTCTTTCCAGAAATCAGCAGAACATGCCAGAAGCTGGCACCCCGCAAAGGGGGTCCTCATAAAATTTTATCGATAATTACCAAGCGTTACACAATACAAGTGCCTGAATCATGTCCTAAAAAAACTTGTGTACTGTCATTTTTTTATGTTCCACATTGAGCAGAGCTTCCCATGATGCAGGCACATCAGGTCTGCATGTCTGGTGAAGCTCCCCTTCTGGTTTCACAGCACAGGTCCAGTCACAGGCCTGTGGAAGCACTGCCAGGCCAGTCGGGAGCACCGCGGCCCAATGCCGTACTGACAGTCGGAGACAGAAGACAAGCTGTGCCCTGTGTCTGCAGAAGCAATCGGACAAAGAACCAGTACCTGCTGCCAGAATGCCCCACAGGGCCCTCAGTCAGCTCTCTGGCCTGCACGACAGATTTCCCACTCTGCCGGGACGAGAGCACTCCCCGCACCCCGGGCGCGGCAAGCGTCCGGGAACCGATGGGGCGCCTGGAGCAGTGCCCCGGGTTGGGGGACACTGCCTCTCTGAGCACATGGGCATGCCGGGATCGTTGTCCTGACTGCAGCTCAAGGGCCATGAGTCCCGGTCGGGACTGCAGAAGGACAGGGCCTCAGACAGCCCTCAGAGCCCCACAGGACGGATTGCTGCCTCTTTCCCAGGGAGAAAGCCCTCATTCGCGCCCAGGGCACCGGCATGCGTCTGGAGACGGAAATCAGGGACTGCCAGGAGAAGACCAGGGCAGGCAGAGACATGCCTCGTACCTTTGTCTTCGAGCACCTGGTCGTCTGTCCCCATGTTCTGCAGGCAGGCTCTGACACGCTCTCCCGGCTGCACCGGGGCAGTGGCCGCACAGAACAAAAAAGCCCCGGCACTGCTGCCAGGGCAAAGAAAAAGGGCCTACGCTCTGCTTACGTAGACCCTTGGGAAATTTCTGGTGGAGCTGGACAGAATTGAACTGACGACCTCTTGAATGCCATTCAAGCGCTCTCCCAACTGAGCTACAACCCCGTTCACAAGAAGCAATGTATGCGAACAGACCTGTCCTGTCAACAAAAATTTTCAAAATCTTCAAAAAAAATTTTTCCATCGGCCAGTATGGCCGATTTCCGGGAGATTTTCCATGCCTGATGCCCCCTTTCCAAAGCGCCTTTTTCACCAAAATGCCTTCAGGGAGCTTGTGAGGGGCCCGGAAAAATTTTTCAGAGCGCCCAAAAAAGACAGCTGCCAGGGGCAAAACCACTGACAGCTGTTGAGCGTTGCGTCTCTCCGGCAGACCCGGAGTCTGCCCTCGCGCTGGCTACATGGAGGCTTCGTCAGCCAGTTCGGCAAGGACCTCGCCGATTCTGAACACTGCGTCCTGCAGCACTTCGTCGGACACTGCGTAGGAGATGCGAATGCAGTTGTCATCACCAAAGGCAACGCCGGGGGTGGTGGCCACATGCAGCTTCTCAAGCAGGTACTGACTCAGGGCCAGGGAGCCGGAGACCTTCGGAGTGTAGCACTTGTGCACATCAATGAAGAGATAGAAGGCGCCGTCGGGCCTGGGGCAGACGGCAAAGGGCCAGCCGGAGATAATCTTCAGGGCCAGGTCTCTTCTTCTCTGGAAGGCCACGCGCATTTTGGCAATGCAGTCCATGGGGCCAGTAAGGGCTGCCAGAGCAGCCTTCTGGCTGATGGAGCAGATATTGGACGTGGTGTGGCCCTGCATGGCCGAGGCCTTCCTGATGATGTCAGGATGGGAGACAAGGTAGCCCACGCGCCAGCCGGTCATGGCAAAGCTCTTGGAGAGGCCGCCGAGGATGCTCACCTGTTCAGGGTATCTGGCCACATAGGGGCTCACGCTGAACATCTGGGCAGGCTCAAAGACGAGCTGATCGTACATTTCGTCAGCTATGACCATGAGGCCGGCATTGATGGCCACATCCATGATGGCCTGCAGCTCTTCTTCCGTGTACACAGCGCCGGTGGGATTGCTGGGGGAGTTCAGGATGAGGAGCTTTGTTTTCGGGGTGATGGCCTTTGCCACCTGATCGGGTCTGATCTTGAAGTTTTCCTCTGCTGTGGCAGAGATGAAGACAGGCGTTGCGCCCACCAGCTTCAGCATATCCGGGTAGCTGACCCAGTAGGGGGCAGGGACAATGACTTCATCACCCGGATTGAGCACAGTGGAAAAGTAGTTGTACAGAGCGTGCTTGCCTCCGGCAGAGATAAGGACATTCTCAACTTCTGTTTCCAGATCATACTGGTTGCGAAAGTAGCTGCAGACGGCTTTGCGCAGCTCTACGATACCGGGCACCGCTGTATAGCGGCAGAAGCCTGCATCAATGGCTGTCTTGGCAGCTTCGCAAATATGTTTGGGGGTGGGGAAGTCCGGCTCGCCAATGGCCAGGCTGGTGACCATGATGCCCTTGTCCTTGAGCTCCAGGGCCTTGGCGTTCATAGCCAGGGTCAGTGACGGTTTAATCTGCGACAATCTGTCTGAAATCTGCATGTCTCCTCGCTCCTTGCCTGTCTTCCTGGCAGCCCGTACGGGCATGCACAGTGTTGACATGTTCGTGCAAAACGTTCCTTTCCAGATATCCTTTTTGCAGCGCGTAGACAACAGAAACAGGCTGGCTTTTCTGCTGTTTTCCACATCTTCCACATGTGTTACAGGGACTTGCACTGCATATTGCAGGCTGTCCTGCGCAGGCTTTGGCCTGTTTTTGCGCCTTGACACTGCCACAGCCAGCCTCAGATACTTGTCAGGCCCGGCCCTTGCCCGCCAGTCCTTCAGGGAGCTTCCATGCTTGTCACGAAAACTGCAAAAACTGCGCTTGCACGCCCCTTTGTCCCCTTTGCCCAGCCCTGCAGGGACGCTGTCTTTGTACGCAGGGAAAAGCGCTTCCTGGTCCTGACCTGCATGGACGGGAAGGAGACCTGGATACACTCCAACAATACAGGCTCCATGCTGGGCCTCACAAGATCGGGCAGCACTGTGCTGGCCTCAAAGTCCGACAACCCCAAACGCAAGCTTGCCTGGACCCAGGAAGCCGTCTTCTGTGAGGCTGCAGGCTGCTATGTGGGGGTGAATACCTCACTCCCAAACCGCATGCTGGTGCAGGCCTTTCTGGCCGGGGCCCTGGACTTTGCCGAAGGCTACACGACATTGCGCACGGAAGTGCAGCGCAGGACCAGCCGCTTTGACGCCATGCTCAGCGCAGACAACAGGCCTGCCCTGTGGGTGGAGTGCAAGAACGTGACCATGGTCGAGGATGAGACAGCCATGTTCCCGGACGCCGCCAGTGAGCGGGGCAGAAAGCACCTTGAGGAGCTCATGGACGTGGTGGAAACAGGGGAGAGGGCAGCCATGTTCTACCTTGTGCAGCGCACTGACGGCCGCTGCTTCGGCCCGGCTGACTGCATTGACCCGGCCTATGCGGCCCTGTTCTGGAAGGCTCTGACAAAAGGTGTGGAAATCTACCCCTATGTGGCGTTCGTCAGCCCCGAAGGGGTGCTTCTTGGCGATCTTCTGCCCGTAACCTGCCACAGGGAAGAGAACGCTGTGCGTGGTGCAGACAGCAACTAAAGCCTGGCTTTCAGACTTACTGCCCGTGATTGCCCGTGATCGCTTGTGATCGCTTGTGATGCAAGCTTGTCAATACTGCCGTTTTCCCTTACGGAAAGGGTGTTTTCCGAAACAGGAACGCTTCCCCCGGGCCTGAGCCCCGTCCTGTCCATTTCAGCCTTTGCAGACGTCTTCAGGACACACAGTCATGGAAACAAAACACCGCTTCATTCCCAGCTATACAGACGAAGAACTTCTCGATATCCGTACCAGAGGCCTGATATGGACCGTGCACCATGCCCAGAAGTCACCGCAGTACCGAGAACTGTTCAAAAAGGCCGGCGTCACTCCCGACGACATCAGAAGCCTTGAAGACATCACGGCCCTGCCCACCACGGATGCAGAGGATCTGCGCGCAGGCTACCCCCTGCCGCTGCTCTGCGTGGATCCGGCAGAGGTTGTGCGTGTGCACGCCTCAAGCGGCACCACAGGGAAGCGCAAGATCCTTGCCTACACGGAAAAGGACGTGCACATGTTCAATACCCAGATGGCCCGCTGCTATGAGATGGCAGGCCTGACTCCGGAAGACCGCATGCAGATTGCTGTGGGCTACGGCCTGTGGACTGCAGGTGCAGGCTTCCAGATGGGCAGCGAACTCTTCGGCCTCATGACCATTCCGGTAGGCCCCGGCAACCTGCAGATCCACCTGCAGCTCATGGAAGACATGGGCAGCACCTGTTTTGGTGCCACAGCCTCCATGGCCCTGCTGCTGGCAGAAGAAGTGGAGCGTGCAGGCATACGCGACAAGCTCAAGCTGCGCACCATCATCTGCGGCTCGGAAACCCGCAGTGAGAAAATGCGCATTGCCATGGAGACCAAGCTCGGGCTGGAAGCCAGCTTTGACATCGGCGGCATGACCGAAATGTATGGTCCGGGCTCCTCCATAGAATGCAGGTATCACACAGGCCTGCACTACTGGGCAGACCTCTTCATCATCGAAGTGCTCGACCCTGTCACAGGCAAGCCTGTGCCCGATGGCCAGGTGGGCGAAATGGTAGTGACCTCGCTGTGCAAGGAAGCTGTGCCGCTCATCCGCTACCGCACTCATGACCTTGCCAGCATCGTGCCCGGCAAGTGCTCCTGCGGCCTCAATATGCCGCGCCACAGCACCATTCTCGGCCGCTCCGACGACATGATCATCTTCCGTGGCGTCAACATCTACCCCGGCCAGATTGCCGATGTACTCTCCAGGTACAGCGATGTGGGCAGCGAATACCAGATTCAGCTCACCCGCGACGAGCAGGCAAAGGACTACATGAAGATCACCGTGGAACGCGCAGAAGGCGCAAGCAGCGACACGGACGAAGCCCTTGCCCGCAAGATTGCCGAGGACATGCATACCTCGCTCTTTGTGCGCGTGGCTGTGGACATCACGGATCCCTCGACCCTGCCTCGTACCTTCAGCAAGTCCAAGCGCGTGGTGGACCTGCG
>CASEWR010000123.1 GCA_949291675.1 uncultured Desulfovibrio sp. | reverse complement strand
TTCCTTGCCTGGTCCGCGCTGGAGATGGTGAATTTGGACTGGGCGCGGTACACACCGCCGGCCTTCTTGTAGCGGCGCAGCGTGTACTTGTCCGGACCATAGTCATTGCGCTCAGGACGCCATTCCTGGTAGCGGAACAGTATGGTTGTCCAGGCGCCGCGTGACAGGACGATCTTGCCCAGTTCCCGAATGATGAGATTACCGTTATCGTCCTCGAACTGCACAGTGAGTTCGTCAATATTCTCGCTCAAGAAAGACCTCTGTTGCTAAGGGTTCAGCCATATGGCGTGCAGGATGAGCAGACTTCTGCCGAAAGTAAGGCTAGCACATGGCGCAACGAACTTTCAAGCACGGGGCAGACACAGGCTAAGATCTTGAAATTTTGTGCCTGTTACGCGCTCTCCTGCAGCCTGGAAGCTGAACTAAAAAAGGATGTCCCCGTGCAGGACACAGGCATTCCCATGTGGGAATGCCGGCACCCAGAAGGGCGGAAAAGATCCGGGGAAAGCAACTGACCTTCGGGTAAAGAGCTCTTCAGGCTGCCTGCACAGGGACATCCCTTCAACCTTTGAATCTACCGGAAATCTGGAACAGGGCATAGTGCCCTTTTTCCCAAAAGTTTGCCAAAAAATGGCAGGCGCTCGCAAAAACGGCCATACAGGCCGTCTTTACGATCTGTTCCTGCCTGCGGCACAGTACCTGTCTGTTCAGCTCAGGCTTTGCACCAGGGCACGCATCTTGTCACGCAGCTCCCAGGGCACAAAGCGCAGGGCACTGCTGTTCTGCTGCACAGCCCTGGTGCACAGCTCCTCTGACTTGTACGCTTCAGGGACAAAGGCCAGGGCCATGCCGTTGCTGGCCACAGCCATGCGGCAGTAGGCAGGCGTGCGATTCTCCTCTAACAGCCATTCCAGCGCCTCGCCGTTGCCCCGCAGGGCAGTGGTGCAGATTTCCTCGTCCTTCATGCGCAGAGGCACCTCGCGCAGGGCAAGACCGTTATTCTTCACTGCCTCAAGGCAAAGCTCATGATCGCACAAAGGCTCCGGGACCCAGGCCAGAGCCATGCCGTCGGATCGTACGGCTGCCAGACACAGTTCCCGGTCACGCAGCCCCAGGGGCACATCGCTCAGCTCCCAGCCCTGCTTTCCCACCGCTGCCATGCACAGCTCGTGCGTGCGGTAGACAAAGGGCACATCCCCCAGGGAAATCGCACCGCTCTCAATGGCGCAGATGTACATCTGCGGTGTTCGCAGCTCCTGCGGGATGCTCTGTAGTGACAACCAGTTATTCTGTACTCCGATAAGAAACCACTCCTTGATGTCCATAGCGGGCTCCTTGCATTCCTGCCTTGTTCTCTTGTCCTGAACTTGCGCCCGCGCAGGCTCCCTCAGCGCGAACAAGTCTTTTCCCGTATGCAGCAAGTCAGCACTTGTGCATAGTTGGCTGCAAGTATGCCTGAGCATCCTGTACCTGACAAGCAGGAAAATGTGTCCGCATGAGAGAAATCAGTCTGGAAGTCTGTGCGATATTCCACTTTTCTGCGGTCAGCTTTCGCAGTAAAGACTCAGAAAAACATGCAGCACAGGGGCAGGGAACACGAAAACTGCAGAAACATCCATCAGGAAAGTACTCTTTGCAGAAAGCGTCACAGCCTCGTCGCTCAGCAGCTTCTGCTCCTGCAGGAGACAGTGCCACTGTCTCCGCTGTTTCATCTGATATTCCATGGCTTGTTTTATGGGCGGCACTGGCTGTCCCCGCCCTGCCCTGCAGTCAATGTCCGGCATTTGTGCCTGCTTGCGCCTGTGATAAGGATCGTTTACTGTCCCTGATCGACCCTGGACAAGGGCATGCAGGACTCTTCCTGCGCATGCCGGGCCCCGGGGAACAGAATTTTTTTTTGCGGAGCGTTGTAGGGATGTTTGGAATAGGCAGTACTGAATTTCTTGTCATCATCCTGGTCGCCCTGCTTGTGCTTGGTCCGAGAAACCTTGCCAAGGTTTCCAGGACAGTGGGCAAGTATATGGGAGAATTCAGACGTATCTCCACCGATTTCCAGCGTACCCTAAACGCTGAGGTGGCCGAAGAGGAACGCGAGGAAAATCGCGAGGCCGTACGCAAAAAGGTTGCCAAAGCCAAGGAGGCACGGGCACGGAGACTGGCGGCTGAGGCCGCAGCAGGCACACAGACTGCCGCTGCAGCGCAACTGGCAGCAGCTGCAGCCCCCGCCCAGACCCGGGCTCCTGTTGCAGCTCCTGCAGCACAGACTGCACAGGAAGCTGCCGAGCCCATGGTGCAGCCCCCTGCAGGCAGCCCTCTTGAAGCCATGCTCAACAAGACAGCTCAGGAAGCTGCCGGAGGCGATATCCAGAATGCAGGCGAAAAGCAGAGCGGAGGTCGGGCATGAGCACACAGGAACAGGAAAAGCTTGTTGCGCAGGCCGGGGCAAACCAGCCTGCAGCTGACACTGCCATGCCCGGGGCAGACGATGCTGCCGGCGAAACTGACACAGTCGCCCGGCCCCGGACTGCCAGCTCCAGTCCCGAGCAGACTGCTGAGCAGACCGGCACTCAGGCTGCTGAACAGGCCGCTGACCATGACGCTGAACAGGCTGCTGATCTGACCCGGACAGCAGAGCCAGCCAATCCCTGGCAGGAAATTGCCCAGGCTGCTCAGGCCTCGCAGACAAACGAACCTGCCGTACAGCCTGCTGCAGCCCCTGCCACGGCCGCTGACGGCAATGGCGGGTCTCTACCTCCTGACACAGTACCGGGCAGGGACGATGACGTGCCTGCACTGCCTGAGGACAATGCCTCAGAAGAAGAGGAAGAAGGCCAGGGCGGACGCATGTCCCTCATGGACCATCTGCGCGAATTGCGCCAGCGCATCTGCTACTCGCTGGCTGCAGCCTTTGTGGGCTTTCTGATCTGCTGGTACTTTGTCGAGCCTGTTTTCGACATTCTCACCAGGCCCCTTCTCGATGTGCTGCCTGAAGGCAGCTCGGCCATGTACACCACGCTTCCCGAAGCCTTCTTCACCCGCATGTACATTGCCTTTATCCTGGGCCTGTTTGTGGCAAGCCCCTTTATCTTCTACCAGATATGGGCCTTTATCTCACCAGGCCTCTATGACGAGGAAAAGCATTTCATCATGCCGGTGGCCGTTGTGTCCGCCGTCTTCTTCGTGCTTGGCGGTATCTTCTGCTACTTCATTGTCTTCAAATATGCCTTCAGTTTCTTCATGACCTTTGTCACTGCAGAAATACAGGCAATGCCGAAGATAAGTGACTATCTCGACTTTGTGCTGAAGCTTCTTCTGGCCTTCGGCTTTATCTTCGAGATGCCCATCTTTGCCTTCTTCCTCTCGCGCATGGGCATTGTCACTGCAGCACGCATGCGTCGCGGCAGGCGCTATGCCATCCTCATCATCTTCATTGTGGCAGCCATTCTCACGCCGCCTGATGTGGTCTCCCAGATCCTCATGGCTGTGCCCATGCTCATTCTCTATGAAGTGAGCATCTTCGTGGCTGCCATTTTCGGCAGGAAGGAAGAACCGAAGCCTGCCGGGGACGATGACGATGAAGATGACGACTACGCAGACGAGGACGCTGACGACTACGCAGAGGAACACTATACAGACGAGCCCGAGTGGCAGAGCCCTGCTCCTGCAACGGCTGCTGCAGGCACTGCTTCCGGGACCACAGCACAGTCTGTGACCCGGCCCGCAGCACAGGCAGACACTCAGACAAGTGCTCACCCTGCAGCGCAGACTCAGTCTGTGCCCGACACAGCTGCAGAAGGCCAGGCCGCTGCCACACAACAGCCTGACGTTCAGTCCTCTGCCCAGCCTCTCGTTCAGTCTGATGGCAAAGCCAGGGGAGATGCCTGATGGAAATGCCTGCAAAGCGATATGCCACAGCCCAGCGCTGCAGCAAGGAAACAAAGATAGAGGTGCACCTCTGCCTTGATGGCGAAGGGCGTGTGGATGTGCAGACCGGCTTCGGCCTGCTGGACCACATGCTCACCCTGACCTTCTTCTGGGCAGGCATGGACCTGACCTTGCGCTGCAAGGGTGACCTGGACGTGGACGCCCATCACAGTGTGGAAGACTGCGCCCTGGTGCTCGGCGAAGCCATGCTCAAGGCCCTGGGTGACAGGGCTGGCATTGCCAGAGTGGGCTATGGCAGGGTGCCCATGGACGAGGCCCTGGCTGAAGTCACCATTGACATTTCCGGACGTCCCTATGCTGTCTGGCGTGGTGACGAGCTGCTGCCCCCTGTCATGGCAGGGGAGGAGAAGGACGTGTGGCGCGAGTGGTACAAGTCCCTGGCCGGAGCAGCCCGCATGAACCTGCACGTCTCCTTCCTCTACGGCAAGAACGGACATCATCTGCTGGAAAGCGCAGCCAAGGGTCTCGGCCTTGCGCTGCATGCGGCGGTTGCCCGCACAGGTTCTGCAGTGCGCAGTACCAAGGGCAGCCTCGACTAATCAGCATTGCGTTTTTTCAAAGGGGCCTGCGGGCCCCTTTTTCCTGCCCTGGATGAAGGACAGGCGCTTTGCCCAGGCCCTGGCACAAGGGCTCTGGCCGCCAGGCCCGGCGTCCTGCACAAGACGCTGCAGGCCCTAAGCGCGCAGCCCCGAACGCTGCCGAACCCGGGAAGTGACGAGGTTTTCATGAACGAGCACAAGACACGACTTCTGGCCATCAACAAGGCAGCCCTGGCTGCCGTGGCACCGGACGGAGCGGTGATGCGCCATTTGCAGCGCGAGGGCAGCAGACTGCATCTTCTCAACGAGCAGGGCACGGACATCATCCGCACTGCAGACCTGGACAGCATGCGCCGCATCGTGGTGCTTGGTGCCGGCAAGGGCGCAGCTCCCATGGCCCGGGCCCTGGAAAACCTGCTCGGGGATCGCATTTCAGACGGCCTTGTCATTGTCAAATACGGTCACAGCCTGCCACAGGAAGATGTACCCCATGTGCAGATTGTGGAAGCTGCCCATCCTGTGCCGGATGAGGCAGGCCTTGCTGCTGCCAGACAGCTGGTGGCAAAGGCTGCCACCCTGACGGATAAGGACCTTGCCCTGCTTGTCTTTACAGGCGGAGCCTCAGCCCTCACCCCGGCACTGCAGCCAGGCATAACGCTGGGCGAGCTGCAGGCCATGACGTCTGCCCTGCTCGCCTGCGGGGCAACCATTCATGAGATCAATACCCTGCGCAAGCATCTGTCCTGTCTCTCCGGCGGTGAGCTTGCCAGGGCAGTGCATCCTGCCGCAGGCTTCGGCCTCATTGTCTCTGACGTGGTCGGCGACAATCTTGATGTCATTGCCTCAGGGCCCACAGTGCCTGATTCAAGCACCTTTGCCGACTGTGCCGCCATTGTGCGCAAGTACAACCTGGCCAGTCATCTGCCGCCCTCCATTGCCGGCCATCTTGTGCAGGGCGAACAGGGCCGCATTCATGAGACACCCAAGGCAGGAGACCCTGTCTTTGGCACCATGAGCAACGTCCTTGTGGCCACCTTGCGCCAGGCCCTGGAAGCTGCAGCCGCAAAGGCCGCAGAGCTTGGTTTTACGGTGCAGATTCTCACTGACACCATGACAGGCGAGGCCAGGGACAAGGCCTGCGAACTTGTGCACACAGCCAGGGCCGTGCAGCAGCGCCTCACCTCCTCGGACAAGCCTGTCTGCCTGCTGGCAGGTGGCGAGACCACGGTCACCATCAGGGGCAGCGGCCTTGGCGGTCGCAATCAGGAAATGGCTCTTGCCGCAGGCCTTGAGCTTGCACACGATACGGGCATCTATGCCCTCTTTGCCGGCACGGACGGTACAGACGGTCCCACGGATGCCGCAGGCGGCTTTGCGGGCAGCGGCGAGGCACTGACCTGGTCCGACAGTGGTCTTGATGCCAGGGCAAGTCTGGACGCCAATGACAGCTATCACTTTTTGCAGGCAACGGACAATCTCTATATCAGCGGCCCCACCAGAACCAATGTCATGGATGCGGCCATTGTCCTTGTCTATCCGAAGTGTTGAATTCGTGCTGAATACGTGCTGACGTTGTGCTGAATACGCCCTGAAGGGACACAGGGGCCGTACACATACACACAACTTTTCAAAAGGTACAGGGTGCTGTCGTTGTGCAGGGACAGCACCCTGTGTGTCTGATACGTTTCTGCAGGCTCCTGCGCCTGGCGTACCTGATGGCAAATGCCTGGACAAATGCCAGGCCAAATACCGGAAGACGTCAGCTGCGCCGTGCCCTGAAGAAGTCCTGCAGCAGTGCTGCACAGGGCTCGCTCAGGACGCCACCCATGTGCCAGACGCGATGATTCTGAAAGGGCATGTCGAGCAGGTCCGCAGCCGAGCTCACTGCCCCTGCCAGGTTGTCCCAGGCCCCGTAGACAAGGCCGTCCAGGCGGGCATGGACAATGGCCTGGGCACACATGGCGCAGGGCTCAAGGGTCACGACCATGACGCAGCCCTGCAGGCGGTAGTTGCCAAGCTGCGCTCCTGCTGCACGCAGGGCCAGAATCTCGGCATGGGCAGTGGGGTCATGGCGCCTGCAGGGGGCATTGGCACCCTCACCGACAATGCGGCCCTCCCCTGTCACTACCAGGGCGCCCACAGGCACTTCTCCGGCCTGCGCAGCTGTCCCGGCAAGCGCAAGGGCTCGCTGCATAAGCCCCTCCCAGCTGCACCCTGCAGGCGGGCGCGGCACAGGGCCTGCACAAGGCATGGCAACAGGGGCTGCCGGGGGCTGTCCGTCGTGTGTCTGGCCGGGAAATGCCTGGCTGCAAGGTGTCTGGCCGCAGGATGCCTGACCGGAAGGCCCGTGGCCATACGCTGCCTTGCCGGAAGCCGCCTGGCTGAAAGCTGCCGTCAGAGCGTGTAGCGGCACAGCGTGTTCACCACCTCGTCAGGGGTGTTGCAGAAGATGATCAGCCTGTCTATCTCTTCCCTGTCTATGAACCCGCCCTCCACCATAGTGGTCTTGAGCCAGTTCACAAGGCCGCCCCAGTAGGCTTCATTGTAGAGAATGATGGGGAAGGGCTTGATGCGCTTTGTCTGGGCAAGCACAAAGGCCTCGGAGAGTTCGTCCACAGTGCCCATGCCGCCGGGCATGACCACATAGGCCTTGGCATACTTCACGAACATGAGCTTGCGCACAAAGAAGTAGCGGAATCTGCAGGCAATGCGCACGTACTCATTGGTGCTCTGCTCGTGCGGCAGTTCAATGCTCAGGCCGATGGAGGGGCCGTTGCCCTCCACTGCGCCCTTGTTGCCGGCTTCCATGATACCGGGACCGCCTCCGGTGATGATGCCGAACCCGTTCTGGGCAAGCTTTCTGGCGACTTCCACAGTGTCGGTATATTCTTTGCGATCCGGGCTGACCCGGGCAGAGCCAAAGATGGAGACACAGTTGACGGACACGTGGTTGAGGGTATCCAGGGCGGTCACGGTTTCTGCCATGATGCGCAGCGTGCGCCAGGACTCGGTGGTCACATTGGTCAGATCGTCAATGATGTTCTGGGAAAGTTCGGGCATGTTTCCTCCGGGCCTTGTCCAGGCCTGACATGGGGACACAGGGGGTGCGGCCACACGCACAAGCTGCCCCTGCTTCTTTTCCTTCTGCCTGTTTGCCGCCCATACGTCAAGCAAGAGCAGCCCGCATTTGTGTACCATTCTTCTGACTGTCTGCATACACAGCTTGCTCAAAGGCATTGTGCATGCAACTATTGCCTACATGCGCAAGAGAAGCGTGCAAAGCCATGCACAGCTGCAAAA
This sequence comes from uncultured Desulfovibrio sp., assembly GCA_949291675.1. GTDB lineage: Bacteria > Desulfobacterota > Desulfovibrionia > Desulfovibrionales > Desulfovibrionaceae > Desulfovibrio. The sequence goes on along the minus strand of CASEWR010000123.1, from coordinate 5,907 downwards.
CATTTCACCAGCAGCTGCACACGCATGCAACGCACAAGGGAAGAACTTTTTCCTGTACAGCACAGGAATTGCGCCTTATTTGCACCTCATCTGCACCCATGTTGCAGGCATTGTGCATATGCCTGTCCTTTCTCTGCAGCAGGCCATCTTGTCATACCCTTTGCCGACAGGGTGAGGACCTTGCATTTTCGGCCTCTCTTGGTAGTCTTGAAGCAGGCATTTCTGCACACGGCCCCGAGAAGGCCGGTCCCCCTCCCGCTTTCCAGCACGACTACCTGCATTTTGCGGCAGTTTCGTGCCAAGGAGATAGTATGCGTGTACAATTCTTAGGTGCCGCACAGACAGTCACAGGCTCCTGCTTTGTCATTGAAGCCTGCGGACGACGCTTTTGCGTGGACTGCGGCATGCATCAGGGCAACAAAGCCATTGAAGCCCGCAACAGAGACGCAGCCGTCTATGATCCCGCCCGCATTGACTTTGTGCTGCTGACTCACGCGCACATTGATCACTCAGGTCTTCTGCCCATGCTGGTCAAAGAAGGCTTCAAGGGTGACATCTACTGCACGCCGGCCACAGGAGAGCTCATTTCCCTCATGCTTGAGGACAGTGCGCATATCCAGGAAATGGAAGCCCTCTTCGAGCTCAAGAAATACAATCGCAGAGGCCTGAAAAATCCTCCCCAGGCCCTGTATACTACAGAAGATGCCCAGAAGACGGCGCAGCAAGTGCAGACAGTGCAGCTTGGTGAGGAACTGCACCCTGCCCCGGGCATACGCGTCACCTTCTACGAGGCCGGCCATATTCTCGGCTCCTCCTCGGTGCGCCTGGAAGTGGAGGAAGAGGGCAAGACAACCTCCATCATCTTCTCCGGCGACATCGGCAGGCCCCAGGCCCTTATTGTGCGTGATCCCGAGACACCGCCAGCTGCAGACTATGTCTTCATGGAGTCCACCTACGGTGATCGTAATCACAAGAGCTCCGGTACCTCCTATGAAGAACTTGCCAAGGCCATCGAGTACAGCTATTCCCGCGGTGAAAAGATCATCATCCCTGCCTTTGCCGTGGAACGCACCCAGGAAATGCTCTACTGCCTGCATGAGCTCAGGCGCCAGGGCAAGCTCCCCGAAGACATTGACATCTTCGTGGACTCCCCTCTGGCCATCAGGGCAACGGAAGTCTTCAGGCGCCACAAGGAGCTGCTTGATGACGACGCCCTGGCCCTGCTCAGCCAGGGAGAGGATCCTTTCGAGCTGCCCAACCTGCACTACACGCTCACCCGCGAGGAGAGCGAGGCCATCAACACCTATCAGAAGCCTGCCATCATCATCTCTGCCTCTGGCATGTGCAATGCAGGCCGCATCAAGCACCATCTCAAGCACAATATCTGGCGCCCTGGTGCCAGCATTGTCTTTGTGGGCTATCAGGCAGTCGGCACTCCCGGCCGCGCCCTGGTTGACGGTGCCAAAAAGCTCACCCTCTTTGGTGAAGACATGGAAGTGCGGGCCAAGCTCTACTTCATCAACAGTTTCTCTGCCCATGCCGGTCAGTCCCAGCTTCTGGACTGGCTTGCACCGCTCGCCCCGAGCAAACCCCAGGTTGTGCTCGTGCACGGTGAACTCAAGGCACAGAACATCCTCTCAGGCCTCATCAGGGAGCGCTTCGGACTGGATGTCCTCATTCCCGGACATCTGGAAGAGCTCACCCTGCAGGGTCGCGAGGTGGAAAACGTCCAGCTCAATACCAGCAGGGGCTACCCCAGGGTCAACTGGGATTTCCTTACTGGCGAACTGGAACGCAAGTGGGCCATGTTCAAGGCCAACCTTGAGAACATCGACCAGCGCTCCTGGGAAGAACAGACAACCCTGCAGGAGGCCCTGGCGAAGATGGATTACGCCATGACCAGACTGCTCTCCAAACTCTGATGCGCATTATTTCCGGTACCCTGGGATCGCGAACCCTGCTCACCGTGGAAGGGGAAGGCTACAGACCCGCCATGGCAAAGGTTCGCGAATCCCTCTTCTCCATTTTGAGCGCACGCCTGACCTGGGACGGTCTGCGTGTGCTCGATCTCTTTGCTGGCAGCGGCTCCCTGGCCTTTGAGGCAGTGAGCCGCGGCGCAGCCTCTGCCCACCTGGTGGAGCTTGACGACAAGGCCTGCCGCTGCATCGCACAGAATATCTCCCGCCTCGGCCTGCAGGACAAGGCCTTCCTGGTCAGGGAAAATGTCCCCAGGCTCCTGCGCAGGGTCAAGGGTGCTGACCGCAATCTGGCAGGTCCCTTTGATCTGGTCTTTTTGGACCCGCCCTACAGAAAGAACTTCACCCAGAACTGTCTGGATGCCCTGGTGCAGTGCAACTGGCTGGCACCAGGGGCCTTTGTGAGCATCGAGGTGGAGGAAAACCTGAAGCTCACCCTGCCTGAAGGCCTGGAAAAGGTCACAGAGCGCGAATTTGGTCAGACCACAATTCTCATTGTCAGATACCTGCAGAACGCGTAAGCAGAACAGACAACAGGGCCCCTTGCGGGCCTTTTCACTGCCCTTTGCACCAGGCCCTGCAGCCTCTGGCAGCAGCTTCACCACTTGTGGCCCCTGCCCGATGCCCTGCCCCTTGCTTTTGTGAACAACGATCTTCGGAGCCGCCATGCGTACAGCTCTCTACCCGGGAACCTTTGATCCCGTCACCAACGGCCACATCAGTCTGATTCGACGCGGCTGCCTCATCTTTGACCGTATCATTGTTGCTGTGGCAGACAGGACACCCAAACCGCCGCTCTTCAGCCAGGCGGAACGCGTGGAGCTCATGCGCGCTGCCCTTGCCGGCGTGCCCAATGTGGAAGTGGTGCCCTTCACGGGACTGACCATTGGCTATGCCGCAGAGCGCGGCTGCGATGCCGTGCTGCGCGGCATGCGGGCTGTGTCCGATTTTGAGTCCGAGTTCCAGCTGGCGCTCATGAACCGCCGCCTCAACAAGAACATTGAGACGGTCTTTCTCATCACGGACTACCGCTGGCTCTTCATCAGCTCCACCATCGTCAAGGGCGCTGCCAGCCATGGCGGCAATATCCACGGTCTGGTGCCTGACATTGTGGAAGCCCGCCTCACTGAGATCTTCAAAAGCGGCAGGGGTGTGGCAGGAACACCCTGCCTTGCCCCGCTGCCAAAGGGCTTTGCGGCCGAGGGCCTGCCAGACCCGGCCACAAGCGCAAGTTCCAGTACTGGAACTTCCTTAAGTTCCATGACTGGAACTCTCTCTGCTCCCGGGCATGAGCTCGCAGCCCCGGGCTCGCTGGCACATACAGGGGGCATGGATGCCAGCATCATGGCAGCTGCCACCTGCAGTGAGGAATTTGACCAGCCTGAGCCTGTCTCCACCCGCATGGCCATCTATCCCGGCACCTTTGACCCCATTACCAACGGGCATCTGAGTATCCTGCGCAGAGCCCTCAAGGTCTTTGACCGCATCATTGTGGCTGTGGCGGAAAATGCCGGCAAGCACCCCCTCTTCTCCCTGGAAGAGCGCGTGCACTTTGCCGAGGAAGCCGTCAGGGCAGTGAAGGACAGGGTGCTGGTGCGCCCCTACAATACCCTGACTGTGGAATTTGCGAAGCAGTACGGCGCCTGCGCCATCCTGCGCGGCCTGCGCGCTACCGGAGACTTTGAGTACGAGTTCCAGCTGGCGCTCATGAACAGGCGGCTCAGACGCAGCATACAGACTGTCTTCTTCATGACAGACTACCGCTGGCTTTATGTGAGTTCGAGCATCATCAAGGCTGCCGTAAGCCATGGCGGCTCCATTGACGGCCTTGTGCCTGACCTTGTGCGCGACACCATGGTGGACCTCTACCACAGGGGACGCCTGCATCACAGCACACCCTGCCTTGGTGCTCCGCTCAAGGGCTATGCGAAAGAAGGCAGGGCTGATGACGACAGGGCGGCCGATCTGTCACCCGATCTGTCACCTGATCTGTCACCCGGTCAGCAGAATGCCGGATCAGCTGAGGCGCCTGACGCCTGTCTTGTCCACACTCCTGGCAGCGAGGCAGAGCTGCAGTGAGTACGCAGACCATACGCAGGCGGCGCGTGCTCTGCCTTGCCGGGCCCACAGGTGCCGGCAAGACTGCCCTTGCCATACGCCTGGCACACGAACTTGGCTGCGAAATCATCAATGCTGACTCGCGCCAGGTCTATGCGGACTTTCCCATCATCACAGCCCAGCCTGATACAGAAGAGCGCAGTCAGGCAGAGCACCATCTCTACGGCTATCTGCCCAGCAGCCAGGCCATTGATGTGCAGTCCTGGATGAACAGGGCACTTGCAGTCATGGATGAAGTGGCAGCCAGGGGCCATCTGCCCCTGCTTGTGGGCGGCACGGGCATGTACTTCCAGCACCTTCTGCACGGCATTGCCGACATTCCGGCAGTGGATGTGCAGCTGCATGCCCGCCTTGAGCTGGAAATCAATGCTGCAGGACCAGTGGCCATGCACGAGCGGCTCAAAGAGCTGGACCCTGAACTTGCCAAACGACTGCATCCCCATGACAGGCAGCGCATAGTGCGCGGCATGGAAGTGGCCTTAGGCACAGGCCATGCTCTGAGCTGGTGGCATACCCATGCCCACAGGGAGCCTGTGTGCGAGGGCCCTTTGCTTGTCATCAACACAAGCCTTGCCGCGCTTGAGCCCCGCCTTATGCTGCGTATTGAGACAATGCTTGCCCAGGGCGCTCTGGAAGAAGGCAGAAAGGCCTGGGAACGCTGTCCTGATGCAAAGGCTCCAGGCTGGAGCGGCATTGGCTGCCGGGAAGTGGCCGCCTTTCTGAACAGGGAACTGTCTCTGCCCGAAGCAAAGGAGCTGTGGTACAAAAACACCCGCGCCTACGCCAAACGGCAGATCACCTGGTTTCGCGGACGCAGGGAGGCTGTGTGGATTGCAGCAGATGACCCTGCTGCAGCCCTTGCTGCCTGGCAGGCCTTTGCAGGGACAGCACCACAGGGCTGAAGCATAGTCTGACCTGCCTTTTTCCCTGGCACGCTTTTCTCAAAGGAACTTTCCCCCGGGGAACACCGATTCACAGAGGTCCGACTCACAAAGATCTGATTCACAAAGATCCGATTCACAGAAATCCGATTCATGGAGATTTGATTCATGGAGACAAAACGGCCCAGCACGCGTTTTGCCGAGGCATTTCCCGAGTATCACACCTCCTACTGCGAGACACACAGGCAGAAGATGCTGCAGCTGGCTGAACGCCAGAGCCCCGGCGCCATGGTGCTCTCCTGCTGCGACTCGCGCACTGACCCAGCCCTGCTCTTTTCCTGCGAGCCCGGGGATGTTTTTGTGCACAGGGCCATTGCTGCCCTGGTGCCGCCCCTGGACTCCCCTGTAGGCGCCTGTATCCGTGCTGCCACCTGCTATGCCGTGGAGTCTTTGCAGGTGCGCGACCTCATTGTGCTCGGCCACACCTCCTGCGGCGGCATCTCAGCCCTGGTCCGGGGGGTGGAGAACACGCCCCTGGAGGACTGGATACGGGTGGCGGAACCTGTGCTAGCCAGGGCACGTGCCCTGAACCCCGACGCGGATGCACAGAGCCTTGGCATTGCCTGCGAACGCCTTGCCCCTGTCTTTTCCCTGAAGAACCTGGAGGCCTATCCCTGGGTTGCCAGGGGCCTGAAGGACGGCAGCCTCAGCCTGCACGCCTGGCTCTACTCCCTGCGCGAAGGGGAACTTTTTGCTTACGACTTTGCCACGGAGAGCTACCATCAGCTGCCTTGACATCCTCCCCTGCCTAAAGGCAGGGGATTCCTGACTTTAGACGGTGAGGTTCCTGCTGCGGAAAGAGCGAAAGACACAAGTCGCTAAGACGTGCGTTCCCGCTTCTCCCCCTTTGTCTCCGGCACAATCTTTTAAAG
>CASEWR010000122.1 GCA_949291675.1 uncultured Desulfovibrio sp. | reverse complement strand
CCAGGGCATCAAGGCCCGGCACATAGAGCTGCAGGATGATACCGCAGAAAAGAAAGGCAAGCCACCAGAAGATGTTCTGGACAAGAAGCATGGGGCCTCCGTGTTGCTGCGTGTGACGCTCGTGCCGGGAAAAAGTCCTGCGCATGCCCTGCCGAAGTCCTGCCGAAATCCTGCTGAAGTCCGGCTGGCGCCCTGCTGAAGTTCTGCTGGCGCCCTGTGCAGGGCAGACGCAGCGCTTGAGCTGGCAGCCGGGCAGGCCGGGAGTCTGCGGGCAGCGAGGGAAGCAGAGCAGGGGACAGCAGGCCCGGAAACAGCCGGACAGACCTGTCAGCGGGCAGGGCCGCGCGGGCCCGGGGGATCGTCCCGCTTCAGAAAGTCAGGCAGGGGTGGCCCCACAAACTCCGGTGCCGGTGTGGCAGGCTCAGGCGGGCGCACAATGCCTGTGGGCTCAAGCAGGAGCACTTCTTCTGTGTGGCGCAGGTCTGCCAGGGGCTCTGCCAGGATGGTCATGAACTCGCTGGAGCTTGAGGGCTGCATGGAGGTGATGCGGGCAACGGGAATGCCCTTGGGGTACTTGCCGTCCAGGCCCGAGGTTACCAGGAGCTCACCTGGCTCGGTGGTTGTGCCCTTGTCCATGTAGCGCACTTCCATGGGCCTGCTGGGGCCCATGCCGGTGAGGATGCCCGGGGTTCTGCTTTTCTGGGTGAAGATGGCAATGCGGCTGGTGGGATTGGTGAGCAGAATGGCAGTTGCCGTATGCGGGGCTGCGCGCAGCACGCGCCCGAGCAGACCCTGGTTGGTGACAATGGGGGTGCCGGGAGCAGCGCCTGTGGTATAGCCGCGATTGATGGTGAAGGACTCAAGCTGGGAGCTCGGGCCGATGCGTCCTGCCAGAATACGCGCGCCCAGCGGGGTCCAGGAGACATCCAGGGGCATTTTCAACAGCTCACGCAGTCTGCGCAGCTCTGCCATGTCCTCGCTCTGGGCCAGGACCTGGGCTTCCAGCTCCTGGATGCGCTGCTGCAGGACTCTGTTCTCCTCGCGCACATGGACAAGATCCACATAGCTGTTCCACAGATCCGCTATGGCGCTTTCCAGCTGGCGCACGGGATTGATGACCACACCGGTCACTTCCAGGCCGATATTGGTGGTCACGCGGTCAAGTACGCCGGTGGTCCTGTTGACCGTGTACAGGGCCAGAAAGAAGACCAGCACAAGGCCTGCAGTGATGAGGGCGTGGCGAAAGTTCACAAAAACTCCCCATGGCAGCACAAGAAGAATGGCAGGTGGGCAGGGGGCAGGTGCGACAGCAGGGAGACATCCCGGCATGGCGGGACGCCTCCCTGCACAAGAAAAGCCGGCCAGAAGCTGTCAGCCCTGCATGTCCCGGCCTGCGTGTTCCGGGATGATGCTAATCGATGCACACTTCCTTGAGGATATTGATATTGTCGAGCGCCCTGCCTGTGCCGAGCACCACAGTGGAGAGGGGATCGTCCACCACGGTGATGGGCAGGCTGGTTTCCTCGCGCAAAAGCTGGTCCAGGCCCTTCAACAGGGCGCCGCCGCCTGTGAGCACAATGCCGCGGTCCACAATGTCTGCGGCAAGTTCCGGCGGGGTCTGCTCCAGGGCAAAGCGCACTGCCTGCACAATGCTCTCCACCTGCTCGGAGATGGCCTTGCGCACCTCTGTGGAGGTGATGGTCACATTCTGGGGAATGCCTGTCACCAGATCGCGGCCCTTGACCTCCATTTCCACCTCGGGCTCAAGGGGATAGGCAGAGGCAATCTTGATCTTGATGTTCTCGGCGCTGGTTTCACCGATGAGCATGTTATACTTGCGCTTGACGTGGGTCATGATGGCTTCGTCCATCTTGTCGCCGCCCACGCGCACAGAGCGGGAGTAGACAATGCCGGACAGGGAGATGACGGCCACTTCGGTGGTGCCGCCGCCAATGTCCACCACCATGTTGGAAATGGGCTCCTGAATGGGCAGGTCCGCGCCAATGGCTGCTGCCATGGGCTCTTCAATGAGATAGACCTCGCGGGCGCCTGCGGACTCGGCAGACTCGCGCACTGCGCGCTTTTCCACCTGGGTGATGCCGGTGGGCACGCAGATCATGATGCGGGGACGCACAATGCGGCGGGTGTTGAGGGCCTTGGCAATGAAGTGGCGAAGCATGGCTTCCGTGACCTCGAAGTCGGCAATAACGCCGTCCTTCATGGGACGGATGGCTTCAATGTTGCCGGGCACGCGGCCAAGCATGCGCTTGGCGTCATGGCCCACGGCAAGGACAACCTTGTTGCCTCTGTTGTCCTTCTTGACGGCAACCACGGAGGGCTCGCGCAGGACAAGGCCCTTGCCCTTCAGATAGACGCAGGTATTGGCTGTCCCGAGGTCTATGGCAAGGTCGTTGGAGAAAACACCGAGTATGGAATCCAAGAATCTGGACATGTGAATGATTTGCCTCACAAATATGACAGTGATGCTGCGAGCCTGTGAGGGCCCGGCTGGTCCCTGGGACAGGGAGCGCCGGCCCTGGCCGTTTGAGAGAGTCTAGTTCCGACAAAACAGCGTAGAAGTCAAGAGCTGATGCGGCCTGCAGGGCAGGAGAATACCGGCCTGCAGGCCGCTTTTTTCCTGTGTGGCAGACATGCCGGACACTGTGGTGCCCGGCCTGCGCCTGCCCCTTCGTGTCAGCAAACAGGCCCGCTGGTCGGCAAAATGTCACAGTTTCGCCTGACAGGCGCTGTGTTGCAGTCCTTGCACATGCCTGCGCTCTCTGGCAAAATATTGCGTCTTCCACCTGCACGCCCCGGCTCCGGCAGTCTTGCCTGCTGGCAGTTTTTCCGTGACTGCTGCATCCTCAAACGCTTTGCCGGACACTTTGTGCCTCAAACATTTGCCGCAAACATTTGTTTCCCGGACACTGCAGGCCCTTCCTGCACCGGGACACAGCATACCCCGGGGCAGACACCGGAAACATGGAGCATCATGCCCACGAACCTTATTCTTGTCGATATAGGCAATACGACAATGAAGATCGGGCTTGTGCACGACGGGACGCGCGACGTGTACAGCCTGCAGACCAGCAGCGGCCAGACAAGCGACAGTCTGGGCTTTTCCCTGCTTGCGCTGCTGCACCATGCCGGCTGCGACACAACAGACTTTGCAGCCTGCGTCATCTGTTCCGTTGTGCCCGGCATGGACCCGCTGTTCACACAAGCCATCACCCGCTATGTGGGCTGCCCTGTGCTTTTCACACCGGGAGATCTGCCCGTTCCCCTGGAAAACCACTATTACCGTGCCGATCAGGTCGGTGCGGACAGACTGGTGGCCGCCTGGGCTGCCAGAGTGCTGCATCCTGACACCCCGGCCCTTGTGGTGGTGGACTTTGGCACGGCAGTGACCTTTGACTGTGTGCAGGGGGCATCCTACCTTGGCGGCCTCATCTTTCCCGGCCCTCTCACAGCCCTCAATTCCCTGGCAGGGGCAACAGCCAAGCTGCCCGGCGTGAACCTGGACTGCGAGGACCTTGAGCCCACACCAGGGCGTGATACCTCCACCAGTATACGCCACGGTATCCTCTTCGGCTTTGCCAGCATGGTGGAGGGCCTGGTTGCCCGCCTCTCTGCCCAGCTGCAGGGGCCTGTGCGCGTTGTGGGCACAGGCGGCTTTGCTGCCCGCATTGCCCGTCTCACGCCTGCCCTGGAAGAGGTCACACCGGACCTTCTGCTGCAGGGCCTGAGACTGCTCTATGAAGAGCATCATACGGATCATACAGATCATACGACAGAGCAGACGACAGAACAGGCGAAGCATGCGGCACAACGGTGCTGAACTGCTGCCGGGCTCTTTTGCTGCTGTGACGCTGCCCTGACATTCCACTGATATTCTCCTGACAATGAGCCGACATTCCGCTGCGGGTGCAGCAGGAACGTTTGGACACCCTTTTTCCACTACCTATCTGCACTGGTCACATCTGACCATAAGGCCAGCCCCCAGGGGCTGTTGCGGAGGACATTCCCGTGAGCTACATCGCATCTGTTTATGGCCGTGAAATTCTTGATTCCCGTGGCAACCCCACTGTTGAAGTTGAAGTGACACTGGAGAGCGGCCTCTTCGGCCGTGCCGCAGTGCCCTCCGGCGCTTCCACAGGCTCCCGCGAGGCCCTGGAACTGCGTGACAAGGACGCCGGCCGCTACAAGGGCAAGGGCGTGACCCAGGCAGTGAAGAATGTGAACGAGCTCATTCGTCCTGCCATTGAAGGCATGAATGCCATGAATCAGGTGGCTGTGGACAATGCCCTCATCGACCTGGACGGCACGGACAACAAGTCCCGCCTCGGCGCCAACGCCATCCTCGGCGTCTCCATGGCCGTGGCCCGCGCTGCTGCCTCCTATGCCTGCCAGCCCCTGTACAACTACCTTGGCGGCATCAATGCCAAGGTGCTGCCTGTGCCGCTCATGAACATCCTCAACGGCGGTGCCCATGCCCCCAACAACCTGGACATCCAGGAGTTCATGATCATGCCCGTGGGCGCCAAAACCTTTGGCGATGCCCTGCGCATGGGTGCCGAGATCTTCCACACCCTGGGCGCCATCCTCAAGAAGGACGGTCTATCCGCTTCCGTGGGTGACGAGGGCGGCTACGCACCCAACCTGAACAGCCACGAGGATGCCTTCAACTACATTATCAAGGCCATTGAGGACAGCGGCTACAATCCCGGCTCCGAAGTGGTGCTGGCCATCGACGTGGCCTCCTCCGAGTTCTACAAGGACGGCAAGTACGTCATTGCCGGCGAGAACAAGGAATTCACCAATACGGAAATGTGCGAGTGGCTGGAAGACTTCACCAAACGCTATCCGCTCTTCTCCATTGAAGACGGCATGGCCGAGTCCGACTGGGACGGCTGGAAGATGCTGACCAACAAGCTGGGCCAGGACGTGCAGCTGGTTGGCGACGACCTCTTTGTGACCAATCCCGCCATCCTCTGGGAAGGCATCCACAACAATGTGGCCAATGCCATTCTCATCAAGCTGAACCAGATCGGCACTGTCACCGAGACCATGGACGCCATCGAAATGGCCAAGCAGAACTCCTACGCCACCGTGATCTCCCACAGGTCCGGCGAAACCGAGGACAGCTTCATTGCTGACCTTGCCGTGGGCGTCAATGCCGGCCAGATCAAGACAGGCTCCCTGTGCCGCTCCGAGAGAATGGCCAAGTACAACCAGCTGCTGCGCATCGAGGAAGAGCTCGAGGGTGCTGCCGAGTACTGCGGTCCCGCTCTGCTGGAGGCCCGCGGCCCCAGGTTCGTTGAGGACGACGCAGAGTAAGTCCCGCATTTCCCCGGACAAACAGACAGCTGTCTGACACAGCGCAGACCTATCAGGGGGAGAGGGCATGCCTTCTCCCCCTGCTTGTCAGACAGGCCGCATAGTGCGGCCTGTCTGGCCTATGGAGGCGGAATGATCCAGAAAGACGAAAAGAAGATTACAGACGGCAGTACGATCATAGATGGTAAGAAAACTGCTGCAGACATTCGCAGTGAAATCAGAACGGAAATCGAGCAGACTGTGGCAAAGGGGGTGCGCGCCCCGGGCCTGGCAGTGATCCTGGTGGGCGAGGACCCTGCCTCCCAGGTCTATGTGCGCAACAAGGAACGGGCCTGTGCCGAGACCGGCATCCTCTCCTTTCCCCACCGCCTGCCTGCCACAACCAGCCAGGACGAGCTGCTTGCGCTCATTGCCGCCTGCAATGCCGACCCTGCCGTGGACGGCATTCTCCTGCAGCTGCCCCTGCCTGCCGGCCTTGATGCTGACAAGTGCCTTCTGGCCATTGACCCTGACAAGGACGTGGACGGCTTCCACCCTGTGAGTGTGGGCCGCCTTGTGCTTGGCCTGCCCGGTTTTGTGTCCTGTACCCCTGCCGGTGTCATCGAGCTTCTGCGCCGCTATGACCTGCCTACCGAAGGCAGGAAGGCCGTGGTGGTGGGCCGCTCCAATATCGTGGGCAAGCCCCTGGCCTCTCTGCTCATGCGCCCGGGCAGGTTCGGCAATGCCACAGTGACTGTCTGCCACTCCCGCACTGAAAATCTGGCAGCCGTGTGCCGCGAGGCTGACTTCCTCTTTGCAGCCATAGGCAGGCCGAAGTTCATCACTGCCGACATGGTGAAGGAAGGCGCAGTGGTCATTGACGTGGGCATCAACAGGACAGAGGAAGGCCTGTGCGGCGATGTGGACTATGCCGCAGTGTGCGACAAGGTGCAGGCCATCACCCCTGTGCCCGGCGGCGTGGGCCCCATGACCATTGCCATGCTGCTCGCCAATACCGTGCAGTCCTGGCGCAGCCGCCTCGGTTTGTAAACAGGTCGTTGCCAGGGGCTTGGGCATCTCCTGTTTGTACAGAGTGTTTGTGCAGGGTGTTTGTGTGCTGCTGCCGTCTCTTCCGGCAGCAGCACAGCCTGCCACCTGCCCTGATCCTGTCCTGAACCTGTCCCGCAGCCCCTGCAGCCTTTGTCCTGTGCGCGCACTCTCCTGCCTGCGCTTCGGGCTCATTGCCACAAAGGCGATTTTTCCTTCTATCCTCCCGGGATATTTGCAAAAGCGTACCACACACCCTGCCTCGCCGGGCTTGTCCCCAGGAACGGCTTTCGCTAGAAGGTAGGAAGCATGCCGGCGTATGGCATGCCTTTTCCCCCGATCCGGGATTTTCCGGGATCTGATCCGGACTGCGCAAGACTGAGCAAGCCTGATTCAGGCTGCTTCAGGCTGAACCGGACGGATCCGTGCATCCCCAGGTGCATCCCCATTTTCCCCCGCAGCCAGGGAGCAAAATCTGCCGGCTGTCCGGGGTCATACGGAGAACGTGCAGCAATGTCTTCATACAGGAATGCCAAGAACGTCGGCTATGTCATGATCGGCCAGGGTGCCATTTCCCAGCTTGAGGAAGTGCTTGCTCCCCTGCGCGCCAGGGGTGGCCAGGCAGTGTGGTTCTTTGACCACTTCTTTACCACCAGTGATCTGCCCAAACGCCTTCCGGTGCAGGACAAGGACGTGATCGTCTTTGTGGACAGCACAGAAGAGCCCACCACGGATGGCATTGATGCCTATACAAAGCAGGTGAAGGAAGGCCTTGAGGGTGCACTGCCCTGTGCGCTGCTGGCCTTTGGCGGCGGTGCCACCATGGACACCTGCAAATGCGTGGGCAATCTGCTCACCAACCCCGGCAGGGCCGAAGACTACCAGGGCTGGGAACTGGTGAAGAATCCCGCTCCCTACAAGATCGGATGTCCCACCCTGTCCGGCACAGGCTCCGAGTCCTCGCGCACAGGCGTGCTCTGCAATGAGGTGAAGAACCTCAAGCTGGGCATGAACAGCGACTTCACCATGTTTGATCAGCTGGTGCTGGATCCTGATCTGTCCGTGACTGTGCCGAGAGAGCAGTATTTCTTCACAGGCATTGACACCTATATGCACTGCTTTGAGTCCCTGTCCGGCTCCTATCGCAATGTGGTTGTGGACAGCCTGGCTGAAAAGGCCATTGATCTTTCCCGTCAGGTCTTCCTTTCTGCAGACATGATGACTGCAGAAAATCGCGAAAAGCTCATGATTGCCTCCTATCTCGGCGGTCTTGCCGCAGGCTTTGTGGGCGTTGTGCATCCCATCAGTGCCGGTCTCTCCATGGTGTTGCACATGCATCACGGCATTGCCAACTGCTATGCCCTTTCCGTGCTTGAGGACATCTATCCCGAACAGCACAGCGAAGTGATGGGCATGATGGCAAAGCAGGGTGTGAGCCTGAAAAAGGGCATTTGCGCCAATCTGACGGACGCCCAGTATCAGCAGCTCTATGATGCCAGCATTGTGCATGAAAAGCCGCTGACCAATGCCCTTGGCCCGGATTTCCGCAAGGTGCTTACCCCTGAAAACGTCATTGCCCGCTTCAAGCGCATGTAGCTGGACGCCAAAGGGTTTTCACGAATGCTGATCAGGTGCGAAGGGGACAAACCCCTTCGCACGCGCGTCCAGGCTTCCGGGACACGGAGCGTCCGGGACACCGGGGCATCAGGATATCAGGACATCAGGACATCAGGATATGGATTTACGCATCAATTTCAGCGGACGTTCCATCCGCTATACAGAAGAGGAAATTGCCCTTGTTGCCGAGGTTATGCGTACTGCAGAGCCTCTGACCCAGGGCAAATACCTGCAGCAGTTTGAAAAAGCCTTTGCCAGGTATCAGGGTGTCGAAGAGGGCAGCTGCTTTGCGGTCATGAACGGCGCCTCTGCCCTTGAGCTCAGCGCACAGCTGTGCTGCTTTGCCCCGGGCGATGAGCTGGTCATTCCCTCCCACACCTTCACAGCCTCTGCCTATCCCTACCTCAAGAAGGGGGCTGCGCTTCGCTGGTGCGATGTGGACCTGCACACCCATGTGGTGACGCCCGAAACCATTGCAAAGGCCATGACAGAGAAGACAAAGGCCGTGGTGGTCGTGCATCTCTACGGCTATGTGGCCCCCATGGACGAGATTGCCGATCTGTGCCGTGAGCGCGGTGTCCTGCTCATCGAGGATGCTGCCCAGAGCATTGGTGCAGAGTACAAGGGCAGAAAGTCCGGCACCTTCGGCGATATGGCCACCTTCTCCTTTCATTCCCACAAGAACCTCACCACCCTGGGCGAGGGTGGCATGATCTGGGTGAAGGACAGAAAATACCAGGAACTCCTGCCCATGCTGCGCCACAACGGGCACTGCGCCTACGCCTTCGAGCGTGCGGACTACTGGAAGCCTGCCATGGGCAATGTGGATTTGCCCATGCTGGACGGCATTGCCCTGCAGCCCAATAATTACAGCCTGGGTGAGGTGGAATGCGCCCTGGGCTGCAAACTGCTTGAGCGCATTGATGCCATCAACGAGGCAAAGCGCAGGCGCGCCCTGGCCTTCATTGACGGCCTTGCCGACTTCCCGGAGCTGGAATTTCTGCGCGAGGAGACAGCGCGGCACAACTACCACCTGCTGGTTGCCCGCATGACCACAGGGCAGGAAAAGCGCGATGCCTTCATGCGTGCCATGTACGAGGAAAAGGGCATCAAGTGCGTGGTGCAGTACATCCCGCTCAATCGTTATGACTATTACATCCGTCAGGGTCTTGGCGACGCCGACTGCCCCAACGGAGATCTCTTCTACGATACCATGGTTTCCTTCCCCTTCCAGGCCTGGATGAGCGATGAGGACTGCGCCTATATGCTCGCCTCTGCCAGGGAAGTGCTGACCTCGTTACGGGGGTAGTATGCGCAAGCGCTGCATTGTCATTCCCGCCATCAAGAAAAATGCCGTCATTCCTGACCAGCTGGTAAAGAAGCTGGCAGGTGTGACCCTCATGGAGCGCGGCATCAACACTGCGAGGGGTGTGGTCGGCGGTGAGGACATCTATGTGCTCACCGACAGCCAGGAAATCGTCCTCATCTGCGAGCGGGCAGGCGTGCAGACCAGGTGCAACAAGGATCTCAAGTTCCGCACCCTGAACATTGTCGCGGAAATGCGCGATGTTTTGAGTGAATTGTCGCAAAAGTACGAGCACTGCATTGTGCTGCGCGCCTCCTGCCCCCTCATCACCTGGGTGGATGTGGAAGACGCCTGGCACAAGTATCTGGACAGCGGCTGCGACAGCCTGGTGACAGTCAAGAGTGTGCATCAGCGCGTGTGGAGCGTGCAGGGCCAGAATCTGGAGCAGCTGCTGGACGAGGAAGTGGGCGAATTTGAAGTGGTGGTGGAGAGCAGGGCGCTCATCATCCTGCGCTCCGAGGCCCTCATCCGGGCCCTTGCCGAGGGCCATTCCGCCCACATGGACAACGTGGTGCCCTACTTCCTCAATGACAGGGCCATCGAGATTCAGTCCTACCAGGACTGGTGGATCTGCGAGCATCTTTTGCGCAGGCGCCACATCGTCTTTGTGGTGGCAGGCTGGCCTGCCATTGGCATGGGGCATATCTACCGCGCCCTCATGCTGGCCCACGAGATAGCGGACCACAAGATATCCTTTGTGTGCACCAGAGAGTCCGAGCTGGCAGTGCAGAGCATTGCCGAGCGCGACTATCACTCCACCCGCCAGGGCGAGGAGCGTCTGGAAAAGTCCGTGCTCAGGCTGCGTCCTGACCTTGTGGTCAACGACATTCTCAATACCGATGCCGAGTACATGGAAGCTCTGAAGAAGGCCGGCGTGCGCACCGTGAACTTTGAGGACGAGGGCGAGGGCTCTGCCCTTGCCGACCTGGTCATCAATGCCGTCTACGACGCTCCCCAGAGTACGCCTGACAGGCTCTACGGGCCGGAGTGGTTCTGTCTGCGCGATGAATTTGTCAATGCCACCCGCAATGTGTTCCGCAAGGAGGTGAAGACAGTGCTCATCACCTTCGGCGGCACAGATCAGCGCAACTTCACCCGCAGAATCTTCGAGCTCATCGAGCCTGTCTGCAGGGAGAAGGGCATTGCCATCCGCATTGTGGCCGGCCCCGGCTACATGCATCGCTACGAGATGGAGAGGCGTGTGCAGGAAGCACAGGAGGCCAATCCCCTCATTTCCTTCACCTGGGCAACCAATGTCATGAGCCGCATGATGGAAGGCGCGGACTTGTGCATCTGTTCTGCAGGGCGCACAACCTACGAGCTTGCCCACATGCGTGTGCCTGCCATGGTGCTGGCCACCCATGAGCGCGAGGCAACCCACAGCTTTGCCAGACCGAAGTACGGCTTTGTCTTCCTGGGCCTCATGGACAAGGTGACAGACAAAAAGATCCTGCGGGCCTTTTGTGCCATGCTGGGGGCAAGGCAGCGCCAGCGCTTCCATGAGCGCATGGCAGCCCTGGACTTCACCTGCAACAAGGCCAAAGTGATCAGGCGCATTCTGGACCTTCTGCCTGACGGGCCGGATGGGTCCGGTGCTGTGCAGCCATCTGCCGTGGTAGCAGGGCCTGCGCACCAGGCCGCAGAGTAAAGGAGGAGACGGGGGGCTTTCCCAGCGCCCCCGCACAGTTTCATGAAAACAGTTGCCATCATTCAGGCACGGGTGGGTTCCTCCCGTCTGCCCATGAAGTCCCTGCTCTGCCTGCGCGGCCATGCCCTTATTGACTGGGTGGTGCGCAGGGTGGCAAAGGCCAGACTGCTGGACGGTGTGGTGGTTGCCATGCCCGACACTGCCCGCGATGACGTGCTGGCCGACCACCTGGAAGGGCAGGGGGTCAGGGTTGTGCGCGGTCCCGAGCAGGACGTGCTGACCCGCTTCCTCATGGCTGCGAGATCCGTGCAGGCTGAGCGCGTGGTGCGCATCTGCGCGGATAATCCCCTGGTCTGGGGAGAAGCCATAGACAGACTTGTGGATTTTTACGACAATAGCAGCTTCGACTATTGTTACAATCATATCCCCCGCGCCAATCTCTGGCCTGACGGCCTGGGCGCGGAAATGGTTGCTGCCGGACTTTTGGAGGAGATCGGACGTCGTGCCACCGAGGCCTCGCAGCGCGAGCACTGCCTCAACTACATCTGGGACAACAAAGAGCTCTTTTCCATCGGGACCTTTGACCCTGAGGAAACCTGGCTCAGGCGCCCGGACGTCAAACTGGACATAGACACTGCCGATGACTTCTGCAGCCTGGCCAGGCTGCCTGTGACACAGGAGTCTGATGCACGCGACATACTTGCCGCCTGGGACGGCAGCAAATCTGGCAAACCCAGCAAGGAGTAATCATGCCCGCAGAGCAGGAACGCTTTCACAAGGCCGTTGCAGCCATGCTTGACTCGGTGATGTTCGAGAACTGGCTGCGTTTCTATTTTCTCAGGGAAGACGAGGTGAGCGAGGGCAAGTATGTGCTCTCCATTGCCATTCCGGAGAAGGGACTGGATCGCATCCGCGAACGTTTCCCGGAATTTCTGTCCATGGCGGAAGAGCTCAACGGCAGGGAGCTGTCTTTGGATGTTTCCCGTAACGCTGTCTGTAACTTCATCAGGGATCACTACGAGGGCGATCTCATCCCCACCGGCTCTGTGGCTGCCTATTTCGATACCCATGCCTTCCAGATAGGCCTGCAGCTGTTCAACATCTGGGTTCAGGCCTACGAAAAGGCACTGGAGCAGAACTTCCTTGATTTTGCCGGCTGGCAGAACGCCTTCACCCAGTGGTGTGAGAGCGAGCAGGCAGTGCAGATTCGCGACGAGCTCAAGGCAGAGCTGCTGCGCCACGAGCACTAGGCCGTCTCTCAGGGACAGAACAGGCAGACTGAAGACATTCAGGACAGGACCAGGAGATCACATGGCAGCAAGTTTTCAGCGGGCACGCAGGTACAGGGAAAAACTGGAACAGGAGTCGGTGAAGTTGCCGCCTCTGCCGGACAAGCCCGAAAATGTGCGCTTCGGCGTCGTCTTTCTCTATGCGGCCTGTGCCGTGGCCCTGGTCTTCCTCATCATTACCGGTGAAGTGCAGTGGGCTGAGGCAGCAGCAGACGAGTTCCGGCATCTGCGTGTGGTCATCGTGCAGATGGTTATCGCAGCAGTGCTGGAGGGAGGGCTTGGCTTTCTGTTGAGCCGCTGCTACCGCTGGCCGCTCTATGTGGTCAGTGTGCTGACCCTTGTGAACGCAGGCTTCCTTGCCTGGTACGGGGCAGACCTCTTTGTCTTCTCCCAGGGCTTCTTTGTGAGCCGTCTGCTCTCCCTGCTCATGGACCTTGCTGCCGTGATCTTCTTCTTCAGCAAATCCGGCAGAGGCTGGTTTGCTCTCCTGCGCGAGCGCAGACAGGCGCTGCACGAGAAGGCGCTCTCCTGACGGGAACCTGGCGGGAAAAGAGGGCGATATTTTGCGGGCTGTCCTTCGGGGCAGCCCGTCTTGAACAGGGCAGACGACACACGACAGGAATGGAGAAACAATGCTGGACTACAGTGAGCTTCTGAATACAGCACAGTACAAGGTGGTATCAGCCCCCAACGGCCCCATGCTGGTCATTGCCGGTGCAGGCACAGGCAAGACCCGCACCATTGTCTACCGTCTTGCCTGGCTTGTGGAGCACGGTGTTGATCCCTGGAACATTGTTCTTCTGACCTTTACCCGCAAGGCTGCCAGGGAAATGCTGGACAGGGCCACGGAGCTCTTGGGGGCAGAGCTGCGCGGCCTGTATGGCGGCACCTTTCATGCCTTTGCCTACCGGATCTTGCGCCAGTACAAGCCTGCCTGGCTTATGGAGCACAATTTTTCTGTCCTGGACAGCGCGGATCAGCAGGAAATCATCAAGCGCTGCAAGGAAGATGCCGGCGTCGGCAAGGGCACGCGCGGCTTTCCCAAGGCCCAGGCCATTGTGGGCATCATCAGCAAGGCCCGCAACAAGGAAGTGGAACTTCAGGACATCCTGACCAGGGACTCTCCGCAGCTCTTGCACTATGCCAGGGCTCTGGAGGCAGTTGCCGGGCGCTATACAGACTACAAGCGCGCCAACTATCTTCTGGACTATGATGACCTGCTCTTTGAACTTGAGGAGCTGCTGCACACAGATCAGGCCCTGCGCTACACGCTGCAGGGACAGTACAAGCACATCCTGGTGGACGAGTATCAGGATACCAATCTTGTGCAGGCGCGCATCCTTCAGCTTCTGGCAGGCAGACCGGAAGGAGATCGCTCGGTCATGGCTGTTGGCGACGAAGCCCAGTCCATCTATGCCTTCCGCGGCGCTACAGTGCGCAATATTCTGGATTTCCCCAAGATTTTTCCAGGCACACAAATTGTTGCCCTGGAAGAGAACTACCGCTCCGTGCAGCCTGTGCTCCAGGTTGCCAACAAGATCATGAGCTTTGCAAAGGAAGGCTATGAAAAGACACTGACAGCCTTCCGCGCGGGCGGGGACCCTGTGCGCGTGGTACAGTGCCGCACAGATGGCGACCAGGCCTCCTGCGTGGCCAGCAGGATCAGCGCACTGCTGGAGACCGTGCCGCCCCATGAGATCGCAGTGCTCTTCCGCTCCGGCTATCAGTCCTATCAGCTTGAGGCAGCACTGACCGGCAAGGGCATTTCCTACAAAAAGTACGGCGGCCTGCGCTATCAGGAAGCAGCTCACGTGAAGGACCTCATGGCCTATCTGCATTTCATCGTCAATCCTGACGATCTGCCTTCCTTCACACGCATAGCCTGCATGCAGCCCAAAATCGGCATCAAGACTGCGGAAAAGATTTTACATGGCCTCGGCACAGAGGCAGAAGCCAGGCATCGCAAGTCCTACCCGAATTTGTTCCAGGAAATTGACGAGCTTGCTGCCATGCGCAACGCCGCCCTGTCCCCAGAGGACATCGTGGACAGGGTTCTGGATATCTATGACCCGCATCTGACGGAGCTCTATCCTGAAGACAGCCCTGCGCGCCGTCTTGGCCTCAATGAACTCAAGACTCTGGCCGGCAGGGCAGAGCACCTGGACCTCTTTCTTGCCGAAGTGCTGCTCGACAGCGTGGACAGGGAAGAGAAGAGCGAGGATGACGTTGTGCTCTCCACCATACACTCTGCCAAGGGCCTGGAGTGGAAGCACGTCTTTGTCATTGACCTTGTGGATGGCAAGCTGCCCTCGCGCTTTGCGCTGTCCCGCGGTGATATCATGGAGGAGGAGCGCAGGCTCATGTATGTGGCCTGTACCAGAGCTAAGGATAATCTGGAGCTCTACTGGTACGGCTATTCGGAATCCCAGGCTTCCTATGGCGGTGGCGACAGCTACTGCAGCATGAGCACCTTCCTTGAGGAACTGGACGCTGAAGATGTGGATGATGCCAAGGGGACAGCCTCCGGCAGGCTCACTGGTCTGCGGGCCAAAAAGCCCGAAGCGGCAGTACCTTTCTCCGAAACTTCTGCATCAGGTTCCGCCTCAAAGGCTGCCTCAGTAGACGAATTGCGCGAGCAGCTGGAAAATGTTCAGCGCAAGCTCAACGAGCTTGTGCAGCAAAAGGAACGTGCTGCCGCAAAGGCGGGCAGGCACAGCTATGCCGAGCCGGCTGCCTGTGTGCCAGAGGACAGGGGCTCCCTTGTTCCTGCGACTGAAGTTATGGACGAGATCCGGGCAGGCAGGATAAAGACATGTCAGCATCGCATGTTCGGTGAGGGACGCATTCTCTCAGTCCAGGAAGGCAATCAGCTGAAGGTTTCCTTCCCTGTGCTTGGTACCAAGACCATCATCGCATCCTATCTCTTCGTGAAGAAGTAACTTTTTCGGGCGAGCATTGCGAGGCCGTCCCCTGCAGAAGGCAGGGGACTGAAGGAGTGACGTATGCCAGCAGGGCCATTTGGATCAGAGGACGACATACTCAATACACTCAGACGCTATTTCCCCTTACGGCGTCCCGGAATCCTTGTCGGACGCGGGGATGACTGCGCCCTGCTGCCCGCAGGAAAGCCGCTGTCCATCAGCAGTGATCTCTTTCTTGAGGACGTGCATTTCAGAACGTCCTATGCCACTGCAGAGGAAATCGGCCACAAGGCCCTGGCCTGCAATATCAGCGACCTTGCTGCCTGCGGCTCCCGTCCTCTTGCCTTTACCCTGAACTTGGGGCTGCCGGGAAACATTGACCCTGTGTGGCTCAATGCCTTTTTTGACGGCATGGGCTCCCTTGCCGCACGCTACGGCCTGGGTCTTATTGGCGGTGACTTGTCCAGAACCGACAAGCTTACTGTCTCCATCACAGTCTTTGGCGAAGTGGTCGGGGTAGGGGGCTTCCTCTCCCGTGCAGGCTCCATGCCTGGTGACTCCATCTTTATCGTGGGCGCCATAGGCCTTGCCAGGGCAGGCCTGTATGAGCTGGAAAAGCGTGGTCGTGCTGCCTTTGAGGACTATCCCAATGCCTGCCAGGCGCTGCTCAAGCCTGAGCCCAGGGTGGATGCAGGTCTGATGCTTGCCCGCGTGGGCATGAATGCCAGACCACCTGCGCTCATGGATCTCTCTGACGGCATTGCCCGTGACCTGCCCCGTCTGCTGGGCCTCACCGGCGAAACCGGCGTCTGGGATGAAGAAGGACAGAGCCTTGGGGCTGAACTGCTCATTCCTGCCGGTCTGCTCCATAAGGAGCTGGTCACCTGGTGCAGCAGAAATGGCAGGAACCCTGTCCATGAGGCCCTGTTGGGCGGTGATGATTATGCCCTGCTGGGCAGCTGCGCCCCTGACATGCTGGTGGCCCTGCACGCGGCCATCCCGGACTTCTGGGAAATCGGCGTGGTCACCGAGGGGGACAGAATCTTCTGCAACAAGGAACCAGTGGACGCACTCACAGGCTTTGATCATTTCTCCAGCTGAGGGAGGCAGGCATGAAACAGGTATTCAGGGAATGGCTTGATGCCATTGATATGAAGCACAGGGAGTTTGCACAGCTTGGTGCAGACAAGAAGGCCTGTGGCTGTGCGCTGGCAGATATGCAGGCTGCCTGTCGCGATGCCTGGCAGAGCGGGTTTATGCGTGGCTTCAACGGGAATATGAGCATGCGTCTTGCGGCAGACACGCCCACCGGCTATGTCCTGCTTGTCACCGGAACCTGTGTGGCCAAGGGCCATCTGCAGCTCGGTGACATTGCCCTGTCTGATGCAGAAGGTGTCTGCATCCGCGGCCCGAAGCTCTCCAGTGAGACTGCCATGCATGTGGCCATCTACAAGAAGCGCCCGGATATCAGCTGTGTGCTCCATGTGCATCCTGCAGCCATGCTGGCCCTGTCCCTGCGCGTCTCAGAGCAGGACTATTTGCGCATGCCACTCTTTGAGTCCGAGGCATGGCGGGCAAGTCTGGTCATGACAAAGGCCTGTGCACCGGGAACCATGGATCTCGCAGAGACAACGGCACAGGGCTTTGCAGACCCGGCCATCAAGGCTGTCTTTATGAGCCAGCATGGCCTGTGTACGGTGGGCAGGACGGCCATCGAGGCTCTGGGCGTGTGTGAGCAGTACGAACACCTTGCTCAGACGCAGCTGTTTTTCTTAAGCTGAGAACCAGAAGTCGATGTCGGACTGTTTCACGTGAAACAGTCCCGGACGACAACAGAGAATTTCATCAGCCCTGGAGGGATAGGCATCTTCCGGGGCTTTTTTGTTTCTGTGCGCGCCCTGCATGGGATGGCCAGGGGGAGTGTCATTACTCCCAGGGGAAAAGAGCAGGGCAGGGATCGCTCCATGCTGCGCCAATCTCTGTGCAGTGCCGGCTTTCCGCACCGCCCAAAAGGATGGACGCAGCAGCAGTGTGAGTGTTTCACGTGAAACATGAGACTGTTGTCACGAAATAAGAAATGTTCCCGGAGTAGCTGATAAATGTACCGTCTGCAGTCAGACACTGGTGTCAGGATGGAAGCCAGTGTGCTTCAGGACAGCGCAGGACGGACACGTGCGAATGTTTCACGTGGAACATTCTGGAGCTGTAGAGACAATGGATACTGACGCTGCTCCGGGAAGTGCCGTACAACGGGTACGTGGCTGCGTTTTGCCGTCTCTGTCCGACTGAGACAGGGAGCGGGATGCCTGTGCAACTGCAACGAGTGGCGGTGCTCCGTCGTCTGCGTATGACATCGGGGAGAGTTCCTGGGGTGTCGTACAACGTGTACATGAGAGCAGCCTCCTGTGTCTGACACAGACGAGGGCAGGATGCCTGTGCAAATGCAACGAGTGGCGGTGCTCCGTCGTCTGCGTTGGACGAAGGGGAGAGGTCCTGGTGTGTCGTGCAACGTGTACATGAGAGCAGACTCCTGTGTCCGTACAAGTAGCACGTTGTGGTCTGCGTCTGCTTTTGCCGCCAGACGAGGAAGTGTTCCTCCAGATCTCCTGTCCTGTGTGTGCACTGTGAAAGCAACGGAGCTATGAAAACGAGGGGAGTCACTGGCAATGCCGTTTCCCCAAGGCACAAAACGGTCAAACATTGTCCAGGGAGTGCGGGGATGTTTCACGTGAAACACTCTGGGGCCAGTAGAGACGCCGGACACTGATGCTGCCCCCGAAATTTGCCGTAGTACTGTAACGAGGGTCACTGCTTCTTCGTTGTATGCGTCTGACGCAAGACTGTGCCCCAGGATGTGTCGTACAACGGGTACGCGGACAGCGTTTTGTCATATGCGTCTGATGTCAGTCGAGGCTTCAGAATGTGACGAACACGCCTTACAGGGTGCAGACTTCTGTGCCTGACAGGGACGAGAGCAGGATGCCAGTACAAACGCAACGTGTGGCAGTGTTCCGCCGTCTGCGTTGGACGAAGGGTAGAGGTCCTGGTGTGTCGTGCAATTCGTACATGGGAGCAGGCACCTTGTTTGACACAGACGAGGACAGGATGCCTGTACAAATACAACGAGTGACAGTGCTCCGTCGTCTGCGTTGGACGAAGGGTAGAGGTCCTGGTGTGTCGTGCAACGTGTACATGAGAGCAGACTCCTGTGTCCGTACAAGTAGCACATTGTGGTCTGCGTCTGCTTTTGCAGCCAGATGGGGAAATGGTCCTCCAGACCTCCTGTCCTGTGTGTCTGCACTTTGAAAATGGAAAAGCTGGTCAATGCTCAGCAAGGATATTGACCGGCACGTTCTCTGATAGCCAGAAGGGGAGTACAGAGCAGAGCTCTAGCGGTGGAGATGCGAATACAAGAGGAGTCACTGGCAATGCCGTTTCCGCAAGGTACAAAACGGTCAAACATTGTCCAGGGAGTGCGAGGATGTTTCACGTGAAACATTCAGGTGCCTGCGGAGACGCCGGACACTGACGCTGCCCCCAGGAAGTGCCGTACAACGGGTATGGGGCAGCGTTTTGTCGTCTCTGTCCCACAGAAACAAGGAGCAGGATGCCAGTACAAACGCAACGCGGGGCGGTGCTCCGTCGTCTGCGCTGGACGAAGGGGAGAAGACCTGGTGTGTCGCGCAACTTGTACATGGGAGCAGACATCTTGTTTGACACAGACGAGGGCATGATGCCAGTACAAACGCAACGTATGGCGGTGCTCCGCCGTCCGCGCTGGACGAAGGGTAGATGCCCTGGTGTGTCGTGCAACTTGTACATGGGAGCAGACATCTTGTTTGACACAGACGAGGGCATGATGCCTGTGCAAACGCAACGCGTGGCTGTGCTCCCCCGTCTGCGTCGGACGAAGGGTAGAGGTCCTGGTGTGTCGTGGAACGTGTACATGAGAGCAGACTCGTGTGTCCGTACAAGTAGCACAATGGGAGCTGCGTCCGCCTTTGACGCCAGACAGCGTAATGGTCCTCCAGACCTGCTGCCCTGTGTGTCTGCACGTTGAGAAAAGTCTGTCAACGCACCCGCAAGGACATTGACCGGCACGTTCTCTGATAGCCAGAAGGGGAGTACTGAGCAGAGCTCTAGCCGTGGAGATGCGAATACAAGGGGAGCCACTGGCAATATCGTTTCCGCAAAGGCGCAATACAGTCAAACATTGCCCAGGGAGTGACAGGATGTTTCACGTGAAACATTTGAGGGCCAGTTGAGACGCAGGACACTGACGCAGTCCCAACATTTGCCGTAGTACTGTGACGAGAGTCATTGCTTCTTCGTTGTATGCGTCTGACGCAAGACTGTGCCCCAGGATGTGTCGTACAACGTGTACGTGGACAGCGTTTTGCCATATGCGTCTGAAGTCTGCCGAGGCTTCAGAATGTGACGAACACGCACCAGGGAGCAGGCTTCCGTGTCTGATAGAGACAGAGAGGGCAGCACGCCTGTACAAACACAACGTGTGGCGGTGCTCCGTCGTCTGCGTTGGACGAAGGGGAGAGGTCCTGGGGTGTCGTGCAACGTGTACATGGGAGCAGACTTCTGTGTCTGACAGTGACAGAGAGCAGGATGTCTGCTGTGCAAGTAGTACGATGAAGTCTGCCTTTGACGCCAGACGGGGAGGAGCTCCTCCAGACCTCCTGCTCTATGTGTCAGCACGTTGAAAAGAAAAGCCGGTCAACGCACCCGCAAGGACATTGATCGGCACGTGCTCTGATAGTCAGACAGAGAGTAGAGCATCAGAGCTTTAGCAACAAAGATGCGGATACAAGGGGAGCCACTGGCAATGCCGTTTCCGTAAAGGCACAATTCGGTCAGACATTGCCCTGGAGGTGCGGGGATGTTTCACGTGAAACAGTGTCAGGACACAGCAGGAGGTTTTAAATGGCACTGAGACGTAGCGCAGAGGTTGGGAGTACTCTGTGGCAGCAGGTATCTGCTTACCCCAGCTTGTCAGCTCGCAGGTCTTGCAGCTGAAGCGACTGAAGAACGAGGCCGGATCAGTGGCAATACTCACACTCAGGAGCGAGATACAGACACAGACGAGCTGTATGCTGTTCAGATGCTCTCATGTCTTTGTACCGCCGGCAGAGAACAGGAAGAGCAGCGTGGGAGGGAAAGTCTGAGCATGACTCCTGTTTTGCCGATCCGCAAAGGCGGGCTTTGAGTGGGTCAGGCAGGCTTTCTGAAGATCAGCGAGCTGGACATGACGATGAGTGTCAGTACAACCGGCAGCAGAAGAGCCTGGGTGAGGCCGAAATGGCCTGCCAGCCAGCCAATGGCCGGGGGGATGATCAGCACGCCTGTATTCCCCAGGGTTGAGATGATGGCTGTTGCCTTCTGTGGGGTGATGTCCTTTCTCTTGGCACCTCTGCTCATCAGGATAGGAATTGCCGGGGAAAAGCCGAAGCCGGCAATCGCGTAGCCTGCAAGACAGACAATGGGGTACGGAGAGAGAAGGAAGCAGGCCTGTCCCGCAAGTGAAAGCATGCAGCCGCAAAACAGCGTTCTGAAATCCCCGTAGCGCAGCCGCAGCCCGTCTCCGAAAGCACGACCAATGGCAAGAGAAATGGCAAAGCAGCCAAAGGCCAGGGCAGATGTGCCCTCATCAGCGCCTTTGACAGTGTTAAGCAGCAGGGCGCTCCATTCTGCGCTTGCCCCTGATACTGTGTAGGCACACATGGCCAGAAAACCACACAAGATGGTGATGCCCGGGATACCTGTTTGGGAGGAGGTGCCTGTGTTTTCGGTCTTCGGCCTGCTGTCCTTGAGAAGATAGCGGACTGCAACGACACGTCCGGCGAAAAGGAGTAGTGCTGCTGAGCAGAAGGTAACAAAAGGCGTCAGTCCGAGGAAGGCACATATGGCAGCATAGAGAGAGCCTGCAAGACAGCCGCAGCTGTAGGAGGCGTACATGCTCGAAAGGCAGTTTCTGCGAGAGCGTATTTCAAAGAGAATGCCCTGGACATTGGCACAGACTTCCGAGATGGCATAGAAAAAACCGCCAATGACAAAGGATACCCAGAGAAAGAGCACGCTGTCTGCAAGACCGCACAGGGGCAGTGTGCAGAGCATCAGTATGGTTCCTGTCCTGAAGATCGTCCTGGTCTGAAAACGATTCTGCAGAACAGGGACAAGGACAAAGCCCAGCAGGCTGCCGGCACCAAGGCAGAGCACGGCAACACCAATGGCAGCTTCATCTGCATTGCACTGGGCGCTGAGTGCCGGCATACGCGACATGAGTAAACTGTAGCCTGCACCGAGAAAGAAGAAGCAGAATCTGAGAGCCCGGAGAATGTGCGGAACGCAGTGCTGCATATGCGCCTCGAAAAAGTGGAATGAGAGTCTGACCTGCCGGCGACCTTCCCGGACAGTGCCTCTGCCTCTACGCCAGAGCAGGCACTTTGGAAAGAGACATGGGATATGCGTCTGCTCTTTTTCCCTCAAAAGGACAGAGGCCTCTCATGACAAGGCAGTTCTGCTGTCCAGGAGAAAAGCAGGCCTTCACGAGCATCCCATTTGCCTGTGCAGGACGAATATCATGCGTGGACGTCTCTTGTTTCACGTGAAACAACACAGGCAGGGACAGTGAATGTGTTCCGGCTAGTCACTGTACTGTTCTTTCTGCACGGAGCGTGGTACAACAAAATGCAAAACAGGGCGACGTGCTGCGCATTAAGGCAGAGCAGCAGTGCCATGAAGACGGACTGTATGGTGTTCAGGAGCAGACCCGTGAACGCTTTTGACAGAACAGATGCGTCCTTTTCCGGACAGGGACGATTAGTGCAAGAGATTGTGCAGACAGACGTGCACAGAGTATCTGCTTATTTTCCAGCACAGCTGCGTGCAGCTGTTCTTATCTGCTGCTGTCTGTGGATGATTGCCCTTCAGTCGGACTGTGTGCAGGCAAAAGAAGCTGACAGTCTGGGAGCAGTAGTGCCTGTCGCAAAGGCGGGTCCCTATCTGAAGGTGGACATGATGATTGCCAGAATGACTCTTGATAAGGATCGGGGATTTGTAATCAAGAATCCGAACTTCCCCAGTCTGAAAAAGGAAGCAGAGCGCGGCGATGCAGATGCCCAGCTTGCAGTAGGGCTCCTTTATGTCCGGGGGGAAGGGGGCGCTCCGAAATCTCTGGAGGAGGGGCTTGCCTGGATTGAGAAGTCAGCAGCCAGGAATAATTCCTGGGCAATGCTTGCCCTGGGGGATCTGTACGACAGGAAGTATGCTGGCCAGCATATCAATGAAAAGGTGCGCGAGTGCTACAGAAAGGCCGCAGCACTTGGTAATAGCGTTGCCATGCGCAGGCTGGCCGCAAAGCTTAACAGTCGCAGTAAAGACCCGGCGATTCGCACGCAGATACGCACCCTCTACCTTCAGGCTGCCGAACACAACGATGTGAGGGCAATCCTCCACCTGGCCATAGCCTTCTATACAGGAGAATACTTTGTGGACAGGGATGCGCTGGAGGCAGTGAAGTGGTTTACGAAGGCTGCCGATCTGAACAATACCATGGCCATGATCTTCCTGGGGCACATCTTTTTTTCCGGGGAGCTCGGACCTGAAGATGTGGTCCAGCGGCTGGGCATCTCCTGGTATGAAAAGGCAGCAGCACACAATGACCTCACCGGCATCAGGCTGCTTGGCGAACTCTGGCTGAGCCCGGGACGAAATGACATAGACAGGGCCGTCTTCTGGTATGAAAAGGGCTGTACGCTGAACGATACGGAATCTATGCTCAGACTTGGGGAACTCTATCTCAAGGATGAGCGGATCAGGGATCTGGACAAGGCAATCGCGTACTATGACAGAGCTGCTGCTCTGGGAGAATTCCAGGGCTACTATGACCTGAGCTCTTTCTTTCGGAAAGGTCAGTACGGCCTGTCCAGGGATGAAGAACAGGCAGTTCTCTGGCTGGAGAAGATTGCTGAACGTTCCAGGAAAGACAGCAGAAAGGCCAGAATTGAGATTGCCATGATGTATTTCAAGGGCGATGGCGTCGAACAGAATTTTGAAAAGGGAAAGGAGATGCTGGCAAAGGCAGTTCGCAAATGGGAGTTTCCCTATATGGTCGGCACGCTCTATGAGTTCGGAATCGGCGTCGAGCAGAACTATGAGCAGGCACTGGCATGGTATGAAAAGGCACGCTTTGCTGCGGAAGCGAAGTACAGGCGCGGCTGGTTGTATCTGGCAGGAAAGGGCGGACTCCTCTCAGTGCCAAAGGGGATCAGAGAACTCTATGAACTCTACAACAGCCCCCGTAGTTTTGATTCGCACTATGACCGCATCTGGGGTGGGCACATGCGAAAGTTCGGGCTCTTTCCCTGGGAATAGTCTCTGTCTGTTCACCACTGACTATACAGCATTGAAAGACATCATGGATGGGCTGTACCTGCGCACACTACACGGGCCCTCGTGCACGTTTGTCTCTGGATTCCGAACTGGATGCTCCGGTATACTCTAGCCCACACGCTCCTCACTCCCACGCCATGAGGGCTGAAATACAGCGCCTCAGTCTGTGGGCATGGGCGTTTTCGTTTGCCTGTTGTGTCCGGGCAGTGGGAGGTGTTTCACGTGAAACAAAAACTCGCGACAACTGCCTCTCCGTCATAGCTGGGGTGAGGGCAGTTGTGAATATGACTGTATCCCCTGCCGTGCAGACAGCAGCGTCTTTTTCTGCTCAGAAATACTCCCTGGAGCCGTTTTCTGAAATCTTCTTTCTGTGGAGACTTCAGCGGTCTTGTGCTAAGCTGTTGTCATGAGCACATATCGAAAAGGATCACACACTGTCATTTCCGCGCAATTGCATTTGGCATGGACGACAAAGTGCCGCAAAAAGGTGCTGAGAGGAGATATTGCTGTCCGATGCAGAGATATACTGCGCATGCTGTGTGAAAAGAACCGTGTCGAGATTTTGCAGGGAACAGTGTCTCCTGATCATGTCCATATGCTGGTCTCAATCCCTCCGGTTCTGTCGGTCAGTGAGTTGATGCAACAGTTCAAGGAGAGAACGTCCTCTTTACTGTTCCATGAATTCAAAGCTTTGAGAAAATACTATGTTGGGCAGATCATGTGGGCAGACGGATATCTCTGCTGCAGTACTGGCACTGTTACTGAGGAGGACATACAGAACTATGTTGAGAGCCAGGATGCAGAAGACGATGTTTTTCGATGAGCAGACATGCCCTGCGCGTGCAGACAGAACCACAAGGAACTTTTTTGAATCCCAGCTCTGTACAGTCAGACGTTTTCACGCTCAGTGTTTCACGTGAAACATTCCGGACCGGCACGTTGTTTTGGCCTTGCTAAGGCTTAAGCAGCTTGGAAGAATCTGGCCACAACCATGTTTGAGGCAAGCATGCCATCCGGGGTAAGGGCGAAGAAGGTCCTCCGTCTTCCCTGGCAATATGGGCAAGGCCTGCACGCAACAAAGCTGAGACAGAGGGACTGTGCTGTACCCGGCAGGCGTTTTCACGCTCAGTGTTTCACGTGAAACAGTCCGAACCGGCACGTTGTCCCGGTCTTGCTGAGGCTGAAGCAGCTTGGAGGAATCTGGCCACAATCCCGTTTGAGGCGAGTATGCCCTCCGGGGTGAGGGCGAAGAAGGTCCTGCCGTCTACCCTGGCAATATGGGCCAGGCCTGCACGCAGCAGGGCAGAGATAGAGGCACCGTGCTGCACCCAGAAGGCGTTTTCACGCTTAGTGTTTCACGTGAAACAATCCGAACCGGCTCGTTGTCCCGGACACTTTGAGATCAAAGCAGCTTAAAAGAATCTGGCCACAATTTCGTTTGAGGCGAGCATGCCCTCCGGGGTGAGGGCAAAGAAGGTCCTGCCGTCTTCCTCGTCAATGCGGGCCAGGCCTGCACGCAACAGTGCCTCGATGTAGGCTCTATGCTGTGCAAGAAAGCTCTCACCCTGGTCCATATCAGCAGCAGTCACGTCCAGACCGCGCGCAGTGCGCAGGGAGAGCATGATGCGCTCTTCACGCACTGTTGCCACGTCCAGTTCTTCCCTTTCTCTGGGACGTTCTTCCGGCTCCGTGTCGAGCCAGAGCTTCAGGTCACAGGGCTCTGAGATGCGCACATGTTGCCAGGTCGATACTGCTCCAGGACCTGCGCCCAGGTAGTCTTCTCCCTGCCAGTAGCCGAGATTATGGCGGCAGCGATGTCCCGATCTTGCGAAATTGGAAATTTCGTAGTGCTCAAAGCCGTGTGCAGCCAAAGAGGCATGACCCTCCAGAAACATGCGGGCAAGCTCATCCTCATCAGGCAGGACAAGGCGTCCTTTCTCCACGGCCTCAGCAAGACGCGTCCCTTCTTCCACTGTGAGGCTGTAGGCTGAGATATGGTGTGGCGCAAGGGAACAGGCATTCTCCAGCACCTGACACCAGTCTCCGCAGCTCTGCCCCGGCAGGCCCCACATGAGATCCAGACCAAAGGAAGCAAAGCCTGCGGCATGAACATTGTCGGCAGCCTGCAGGGCCTGGGAGACTGTGTGAATACGCCCCAGCGTTTTCAAGCCATCATCGGTCATGGTCTGTACGCCCATGGACAGGCGATTGATGCCGGCTGCACGAAAGCCCTGGACGCGTGTTCTGTCCTGCAGGCTCTCAGGGTTGGCCTCCATGGTGATTTCGCACTGTTCTGCCACGGGAAAGGCCCGGGCTATACCGGCAAGGATGCACTCCATATCTCCCGGCTCCAGCAGGCTCGGCGTACCACCGCCAAAGAAGATACTGGTGACAGGGCCTGCCGTGTCATTGCCATGGCGTTTGCCAAGCCAGGCTATGTCGCGCAGAAGGCCCGGCACATAGCCTTCGGGCAGAGCCCTGTGGCCTGTAGCCAGGGAGTAGAAGGAACAGTAGGCGCAGCGTGCGCGGCAGAAGGGAACGTGGATATAGAAGAGCATGGTTCAAGAAGCATGGCCTGGTGCAGAACAGGCTGTACAACTGGCTGAAAGGCTGGCTGCAGAGCTGACAGAATGACGCTGGCAAAGGGCAGTCAGGGCATGGCTGCCAGGCCCCTGCACTCAGGTGCCACATGGCGCTAGTGAGACAGGTATGGGGCTTGCCTGTGCGGGCTTGCGGGCTGGCTGCGGTACTTGGCAAGCAAGGCCTTGTGCGCATATACTGCGCCGCAATTCAAATCAATTTCAATCAAATTCACGCAAATTGACTCAAGTTGACTCAAAAGGAGCTTCGCCGTGAGTGCAAGTGAAAGCAAACATATAGCGAACGATCTTGAAATACGGTTCCATGCCGGTGGCGAGGACAAATGGTCTGCCGACGTGGCCCTGATTCCCCTCTGGGAGGGAGAAAATGTGCGGGAAAGCTGTGCACAGCTCTTTGATGCTGCCCCCTTCCTGCAGATTGCTCCCGGCATGAGGGATGTGACCGGTCGCAAGAACGAAATCAATATTGTCTACGGACACCCGGATCTGGCCTATTCCAGGGTCATGTTCATCGGCATGGGCAAGGAATGCCTGAGCTCGAACAATGCCATGGACGTGCTGCGCACTGCCTATGCAAAAGGCCTGCGCAAGGCAAGGGCCATGCACTTTACCTCTGCACACATTCCCTGGTCCAGCCTTGAGCGCTTCGGCAATGCCGAGCGCGTGCTCGAAGAGGCTGTCTATGCCTGCGTTCTCGCCAACTCTCAGAACGCCAGGTACAAGAAGACCACCCGCGAGGAGCTGACGCCCTGCCTGGAATGGCTGGCTGTGGGCTTCCGCGGACAGTATGTGCCGGAAAATGCCCGTCAGGCTGCCAGACGCGGCGAAAGGTCCGCTCTGACCGTGATTCAAGCCCGCAAGCTTGCTGCTGCACCCGGCAATGTGCTCAATCCCGTGACCTATGCCGAAAAGGCCAGGCAGCTTGCTGAAGAAACCAAGCTGCGCTGCGAGGTGCTGGATGAGACAGCACTGCAGGAGCAGGGCTTTGGCGCTCACCTTGCCGTGGGCAGAGGCTCTTCCCATGCTCCCCGCCTGGTCATTCTCGAGCATGCCCCCGAAGGGCATGAGGACGAGGCTCCCCTGGTCTTTATCGGCAAGGGCATCACCTTTGACTCCGGCGGCATCTCACTCAAGCCTTCTGCCAACATGCATCAGATGAAGGGCGACATGACCGGCTCTGCCGCAGTGCTGGCTGCCATGCTCACCCTGGCCGAGGAAGAAGTGCCCCGCCGCGTTGTTGCCCTCATGCCCCTGGCAGAGAATATGCCTGACGGCAATGCCGTGAAACCCGGCGATGTTGTGCAGGGCTACTCAAAGGACACCATTGAGGTGGTGAACACAGACGCCGAGGGGCGCCTTGTGTTGTGCGACGCCATTTCCTATGCCTGCAGCCGCTGGAAGCCCGAGGTGCTGGTGGACGTGGCAACACTCACCGGTGCCTGCGCTGTGGCTCTGGGCGAGGAGCTTGGCGGTCTGTTCTGCAATGATGACGAGCTGGCTGAGCGCGTTCAGAGTGCCGGGCACTGCGCTGGGGAAAACTACTGGCGCATGCCCCTGTGGAAGGGCTACACCAAGAAGCTGGAAAGCCCCATTGCCGACATCTGCCACTCTGCCTTCGGCCGTGCCGGCGGTGCCATTACAGCAGCCCTCTTCCTGGAGCATTTTGTGCCTGAGGGCACCCGCTGGGCGCACCTGGACATTGCAGCTCTGGACTGGTCTGAGAAAGACACACCCTTGTGCGACAAGGGAGCTACGGGCTTTGCTGCCAGAACTCTTCTTGAACTTGGCCGCGGAGGTGCTGCATGAGCGGTAAGGTCTATCTCATAGGAGCCGGCCCCGGTGACTTCGGTCTCCTCACCCTCAGGGCAAAGGAAATTCTCGGCTTTGCCGACGTGGTCGTCTACGACGCCCTGGCCAATGCCAGCTATCTTTCCCTGGCCAGAAAGGATGCCGAGTGCATCTACGTGGGCAAGATTGCCGATCAGCATGCCCTGAAGCAGCATGAGATCAATGCCCTGCTGGTGCAAAAGGCACAGGAAGGCAAGCTGGTGGCCCGCCTCAAGGGCGGTGACCCCTATATCTTCGGGCGCGGCGGCGAGGAAGCACAGGAGCTTCTGTCTGCAGGCATTGCCTTTGAGGAAGTGCCGGGCATCTCCTCCACCATTTCCGCTCCTGCCTATGCAGGCATCCCCCTGACCCACAGGGACTTTGCCTCCTCAGTGACCATTGTCACAGGCCATGAGAATCCCGACAAGGCCAGGAGCGCCATTAACTGGGATGCGCTTGCCAGGTCAGCTTCCACCCTGGTCTTTGTCATGGGCATGAAGAACCTGCCCAATATTGTGGAGAATCTGCTGGCCAGCGGCCTTGATCCCGAGACCCCGGCAGCCCTTGTCTACAGGGGCACCACACCGAGGCAGCGCTCCCTGGTGGCCACACTGGCCACACTGCCCGAAGAGGCCGTCAGGCAGGGCTTCACCAACCCTTCCGTCATCGTGGTGGGCAAGGTCTGCTCCCTGCACGACGAGCTCAACTGGTTTGAGAAACGCCCCCTCTTCGGCCGCCGCATTGTGGTGACCAGAGCCAGAGAGCAGGCAAGCTCCCTGGCCATGACCCTGCAGGAACTCGGTGCAGAAGTGGTGCAGTTCCCCACTATCCGCATTGAGCCTCTGGAGGACAATGCCGCCCTGGACAAGGCCGTGGAAGAGCTTGCCTCCTACTCGTGGGTCATCTTCACCTCAGTCAACGGGGTGCGCTGGTTCTGGACGGCCCTGCGCAAGGCTGGCCGTGATGCCAGAGCCCTGTGCACTGCCCGCATTGCCGCCATAGGCCCTGCCACGGCAAAGGCCCTGGAAGAGCATGGGCTCTGTCCTGACCTTGTGCCGGACAAGTATGTGGCAGAGAGCGTGGTGGAGGCCCTGGAAAAGACAGGCTCTCTTGCAGGAGCACGCATCCTGCTGCCCAGAGCCGCCAAAGCTCGCGAGGTGCTGCCTGACTGCCTTGCAAAGGCCGGTGCCACAGTGGATGTGGTGCCCTGCTATGAGACAGTGCCCGAGGATGCCCCGAAGGACGAAATCCTGCAGCGCATTCTGGCAGGCGACATTGACTGTGTGACCTTTGGTTCCTCGTCCACTGTGGACAATTTCTTCTCCCTTGTGCCTGCGCAGACCATGAAGGAGCATCCCGGGGTCCTGCTTGCAGCCATAGGCCCTGTCACTGCCAGAACCATCGAGAGCTACGGTCTTACGCCTGGCCTTGTGCCGGAGAATTTCTCCATTCCCCATCTTGTGGAGGCGCTGACAGCCCACTACAGCAAGGATTAGCTAGTACAAGATAACGCAAGGTACGCAGGGTGCTGCAAGCTGCCCGGGGTACCACGAAGGAGTGATCACATGTCTCTGCCCATAGCCATTGTCGCCTCTGGAAACGGGACCAATGCCCAGGCCATGATTGACCTCATGAAGCAGGGTGTTCTCGATGTGGACATCAGGCTCATCTTCTGCAACCGTCCCAACGCCCGTGTCATCGAGCGCGCCAAGGCTGCAGGCATTCCCTGGCAGATGGAGGATCACAAGGCCTATCCTTCCCGTGAGGCCTTTGACGCGGTGATGACCGAGGCGTTGAAGAAGAGCGGTGCCGAACTCATTGTTCTGGCAGGCTATATGCGCCTGCTGACCAGCACCTTCCTCGATGCCTTCAAAAACAGGGTCATCAACATCCATCCCTCACTGCTGCCTGCCTTTGGCGGCGGCGTGCACGCAGGCCCGGATGCTCTGGCCCACGGGGTCAAGCTCTCGGGCTGTACGGTGCACTTTGTGGAGATGGAAGTGGACTCCGGTCCCATCATCATTCAGGCCGCAGTGCCCTGTGACGCAGAGGATGATGAGGAGTCTCTGATGAATCGCATCCATGTCCTTGAGCACCGCATCTACCCCCAGGCTGTGCAGTGGATTGCCGAAGGACGCGTCCATGTGCAGGGCCGCAGGGTGTCTGTGGCAAAGGCTGACAGGAAGCTGGCTGTGCCAGGCGAAAACAGCCTTGTGTGGCCCCCGCTGGAGGAAGGTTTTTAGGAGGTTCCATGCTGTCCGCACTCTCCCGTCTGCTGTCGCTGTTCTGTCTCGCTCCGGTGCTGCTTGCTGCAGGCCTTGCCCTTGCCCCGTATGAGGCAAA
The DNA here is from genome assembly GCA_949291675.1 of uncultured Desulfovibrio sp. Taxonomy (GTDB): domain Bacteria; phylum Desulfobacterota; class Desulfovibrionia; order Desulfovibrionales; family Desulfovibrionaceae; genus Desulfovibrio. Next base: position 5,077 of record CASEWR010000122.1, on the reverse strand, counting down.
GGCTGCTGCAGACCCTGTGGACCTCTTTGTGGAGGCTCTGCTTGACGCAGATGCGGACAGTCTGGACAGACTCCTTTCCTCGAACTTTATCTTTATCGGCTCCAATGGCCATGTGCAGGACAAGGAACACTTCCTGGAGACAATTCGCAACAGGCATCTGATCGTCAAGTCCGCGAAGTTCAAGAACCTGCGTGAGTCTTCTGCAGGCCCTGTACGCATGGTGACAGGCAACGGTACCTTTGTTGCCATCTCAAATCAGGCGCTGCCATCAGGCCTTATGCGTGCGACCCTGGTGGCAGATGGCACAGGCCCGAGAGAGCGCATTGTGCTTGTGCAGCTCACCCCTGTCATTCCCTCAGCGGAATGTGAGGACGGCAACTGTCTGATTCGCTAACCAGACTGCACAATGCGCCTGATGGCAGGCGCAGCAACAAAAGCACATGGCCCCGGAAACCACTGGTTTCCGGGGCCATCTCTGTCTATGGGGAATATGGGGAAGTTGCTGTCAGTTCTGTCCGGCCTAGAGTTCCGGCGGCAGTTCGTCCAGTTCCTTCTGAGAGAACACAGGGCCGTCAAGGCAGACGTACTTGCCGCCAATGCCGCAGCGACCGCAGATGCCGATACCGCACTTCATGCGCTTTTCCAGCGTGGTGTACACATTCTCATGGGCAAAACCGAGCTCATCAAGTGCCATGAGGGTGAACTTGATCATGACCGGCGGGCCGCAGAGGATGGCTATGCAGTTGTCGGGGCTGGGATTGAGCTTGCGCAGGACGTTGGGAATCATACCTACTTCATACGGCCAGCCTTCGGACTCGATGTCGATGGTCAGTGTGCAGTCGAGGTCAGGACGATTCAGCCAGTCTTCGAGCTCATACTTGTAGGGCATGAGATCAGGGGTTCTGCAGCCGTAGAGCAGGCTGATCTTCTCGTATTCGCTGCTGTGCTCAAGGCAGTGCAGCATGATGGTCCTGATGGGGGCCATACCGATACCGCCGCCGATGAAGAAGAGCTTTTTGCCCTTCCACAGCTGATAGGGGAAGGGACGGCCGAGAGGAGCTCTCACACCGACCTTGTCGCCCTTGCAGAGGTTATGGATGACCGTGGTCACCTCGCCGGCCTGCATGACGGAGAACTGCAGATAGTCCTTCTGGGACGGCGGGGAGTTGATGACGAAGGTGGACTCGCCTGCGCCGAAGACGGAGAGCTGACCTACCTGGCCGGGCTCGTAGGTGAAGTTTCTGGCAACTTCCGGGTCGTCCAGGGTAACGCGGATGGTCTTGATGTTCGGAGATTCCGTGATGACTTCAAGAACCGTGGCTTCCATGGGCTTGTAGGGGTTGCCGGCATTGACGGGCCTGGCCACGATTTCCGTGAGCTTGGAGCCGTCAGAGTTGGGCACAAGACGAATCCTGGGCTCAGGCCTGGCAGCCCTGGCGGCCTCGGCAGGAGCTGCCGGTGCAGCCTCAGCGGGTGCTTCAGCAGCCTTGGCGGGCTCCTCGGCAGGTGTTTCGGCGGCTTCGGCAGGAGCTGCCTGTGCAGCCTCAGCCGGTGCTTCAGCAGCCTTGGCAGGTGCTTCCTTCTTTGCTGCAGCCTTTTTGGCAGGAGCCTTCTTCGCTGCTGCAGGTGCAGGCACAGCAGCAGGTTCAGCCACTGCAGGTGCCTGTGCTTCTTCTGCCACTGCGGGAGGAGTCTGTTCCTTCACTTCAAGGGCCTTTGCGGGGGCAGCGGCCTTTGCAGTGGTCTTTTTCTTTGCTGCGCCACTTTTGGTGGCTGCAGGCTTCTTTGTCTTTGTTGCCATTCCCTACTCCTTGGTCCCGTATTCAATGGCATCAAGCACAATACGTCTGATGTCGATGCGTGCAGGGCAGTTGCTGATGCAGCGTCCGCAGCCCATGCAGGAGAACGCACCCCAGTTTTCCGGATAGGTGGCGAACTTGTGGGTCACGCGCTGGCGCATGCGTTCTGCCTTGCTGGCCCTGGGGTTGTGACCGCTGGCTTCTCTGGTGAAGAGGGAGCTCATGCAGTTGTCCCAGCTGCGCAGGCGGCGTCCGGGCTTGCCCATGCCGCTGCCTTCGTCAGTCATGTTGAAGCAGTAGCAGCTCGGGCAGAAGTAGGTACAGGCACCGCAGGAAAGGCAGCGGTCTGTTTCCTTTGTCCAGAAGTCCATGTCCGTGAAGCGTTCCAGGACACGGTCAGGAGCGTATGTCAGGTCCTCTCTGGCAATAAGGGTGCGCCAGGCCTGCTTGCGCACGTCCATGACCTCGGCTTCCCTGTCTGCGGCATCCTTGAGCGGAGAGGCTTCCAGAACGGCCTTGCCCTTGTCTGTGACTGCCTGCAGCACATAGCCGTCGGCAATCTCGGTCATGAGAATGTCCGAGCCTTCCGGCGAGGAAGGACCGCCGCCGACCCAGTGGCAGAAGCAGGTATTGCAGCCGCTGTTGCAGGTCAGGGTAATGACCGTCAGGCTGTTGCGCCTGGCAGTATAGTAGGGGTCTTTATAGAGACCGTTCATGAAGGGCCTGTCCAGGGTGGCATAGCCGCGGGCGTCGCAGGCGCGGGTGGCAAAGACCACGGTGGGCACAGCCTCAGGGGTGTCGTCGAGTTTCAGGAGGAACTTGTCCGGCTCCTCGGGATTCCTGGTCTTGGTGTAGGTGACCAGGGTTTCGGTCTGGGGCAGGACTGCTTCCTTGGCAGGCACGGTGGCCTTGTCAAGGGTGAATTCCAGACCCTCCTTCCAGGGCTCGAAGACCACCGAGGGTTTCACGGCAGGCTTGACCACCGGAACGAGGACGCGGTTCTCCCTGGCAAGAAAGGCAAGGAGAGCCGGGAAATCAGAGGATGTAGCGAATCTGAATGTGCCCATCTCACAGCTCCCTTTGCTTGATGTTCGCTTCTTCAACCTGGTAGCACAGCAGCGGCGGAACGGCCTGCGCATCCATGCCGCTCTTGTAGTTGTCAAAGAGCTGGCCGATGACGCGGACTATCTGCTGGCGCAGGGCAAGAATCGGGATACCCACCGGGCAGGCGCGCTGGCATTCACCGCACAAGGTGCAGCGGCCGGCAAGATGCATGGCATGGATGCACTGGAAGTAGATCTTCTCGCGCACTGACCATTCCTGGGAAATGAAGTGCGGCTCGCGGCTGTCTGCAATGCAGTAGTCGCGGCACACGCACATGGGACAGGCGTTGCGGCAGGCATAGCAGCGCAGGCAGCGGTCCATTTCACCCTTCCAGAAGGCAAAGCGCTGCTCGAGGGTCATCTTGTCGAGCATGGCCAGTTCCGGAGGTGTGCCAGGCGTGCCGCTGATCTCGGGCATGGTGCCGAAGGACTCGTCTGCAGTGGGGGCCAGAGGCATGGTGCAGTTGTAGCACTTGCCCTGGGCATAGTCCGTGATGCAGAAGCGATGCTCCTTGCCGTCAGCAGTGATGGTGACACCGGCTTCGTCGTACTCAACCTTGTCGATGCTGAGGTAGCGGCCGAGCTCCCTGTCGATGCGGGCCATGTCAAAGGTGCCTTCGCAGGGCAGGGCAAAGAGAACAATGTTCTCCTTGTCAATGAGCTTTTCCTGCAGCAGCTCCACAACAGACTTGCTGTCGCAGCCCTTGACCACCAGGCCGATCTTCTTCTTTTTGGCCAGAGGCAGCGCGGTGCCGATGAACTCGTTCACGTAGGTGGCAGGGTTGTTCACATTGAACGGACCCCAGACCAGACGGTCCACGTCCTCTTCTGTACGCATGAAGAGCGGGATGGTGTGGGCATCGTCATAGCCCTTCTGCCAGCCGATCACCACATCAAGGTCCTTGAGCCTGGCCTTGATGGCAGCCTTGAGGTCATCAAGGGGAGCCTTCTGGCCAGTGCCCAGGGCGCGCAGGGGCTTTAAGGCCATGTCGGCAATTTCGAGCAGGGGCTCGACGTTCTCAAGGCGCGGGGCAGGTCCGAGCTCGTGGATACGGTTGGTGAAATTGGTGACCACCTGCTGCCAGCGGGCACCTTCGGAGGCGGACACCCAGGTGTATTCGAAGCGCCTGTCATCAATACCAAGGATGGGCAGGAACTGCTTGAGCACTTCCAGGCGGCGTCTGGCGTAGAAGTTGCCTGCGGAATAGTGGCAGTCATTGGGATGACAGCCGGACACAAGCACGCCGTCCGCACCATTGAGCAGAGCGCGGAGAATGAAGAGAGGGTCAATACGTCCCGAGCAGGGGACACGAATAATACGCAGGTCTGTGGGCTGCGTTGCTCTGGCAACACCTGCGGTGTCTGCGCCGCCATAGGAGCACCAGTTGCACAAAAAGGCCACAATCCTGAGTTCTTTGCCTTCTAGAACTGGCATAACAGGTTCACCTCCGCAAGTATCTCGTTGTCAGTGGCATGTGAGAGCTGAATGGCACCCTGCGGGCAGGTTGCCGTGCACAGACCGCAGCCCTGGCACACAGTGTCGATGACCTTGGCCTTGAGCTGGCCGCGGAACTCTTCTTCCCTGATGGCGCCGAAGGGGCAGCAGCGGATGCACTTGCCGCAGGCAACACAGCGGCTTGCGTTCACATGGGCAATCTGGGGGTCGTTTTCCAGCTTGTCGCGGGCAAAGAGGGACAGGACCTTGGCTGCAGCAGCGGAACCCTGGGCAACGGAACTGGGAATGTCCTTGGTGCCCTGGCACACGCCGGCCAGGAAGACGCCTGCGGTATTGGTTTCCACAGGACGCAGTTTGGGGTGACCTTCCAGGAAGAACCCGTACTGGTCATAGGAAATGCGCAGCTTTTCAGCCAGGTGCGAGGCACCCTTGCTGGCATTGATGCCCACTGCCAGCACAACGAGGTCGCAGGGCACTTCCACACGCTGGCCGAGCAGGGTGTCAGCGCCGCAGACAATGAGCTGGCCATTGCCATCGGGGTAGATCTTGGACACACGGCCGCGGATGTACTCGGTGCCGTACTCTTCCATGGCTCTGCGGGTGAACTCGTCATAGAGCTTACCGGCAGCACGGATGTCCATGTAGAAGACATAGGACTGGGAATCCGGGATGTGGTCCTTGGTCAGAACGGCCTGTTTTGCCGTGTACATGCAGCAGAA
>CASEWR010000121.1 GCA_949291675.1 uncultured Desulfovibrio sp. | reverse complement strand
CTCTCTCCTGCACTGTACACTGTACTTCAGGCTGCGCATATCCATATCTTCCGGAAAAACAGGGCCCGTGCATTGCAAAACGCTTCCTCACGGACAGATCTTGCATGCTGTAAGATCGAGGAAGGATGTCGTTGGCTGCATGTGTACACGAAGGTCTTCGTCACATGCCATGAAGACAGGACAGACTGCAGGGGACAGCACTTCACCTCTGCTTTGTTGTGCCTTGTGTCTTGTATCTTGTGTCTTGGCTGCGGGGACCACAGTCCTTGCGCCCTGTGTGCATATCACTCCAGTCTCGCAGGCTGCCGTGCTAAAACTGCATGCCCCAGAGGTCACCCTGACCTGTGGACTCAAGCACTGCCCGCCACAGATCGGAATTGATGCTCAGACGTCTGCGCTCCATGGTGACCAGGTCCAGCGGCATGTGAATATAGCGGCTCTGCACCTTGGCAATGACCACGCCAGTTCTGCCTGCCATGGCTGCGTGCACGGCATACTGGCCGAGGAAGCCGCAGTAGACCTTGTCGTTGGCAGCAGCAGGCACGGAGCGGATGATGTAGCTCGGGTCAATGTACTTGATGGAGGGAGAGATGTCGGTCCCGGCAAAGTAGTGCTTGATCTTGTCGCAGAGGAACTTGCCGATGTCGCTCAGGATGCGGTTACCTGATGCATCTGTGCCTTCCTCGCCCTTGATGAGGTGCTGGCCTGCGCCTTCGGCCACCACAATGACGGCATGGCCGCGGTCGCGCAGGCGCTGATCCAGAGCCTGAAGCAGGCCTCCAGAGCCCTCCAGGGCAAAGGGTGCCTCGGGAATGAGCACGTAGTTTACTTCCTTCATGGCCAGTGTCGCTCTGGCAGCAATGAAGCCGGACTCACGGCCCATGAGTTTGACAATGCCTATGCCGTAGGGAGCGCCAAGGGCCTCGGTGTGGGCGCACTCTATGGCCTCGGTTGCCTTGGAGACAGCAGTCTCGAAGCCGAAGGACTGGGGAATGAAGCTGATGTCATTGTCAATGGTCTTGGGGATGCCTACCACGGCAATCTTGAGCTTGCGCGCGGTGACCTCATCATAGATGGCCTTGGCTGCACGCATGGTGCCGTCACCGCCAATGATGAAGAGCATGCAGACATTGCTGCGCTCCAGGGTATCCACAATGGCTGCCGGATCCTGGGGGCCGCGGGAGGAGCCTAATGTTGTGCCGCCGAAAAGATGTATGTCGCGCACCTTGTCAGGGGTGAGCTCCACGTTGCGATAGCGGTAGCCGGGAATGAAGCCCTCAAGACCAAAGGGAATGCCGAGCACGCCGGCCATCTTGTAGCCGTGATAGCCTTCCATGACAATGGCACGAATGACGTCGTTGAGACCAGGACAGAGGCCTCCGCAGGTCACCACTGCCGCCTTGGCGCGGAAGGGGTCAAAGTAAATCTCCCTGCGCGGCCCTGCAGTCTCGAAGTCCAGCATGAAGGGCTCGGTGACCTGAGTGCACATCTCGTCATCAACAATGATGGGTGTCTTTCTGTCAGAGGCCCAGACACTGTAGGACAGAGGAGAAGGAATCTTGCAGGGTCCGAGTGTGGGAATGGTGGGATCTATCTTGAGAAGGTTGTTGTGAGTCATGAGCGTGCACCTGCCGGCATGAAGAAGTGTTCGCCTGAAGCTGTTTTCCTGAGTTTGTTTTCCGGAATCTGTTTTCCTGAGTTTGTTTTCCTGAAGACTGGGAACGATGCATTTTGCGTCAAAGAGCCTGAGAATGCAATTGCCCTGGGCACATGTGCAAAAATGTCACAGGGCTGTGGCAGTGCACAGTTCGTCCCAATCAGGACAGACAATCCGGACAGACAATCAGGACACGCAGGCAGCACAGTCTCAACGTACCCACCTCAGAGCGGTTGAGGGACTGATCTCTGCCGAGCGGGCTGCCCCGCGAAGAGATTTTCCCTCTGCTGCTTCTCTGAACAGAATAGCCAGTCTCTCTTCACGCTTCTCATGGCATCTTTTGTCCTCGCAAACAAAAGTTCTGTTGCAATTCCTGTATGTATAGCGCTGATTCTGTTCTTTATTCCTGATATATGAAGTGCAAAATTTTACTACCTTCTTGCTCTTGCACTCTTTGCAGGCAGGATTGCTCGTGTTTATGCTTACCATAGAGAAGCTTTTATGTATACTTGCAGGAAAGAGACAACATGGTAGAGCAGACACCACTTGAAGGGGATATAGCACAAGAATTGCCAGTAAAATTGAGTATCATTTTCAATTTTGTTCTCGATCAACAGATATGGCACACCTTCACGACATAAGCATCTCCTCCGTGATTGGCTCAAGTTGTTTGATGCGCCGTTTGCTGGTTGTGGCCTCAAGTTCGTCGTTAAGAGCGTGGAAGCCCAGATCAAGGTCGAGCAGATGTTCCTTGGTCAGCGCTGGC
>CASEWR010000120.1 GCA_949291675.1 uncultured Desulfovibrio sp. | reverse complement strand
CGTTGCACTCCATAAGCGCTTGGTCTGTCTGCACTGCCCATCTCAAGAGCTCCCCATTAGTCCTGGGCACCCATGCTGGTGCCTGTGTCGCCTGCATCAAGTCCTCCGGTGGCGCCACCAGATAGACCCGTGGCGCCGGGACAGGTGCCGAACAGCCGGACACACTCATCAGGCAGAGCATCAGAGCTCCACCCGCCAGGAGCCTTGCCGGCTGCATCCAGTCTCTTTTGCGCCACATCTGCGGCCTCCTTGTATGCCCTGGTCCTTTTCCGGTTCGCCCTTGTCAGCGCCTCGCCCTGCTTCTGCAGCGTCTCAAGGTCGCTGCGCAGGAGGGCGATATCCATCTGCTGGTCCTGTATGGTCTGGCGCTGCCCGTTGATGACGTACAGGCAGACCATGAGAGCTGTGGCAAGAATGGCAGCAAGCCAGTGCACTATGCTCATACAAGCCCCACGATGCGCCGCAGATCTTTGGTGCGGTTGAGCCAGCCCTTGAGGAAGGGCTTGTAGGAGGGCTTGCTGGAGGCAAGGTTGCGATAGAAGTCTTCGCGCTCATCCAGGGCAGCCGTGAGCAGGGTGATGTCATCACCAATGGTCTTGAGCGCGTCCCTGGTTTTGATGCCGGGGATGCCGTCCACAGCGAGGTTGGCGCAGAAGGCCGTGTTGCAGGCTCGCTGCATGAACTTTGTGGCCTGTGAGGGGCCTGTGTTCACAATGGCGTCGTACCAGATGGTCGCCACCTTCTGAGAGAAACCACCGAGAAGGTACGCATCCCAGAATTTTGCCTTGAACAGCTCCGCAGCCTGCTTAGATGTGAGGGCACGCACGTCATCAGCGTCAATGTCGCCATCACGGTCGATGTCAGCATCCTCCAGGGACAGGTCTTTGAGCCAGCGGAGAGAGACGCCGTAGTTGGTGATGCCGCCCGGGTCATTGGGGTGGTCCACAAGGCCGCCTTCCCAGCGGGCCGTGAATGCGTGTGCCTGTGCAAAGTCAGCCATGATGTGCCTCCAGTTGTAAGTGCCTGGATCGTACCATCCCACAACCGGCTGGCAATGCTTACGGGTAGTTTCTGGACTGTTTATTTTGAGGCTGACAAAGACTGCTCCCTGCAGATCCTTGCTTCTCCAGGCTCCGGGATGTACACAAAAAGTACCTCCGGTGAAACGGGACGGCATGTGATCTTCATGGGAACCTGAGCCACAGGACAAGAAAAGGCATGCCCAGGATATCTCCACACACTCATGTGGTCCTGGGCATGCTCTTTTTTTTCACCCTCTGACCTGCAGCCAGTAGCCAACAGCTCCCGTTTTGACGTACCGGACACGGGCCCCGCAGCTTGAGCACACGCACCAGCGGTTGGTGCAGTGTCCCACCTGCCTGGTGCCTATGACCAGCAAGGTCTTTTTGCCGCACTTGGGACAGTACAAGAAGAGTCTTGGCCTGCCGCTCCTGCCTTCTGACGTCATACGCCTTCTCCTGCGGCGCCAGGCCCATGCGTCTCATGTTCAGCCGCATACCCCTTGTTTGCGACCTCGTGCAGCCAGCTCAGCTCTGCTGTCACAAGAACAGAGCCCCTGCTCAGCCGATCCTTGGTTTGCTGCGCACTCTGGTACTCTTTGCTTGCCAAACCTATGAATGCGTACGCATGGCCGGCCAGGACACGAGTGAGGGCCAGCAGGAGCTCATTGGTGAATTTGAGCTCCTGCAAAAGTTGCTGCTCAGTTTGTCGTGCCACAGGCAAGCTCCTCTACAATGTTTGTCAGCTCAGACCAGGTATGCACCTGGATAAAGCGGCCTCTGCTCTCAACTCTGGCCACCAGCATGCCGTCTGCGCTCCGGTACTGAATCTCCACAGGCAACTCAGGGGCCTCTTCATCCGCAGCTGCCGAGAGATGCAGCAGTGTCATTTCGTGCCTGTCGTTCTGTATGATTTTGTCGAGGCGCATGAGCAGTGTGCACACAAGCTCTGGCCATTGGTCTCCTGTGTACACGTCCACAGCTACCCATGCGGCTCTGACTGTCTGGGCTATCCTCACCAGGTCTTTGACATCCCTGAGAGCTATCGAGTCCCTCCGCACAACCAAGGTTCTCATTGTTCTTTGTCCTCCATGTCTTCGTCTTACCACCACCCGGAAAAAGAGAGGTCGGATGGCAGATCTGTAAAAAGCTCGCAGTCGTACTCCTCTCCTTCTTCGTCTTTCAGGGGCCACCTGTGCGTCTCTGCTGCAATCTCTGACCAGGTATACACGGACTCTTCTGCGCCCTCCGGGCTGAGCACATCCATGTCGTCCACATAGCCATCCTCGAACCGACAAAACACCTTGGCAAAGCGCTCTTCGCTGCCAGGCCTCTCCTGCACCTTGAACATCAAGCTGAAAACGGTGTCGCCACACCGCTGCTCCTCGCCTGCATGGGTCACCAGTACCTGCAGCCTGAGCCTGGGCTTCCGGGCTCCCTTCTCGCAGACATCGACCATGCGCTTCTTTTCGTTACCCTCGATGAAGCCACGATAGAGCTTTTTGAGCGTGGCCGCGTCCACCTCGTCCAGTACTCTCACTGTGCCCTCCTTCTCGCTTGCCGAACTTGTCGGAAAATCCGACAGGTTGATGTCAGTGGCATGCTCATACATGCCCCTCCGGGAGCTTCAGTGTCTTCAGCACATCCAGCCAGCTGTCCGTGTAGCGGGGAGTCTCAAAACCTGAAGAGACGTGCTTGATGACACACCTGACCTGACCAGTCTCTTTGTTGCGGTCCCGTATGAGGACAACCGTCTCGCTGTGCCTCTCGTCAGTCGAGAGCATGTGGCACGTCAGCCTTGTCTGTACGCTGTTTTCTCCGATGCTGGTCCAGACGCCCAGGAGCTTCAGCAGGAAGATGCCTGCAGGCTTCCCGGCCAGCTTGTCTCCTGTGTACACACTGAGAAGGAGCTTCAGCCGGAACCTGGGGTGCTTTGACTCATGGCGGTCGTACAGCTCTTTCAGAGCCAGGAGCTCGTCCTCGTTGATGGTGTTGTGTAGTTTCACTGTTTCCTCCAGAGGCAGATGTATCTCAGGGCTTCTGTCCAGGTTCTGACAGACACTGTCCTGCGCAGATCTCCCTCAATGGAGGCTTCTACCAGGAGCAGGCCGTCGCTCTGGCGGACATATGCGTGCAGGCGTGCATAGGTGTCTCTCTTGTGGCTCTGCTTCTGTCGCACCCTGAAGACCATGAAGGTGCCGCCAGGGAAGAAGGTGTCGTCCTCATGGGCCCTCTGCACCATGGCCTCCAGTTTGTGCAGGGAAGGGCCGGTGTAGGATCTGTCTCCAAACGGGGAGACGGGCCTGTCCGGGTACACAGTGACGGGCACGTACTCGGCCCGCCAGCCTCTCCACAGGGAGAGGTCGCACAGCTCTGTCAGGTCCTCAATGGAGAAGGTGTCGCATACTTTCATTGTTCTTCCGTCCTCCGTCCGCAGGGGAGCGCCGAGAACTGCTTCAGCAGCTCTGCCAGGTACTTCTCCATGATGGGAATCAATGCCCTGGTGCGCTCTATCTCCTGCTCGGCGAGAACTGGGTCCACGTCCCGGAACATGTGGCAGGCTTCCTGTACAGCAATGAGTCTGTGCAGTTCTCTGCGGGCAGCGTGGTACTTTTCCAGTGTGCTGACGGTCATGCGTCCTGCTCCTCGAACCTGTCGGAAATTCCGACAGGTTGGTTTTGACTGTTCTGCTCCTTGAGGCGCTCCTCGTATGCCTTTCTGGTTGTGAAAATTGTCCGGTTCTGTT
>CASEWR010000119.1 GCA_949291675.1 uncultured Desulfovibrio sp. | reverse complement strand
CAGCATCCTGCCGGTGACAAAGATTGTGACGGAGGGGGCAGCCTTTGACATCCAGAAGATCAAAAATCCGGAAATAGAGGGTGCAGAGTATCAGCAGGGTGAGCAGCTCGGGTTTGAAAACGTGCGCGAGTACGTGCTCTTTCGTGACGAACACACGTGTCAGCACTGCAAGGGTAGGTCAAAGGATCCGGTGCTCAATATCCACCACATTGAAAGCCGCAAAACCGGCGGTAATGCCCCGAACAACCTGATAACACTCTGCAAGACTTGTCATCAGGCCCTGCATCGCGGGGAGATCACGCTCAAGGCAACGCGCGGACAGTCCTTCCGTGCAGAGACATTTATGAACGTGATGCGCAAGACGATCTTTGAACGGCTCAAGACAACGTATCCGCATCTTGAGGTGTGCGAAACCTACGGCTACATCACCAAGCACAACCGCAGAGAGCTCGGGCTTGCCAAGACGCATCATGCCGACGCATTCTGTATTGCAGGTAATCTCAACGCAAAGAGGCTTGGGGAGTACTACTTTCAGAAGCAAACCCGCAAGCACAACCGTCAGATTCACAAACTCACAATTTTGAAGGGGGGCATCCGGAAGAGAAATCAGGCTTCCTACATAGTCCACGGCTTCCGGCTCTTTGACAAGGTGCTCTGCAAGGGGAAGGAGGCATTTATCTTCGGACGCAGATCCTCGGGCTACTTTGATGTCCGGGAACTGGACGGAACACGTATTTCTGCATCGATCAGCTACAAAAAGCTTAAGCTCCTGGAGCCGCGCAGAACTTTTTTGACTCAACGTATCAAGAAAGGAGGCGGCGATTCCTCCCCTGTCTAAAGACAGGAGTTTCCTCGCCGATTTTTGATGAAATACCTTGGCACTGAAGCACTCGCACTTCTGGACAAAACATGGAACGACTGGCTGGAAATGGCCCGCACGCTCAAGCAGCGCCGTATCCGCCTGCGCCTGTACTTTGTCTATCTGCTCATCAGGCACGGCGGACTGCGCCTTGGTGAGGCCCTGGAGCTTGATGACAAGAGGGATCTGGTCTTTTCCACCTCAACCATACGCATCAGCAAAGATCGCGACATACAGATACAGGACCAGGCCATGGCCAGTCTGCTGCGCATTGTGGAAGACCCGGCAGTCAGCGACCTTGCCGGTAGCCTGTCCCGTATGGATCCGGGCTATGTGCGCAAGAACTTCTACCTTGTCGCGGATATGTGCGGCATAGACAGAAACCTGGGCGGCCCCAGAGTCCTGCGTCACTCCCGCGGCGCAGAGCTTTTGAACAACGGCATCCCTGTCTCCATTGTGCAGAAGTTCCTGGGCCTGCAAAGCCCTGCCCAGGCAGTGCAGCTCAAGGATTTTCAGGACAGCGAGGCAAAGCAGATCCTGCACGCCCATTTGCGCAGGGAGACATTGCGCCACTCCTCGGCACGGAATGCCTTTGCCGGCAGCATTACAGCCATTCACGAGGGCCCGACCACAGCCCTGGTCATTGTCACCACCCTTTCCGGGCTGGAAGTGCGGGCCACTGTGTCCATGGAGAGCATGCGCAACCTGGCCCTGCACAAGGGACAGACAGTGACAGCCACAGTGAAGGCGCCCTGGGTGGTGGTCTCCCCGGAAAATACCAGCACAAGCTGTGGCAACAACTATCAGGGGACTGTGCTCTATGTGCGCGAGAGCGAGCTTGAGGCCAGCCTGCGTCTGCGCCTTGATGACGGTACAGGCATGGCTGCCATGCTGGGCATGGAGGCTGTGGACAGACTGGGTATCAGCGAGGGCATGCGCTGCACTGTGAGCTTCTCGGCCATGGCTGTGACCCTGCGTCCGGGCTAGCCGGCCCCGGGCCAGCGACAGCAGCGCGACTGGGCCCGACATCTGTCCGATATCTGTCCGGCGTCTGCCCGACATCTGTCTGAAGCTTCGACACACTGACGGGCACGCAGACTAACAGCGATCCGCCAGCCAGGAAGGCCTGACTGGCTGGCGGATCGCTCTGCATATGCCCCACCTCAGCCATCAGGCTTGCGTGGTGTCTGACAGTGGCAGCCTGTGTCTGGCCGTGGCAGCCTGTGGCTGTCTGAGCTGACTTACCCGGGCAGGCAGAGGGTGACGGGGGTGATGCCGTACACGCTGTCAATGCGGTACAAGGCCTCGCTGGAAAGGGTCTGGGCCAGGCTGCAGAGCTTTTCCTGCACAAGGCCCCGTGCCTTCAGGAAGTTCAGGGCGACATTGTCTCTGGCGCTTTCTTCTGCAGGCACGCAGTGCACGCGCGGGCCCTGTTTGCAGAGCAGGCCGCCCAGGCCTGTGCCTGTCACCACTGCGCAGCGGTTCACCACAATGGCGTCATCAAGGCTGCCTGCGCGAACCTGGCTGAAGACAGGATCCCCTTCCTGCAGACAGACAGTGTCATCAAGCTGCCAGGCATCCGAGCGCTCATCAAGGCAGGTCCTTGCAACAGCACAGCGCACAGTCTGCAGCGCATCTGCATCCAGGGGACGCACCTGCACAGTCAGCGAGCCGTCCAGGTCAGGGCTGAGTGTGAGCACGGCGCGTGCCTGTCTGTCCATGCCGGCAGCATCCAGGGCCTTTTCCACAGCAGGGGGCAGCATGGCCCAGGGACAGGGCACGCCAGCGTCCCACAGGGCAGCAGAGGCTGGCAGGGGATGGTCCAGCGTGGAGAGGGAGCGGGCCATGGCCTCGATCTCGTCTGTGCAGATGGCATGCGCATATGCCAGGCTCGCCAGGCGCTGCAGATGCTCGCCAAGGAGCAGGGCCTTTCCGCCCTCAAGGCGGGTTGTGACACGAAGCGCGCGGCCCTTGGGCTGGCAGAGGCGCTGCAGGGCACGCTCCCTGTCCGTCTCCCTTGCCAGCACTTCATAGGCAGGCGCTGCAGCCCTCTTGTGCAGGGCAAGTTCCGAGGGGCAGAGCGTGCTGCCCTTTGCCGAAAAGTGGCCCATGAGCATGCCGTTGTCGCCCAGGGCGCGCTCTAAAAGCTCTCTGATGGGTGTGGCATCATCGCCGGGGATCTCCAGGCGCTCGTTTCCCAGAAAGACCATGTCCTCAAAGGAGTCCTTGTAGCAGGCAGAGCAGGCAAAGTCAGGGGCAAGGCTCTCGTAGATGAAGGACGAGGGACAGCTGGTGCGCACTGTGGCATGACCGCTGGTCAGATCCGCGGCACGGGACGGGCAGAAGAGCCAGTCAGCATGGCCTGTGCAGGGCAGGGTGGAGGCGTCCTTTTGCAGGCGGTACAGGGTGAACTTGAGCAGGGCTGCAGGCTGCTCCTTCTCCAGGTCCAGTCCGGCATTGAGCTCGCCGGGCAGAAAGGCTTCCCTGCGCACATAGCCTGTGAGATGGCCGGATTTGCGCAGCTTTTCCATCTGCGCAAAGGCTGTGGGCAGCTGCGCCTCGTTGTAGGCAACTATGGAGAACATGGGCTTGTCATAGACATGGCCGTTCAAGAGAAAGTTCACTGACTTCTCTCCTTCAGGGAAGTGCACCCGTGCCAGACAGGCAGGGTGTCAGCTGTTCAGGGTGTCGTGCAAAAGCCTGCCGCATCCTCAAGAAGCGGGCAGGCTGCCAGAAGCTGCTGCAAAAGATCGTCAGGGTTGCCCCTGCTGCCGCTGCCAGGCCTGCCAGGGCTTGCAGCCATCTCGCCAAGGCGTGACACAGCAAGAGTGACAGTGTCACGCACGTCCTTGCTGATGTCTGCCGGGCTTTCCAGACCGCGCAGGGCCAGGGAGCCTGCATAGCGTATGCCAAGGCAGGGGAAGAAATACTTCAGGGCCAGATGCGAGCCTGTAAAGAGCCACTGTCCCTTTGTGCGCCCTGAGAAGAGCAGGGACAGGGCCAGGGGCTGTGCGGCTGTGCGGGCAGGGGCGGTCCTGCCGGGGCTGATGCCTGCTTCCAGCGCCTCGTACATGCGCTGGCTTCTGTCGATAAGGGCCTTGGCCAGGGCAGGCAGGCCGTAGAAGTAGACAGGCGAGAGCCAGAGCACAAGGGA
Source organism: uncultured Desulfovibrio sp. (assembly GCA_949291675.1). Taxonomy (GTDB): domain Bacteria; phylum Desulfobacterota; class Desulfovibrionia; order Desulfovibrionales; family Desulfovibrionaceae; genus Desulfovibrio. Next base: position 13,012 of record CASEWR010000119.1, on the reverse strand, counting down.
AGCTGCCTGCATGGCACAGAAGATGTCCTCACAGGCATCCTGCGCTTGCAGCACGCAGGTATGCGGCGGCTTTCTGCAATAACCGCAGTGCGTGCAGCCCGTGAGTGCCCTGCCTGCAAGGGAGAGCAGGGTGACAGCATGCTGCCCGCCGGACTGTCTGGCAGACTGCCCGGCTGCAAGCTGCGCCAGGGCCATGGTGGTCCCTGCAGCATGGGGCGAGGCTGCCACAATGAGGATGTCTGCCATGGACTGCAGGCCTGCCTTCAGGGCCCGGGCTTAGTGTGCGCAGACGAAGTCGCCCACAAAGGGATTGTGCAGGATCTCGTCGCCAATGGAGCTTTGCGGACCATGGCCCGGATAGACAATGGTCTCTTCGGGCAGGGTGAAGAGCGTCTTGCGCACGCTTTCCAGAAGCTGCTGATGGTCACCCAGGGGGAAGTCCGTGCGGCCGATGGAGCGGTAGAAGAGGGCATCGCCTGTGAAGACACAGCCGGCATCGGCAAAGTAATAGGAGACGCTGCCGGGTGTGTGCCCCGGCGTGTGCAGGATGCGTATCTCAAAGGTGCTGATGCGGATCTTTTCCTCGGGCAGCCTGGTCTCTGTAAAGGATTCCACCATGGGCATGCCCCAGATGCCGCCTGCCGAGGACTCGCTTCCCCGCAGCGGATCATCGCCGCCAGGCACGTAACAGGGCACGTCCGTGGCCTTTTGCAGGGCATGGACGCCGTAGAGATGATCAAAGTGCCTGTGGGTAATGAGGATGCCCTTCAAGGCAAGGTAGTTTTTGTCCAGAAACTGCACGACGTCAGACGGGTCGCCGCCCACGTCAATGATCACGGCCTCGTACCCGTTGTCCACAAGATAGCTGTTAGTGCCGAGCGGGCCTAAGGGGAAGGTGGTAATGCGCATGTTCTTCCTCGCGTGTCTGGTCTTCCTGAAAACACAGGGCCCCGAAAGCGGGGCCCCGTGCGGGAAAAAAAGTGTAGTGCCTTGCAGCCTGAACGTCCAGCCAAAACGTCCGGCCCAAACATCTGGCCAGAGCGTCTGGCCCAAACGACTGGTCAGAACGACCGGCTCAGCTGCCTACACGTCAAAGAGCATTTCCAGATCCTCTCTGGTCAGGGACTTCCAGGTCTCCTGGCCGGGGATGATGGAGGCAGCCACATTACGCTTGGACTCCTGCAGGCGCAGGATCTTCTCTTCCACAGTATTCTGGCAGATGAGCTTGTAGGAGAAGACCTGGCGCTGCTGTCCGATACGGTGCGTTCTGTCCGTGGCCTGGCTTTCCACTGCCGGGTTCCACCAGGGATCGTAATGAATGACATAGTCGGCAGAGGTGAGGTTCAGGCCTGTGCCGCCTGCCTTGAGAGAAATGAGGAAGATGGGGATGTCCGGGCTGTTGTTGAAGCGGTCCACCTGCTCGAAGCGGTCCTTGCTGGCGCCGTCCAGGTAGCAGAAGGGCACTTCGCTGAAGGAGAGCCACTGGCGGATGATCTGCAGCATCTGCACGAACTGGGAGAAGACCAGCACCTTGTGGCCGCCCTGCACGATTTCCATGACCATGTCCTTGAAGGCCTCGAACTTGCCGGAAGGCAGGTTGTTGGAGAAGCCGGGCATGTCGATCTTGAGCAGGCGGGGATGGCAGCAGATCTGGCGCAGCTTGAGCAGTGCATCGAGAATGGACATCTGGCTCTTGGCCATGCCCTTTTCGTCCACGTCTGCCAGCACCTGGTCACGCAGCTTGTGGGCAACGGCTGCGTAGAGCTCTGCCTGTGCCTCTTCCAGAGCGCAGCAGGTGACGCTCTCCACCTTGGGTGGCAGATCCTTGGCCACTTCGGACTTGGTTCTGCGCAGGATGAAGGGGCGCATTCTGGTACGCAGGTATTCGAGGGTCTCTGTGTCACCGTCCTTGATGGGACGCACAATGCCGCGCTGGAAGGCGTGCTGCGAGCCGAGGAAGCCGGGCATGAGGAACTCGAAGAGTGACCACAGCTCAAAGAGATTGTTCTCGATGGGCGTACCGGACAGACACAGCCGCATTCTGGCCGTGAGCCTGCGCACAGAGCGTGCGGTAATGGTATTGGGATTCTTGATGTTCTGGGCTTCGTCCAGAATGACTGCGTTGAACTCGAACTTCTGGATTTCCTCAAGGTCTCTGCGCAGCAGGGCATAGGTGGTGATGACCAGATCCGAGTCGGCAATCTGGCGGAACATGTTTTCCCTGTGCGTGCCGTAGATGATGAGGCGGCGCAGCCCGGGCACGAACTTTTCCGCTTCCCTGTCCCAGTTGGGCAGCACCGAGGTGGGCACCACAATGAGGTTGGGTGCCTCGAATCTGGCTTCCACCATGTGCTGGATGAAGGCCAGGGTCTGTATGGTCTTGCCAAGGCCCATTTCGTCGGCAAGGATGCCGCCGAAGCCGTATTCCGAGAGGAAGTTCAGATAGGCAAGGCCCTGCAGCTGATAGGAACGCAGGGAAGCCTGCAGGCCCTTTGGTGCGGGAATGACGCGGATTTCCTTGAAGGAGTGGATCTTTTCCCGCAGCTTGCTCCAGAAGGAGTCGGTATGGGCATTGGGCAGATCGTCCAGCAGGCTGTCCAGCATGGGCGCTTCAAACTGCTTGAAGATGGTCTGCGGGGGCTTGGTGGGATCAAGGCCTAAGGCAGAGAGCTTGTGGGCCATGCGCTGCAGCCATTCCTCGGGCAGAGAGGTGTAGGAGCCGTCCTTGAGCTGCACATAGCGCTTGCCGCGCATCCAGGCCTTCCAGATCTTTTCCAGGGGCAGGCTCTGGCCCTCGTAGTCTACGGTAATGTCCAGGGAGAAGATCTTGTCCTTCTCGTTGCTGGCCACTTCGGCATTGATGGTGGACTTGGTGGAGCGCACCTTGTAGCGGGACAGGGCCCGCTCGCCGTAGACGCGATAGGTCTCCACCAGGGTGGGATAGGTGTCCAGCAGAAAGGCAATGGCCTCTTCGGGCTCCAGGAACCACAGCTTGTTGGAGCGGGGCTGGAAGCCGATGGAGGAAAGCGTGGACATAAGACCGGCCTCTTCCTGCTGATGGCGGCGCACCAGGAAGGTCTGTCCCTCGTAGGTGTAGCTGCCGGTCTGGAAGTCGGGATTGGGACCGCCCAGGGAGAACTCGCCGTGCTTGGTCTCGTAGATATTGTCGATTTCCAGGGTGAGCAGGCTGCCTTCCTCGTCCAGGAAGAGCTTGGGATTGTAGGTGGCAGGCTGGAAGACAGGCTCCATCAGCTTCAGGAACTTCTCGGGCTCGAACAGTTCCGAGGCAGGCAGTCTGGTCCAGACGCGGTCCAGGAATTCGGAGATTTCCTCGTGGGGGACAACAGGGCGCTCGTAGATGAGGCTGCGCACCAGGGCAGGATCAAGGCCTGTCTGCACGGGGTAGAAATTTCTGCGGTAGCACACCCACAGGGGCATCTGGCCGTGGAAGGTGACAGGCGGCTCTGCAGGCTCGTCGCTGTGCTTTTTCTCAGTGCCTTCCTCGTCGCTTGTGCTGATGTAGATGAGCGGGCGTCCCTCGCGCTTGAGCAGAACGTCAAAGCAGAAGCCCTGAGCGTCAAGGTTGGGCTTGAGCTTGAGGGCAAAGGGGGTGGACTCGATGCGGCAGGGTTTGTCCGTGTCCTTCCAGAAGATGTAGTACTCCTGACGCACTGCCCAGAAGAACCAGGAGACAAGACCGTCAGGGATTTCCACGCGGTGGCCGAAGTAATCCACATGCAGGCCAATCTGTCTGGCCACCCTGGGCAGTTCCGGCGAGGCCTCGCACCAGTCGGGATTCTCGATGATCTGCTGCAGGGTGATCTCAGTGTGCACAGAGGAGATGCCGGACTTGTTCTGGCGCGACCTGAAGAAGGAGACTAACAGGCGTCCCTGATCAGGCTCAAAGCGAAAGACAAGATAGTGCTTGCCTGCTTCGGGCTCCATGGAGGTGGAGAAAAAGCCGCGGAAGCTCTGTTTCCAGTCCACAACCGGAACGTGATCGTCTGTTTCCTGGCCCTCTTCCTTGCGCAGTTCATCCACAAGATGCATGGTCAGCGCTGCAACATGACTGCAGATACCTGTAAAGGCATCAGAACAGTTGCAGATGGACTTGACACTGTGGTCGAAGATAGAGAAGGTCAGCTGGGGAGTATAGACCTGAAAGTCATCTCCCTGGATATTTCCTGTGACCTCCCATGTCTCTCCTTCCTGAATATGTATCTTCTGCACACCACTGTCGGACAGGATATAGGCGCCGGCATCGCGAATGTATTCCGGGATTCTGTCGTGCAGAAAAGCCTGGCTGATTTCAAGAATAACACTGTGTTCGGATCGACTCATCAAGAATCGGCAAGGAAACCCCTGTGTTCAGGCAGGGGAGGAATCGCCGCCTCCTTATATGCGCAGCGGGGGAATTTCTGCGCGACTGTACGTAGGGTAAAAAAGTTCTGCGCGGTCCCGGGAATTCCAGGAATTTCAGGAATCTCAGGAACATCAGGGACGTTGGGATCTTCAGTGTCCTGCAGCGTAAGCTGTTGCTGATCGGCACAAAAAAACGTTTTTCGTCCGCTCCCCGGACAGTACGGAAGTCCGGTGCTCTGCGCCCAATGCTCTGTGCCCGAAGGGACATGCCACGTTCCCTCTGCAGAGCGTTGTGCCACATGCAGGCATGTGGATGTGTTGTGATGGCAGCGCCTGCATGGCACTGTTATTTCAGGCAGATTTCCTGTAGGACTGCCATGTCAGGAAAGAGCTGTGCCTGTCCCGGGACACGAGGAGGTACTGGTCCTGACCCGCAGCAGATGCTTCTTGTGACAGGCTGTCTGCAGCTTGCTTAAGACAGGGAATCAGGACTCTGTGCTGGAGATTGCCGGGATTGTGATGGGCATACTGATGGACAAAAGCAAGAGAGATCAGCAATGATCTTGTGAACCATATATCAGGATGGGCAAAATGATCAATACGCTGCTTTTCAAAAAGATACTTTGTTACAAAATACCTTTCGCAACGAGTAACAGGGGTGCAGCCATGTCTGCACGCAGAACCTGCCTGCCTGTGCCTGCATTGCTCTCTGCGGCCAGCATACTGGCGGCAAGGCTTCTGGTCACTGGTGTGCTGGCTGCAGGTCTCATGGCAGCACCGCTGCAGGCTGTGGCAGCTGCAAAGCCTGCAGTGCAGACTGAGACAGCAGCTGCCGGTACTGCTGCACAGCCGGCTGTGCAGGGGGAAAGGCCGGGATACGGGGGCAATCTGGTCTTTGGCAGCATTGGCGAGCCCTCCAATCTCAACCCCTACATCAGCTCGGACTCTGCCTCGCACGAAGTGGCTGACCTCCTCTTTGTGGCTCCCCTGCGCTACAACAAGAACCTGGAGCTTGAGAACTGGGCTGCAGAGGACTTCACCATGTCCGAGGATGGCAAACGCATTGTCATCCGCCTGAAAAAGGGCATACGCTGGGAGGACGGGAAGGAGCTCACTGCCGAGGATCTGGTGTTCACCATCCGCCTGATTGCGGACCCGAAGACAGGCAGTCCCTATGCCGAGGACTTCATGCGCATCAGGGAGGTGCGCAGCCTGGACAAATACACAGTGGAAGTGCTCTATGATGCCTATTATGCCAGGGCAAAGGTGAGCTTTGCCTCTGCCATTCTGCCCAGGCACGTGCTGGAAGGGCAGGATGTGCGCACAGGCAGCTTTGCCCGCAATCCCATCGGGGCAGGTCCCTACAGGATGCTCTCCTGGGACAGCGGCTCCGAGGTGCGTCTTGCGGCCAGCGACACCTACTTCGGGGGCAGGCCCTACATTGACACCATCACCTACCGCATCATCCCGGACATGGCCACCATGTTCATGGAGTTCAAGGCAGGGCGTCTGGATATGATGGGCTTAACCCCTGAGCAGTACTTGCGCCAGACAAAGGGGCCGGCCTGGGAAGAGCGCTTTCGCAAGTACCGCTATCTCTCTTCTGCCTACACCTATCTCGGCTTCAACATGCGCCACCCCTTCTTTGCGGACAAGAAGGTTCGCTGGGCCATCTCCAAGGCTCTGGACAGGGAGGAGCTGATCAAGGGCGCCCTGTTGGGCCAGGGTGTGCCTGCCTTTGGCCCCTACAAGCCCGGTACTGCCTTCTATCATCCCACCCTCAAGGCTGTGGCACAGGATGTGGAAGGCGCAAAGAGACTGCTTGCCGAGGCAGGCTTTGCTGACAGGGATGGCGACGGCATTGTGGAAAAGGACGGCAAAAAGCTTGAGTTCACCATCCTCACCAATCAGGGCAATCAGGAGCGCATTCTCTGTGCCATCATCATGCAGCAGCAGCTGGCTGCAGTGGGCATACACGTCAATGTGCGCACTGTGGAATGGGCAGCCTTCATCAGGGAGTTTGTGAACAAGGGGGCCTTTGATGCCGTGATTCTCGGCTGGACCATTACCCCTGACCCGGACCTCTATCAGGTCTGGCACTCCTCCAGTGCCGTGGAAGGCGGTCTCAATTTCACCTGGTTCAAGAATGCCGGGCTGGACAAACTGCTGGAGCAGGGACGTGCCACCCGCAATGAGGAAGAGCGCAAGGCCATTTACTACGGTGTGCAGGAAATCCTCCACGCTGAGCAGCCCTACTGCTTTCTCTACGTGCCCTGGTCCCTGCCCATTGTGAAGAACCGCATCCGCGGCATTGAGCCCGCCATTGCCGGCATTGGCTGGAACATGGAGAAGTGGTGGCTGGCAGACGAAGGCACACGCAGTACCCCGCAAAAGTAAGCTGTTGAAAGGACGTGCTGTGCAAAACACGGCAGAACACTGCAAGGGCAAAAGTGCAGTGTTCTGCTCTTGAATTTGTGTTTGAAAAGTGACATAGCCTGAAAGGTTGGGCGGCGCACAAAGACGGTGATACGCAGATACGGACAGACAGACGCTGTCCCACCTGGTCTTTTCCTGCTGGCAGCCGTCAGCAGACATATTATTTTTTTTCGAAGAGTTTCAAACTGTTACCTCTATGAACATCACACCTATTCAGGATCAGCGTGGTCTGCGCTTTGCAGGTACCACCTTTCTTCTCTCCTGGCTTACAGCCTTCGGTCCTTTGTGCACGGATATGTATCTGCCCACACTGCCGGATATAGCTCAGGATTTGCAGATTTCCACAGCCCTGGCCCAGTCGAGCATCACGGCCTGTCTGCTCGGTCTTGCCATAGGCCAGCTCTTTGTGGGGCCCGTTTCTGATGGCAGAGGCCGTCGCGGCGTGCTTTTACTTTCCCTGCTGCTCTACACTGTGGCCTCCTTCCTCTGCGCTTGTGTCGAGAGCAGTGCCAGCTTCCTTGTGCTGCGCTTTTTGCAGGGCTTTGGCGGAGCAGGGGGCACGGTGCTGGCCAGGGCCGTGTGCTGCGACATCTTCCACGGCACCAGGCTCACTCAGTACATTTCCCTGCTCGTGGCCATACACAGTGTGGCGCCCATCCTGGGTCCTGTGGCAGGCGGCTTTTTAGGCGGCTGGGCAGGCTGGCGCGCCGTCTTCTGGGTGCTGGGCACCATAGGTGTGCTGCTGCTTCTTGCCACCTTCTTTACCCTGCCCGAGTCCCTGGCACAGGAAAAGCGCATTCAGGGCGGTCTTGTGGCCTCATTGCGCAATACGGGACGGTTGTTCAGGGAGAAGGCCTTTCTGTGCTACACCTGTGTGCAGGGCTTTACCATGGGTGGCTTCTTTGCCTATGTCTCAGCCTCGCCCTTCATCTTCCAGAATATCTACGGTCTCTCCATGGAGACCTTCAGCCTCATCTTCGCCTGCAATGCCATAGGCATGGTGTGCACCTCCTTTTTGGCAGGCTGGCTTTCCAGGCGCCTTGGTGACAAGCGTCTGCTCCTGCTGGGAGATGTGCTGCGCACCATAGCCTGTGCCTGTGTCTGTGCCGTGTGCTGCATCACCCCTGCCTCGCACTGGCCGTTACAGGCAGCCCTCTTTGCCATGCTCGCCCTGCAGAGCCTGACCCTTTCCCCGAGCTTCTCCCTGGCCATCTGCTCCCAGTCCGTAGGTGCAGGGGCAGCCTCAGGCATTCTTGGTGTGGCAGTCTTCCTCTTCGGTGCCGGCACCTCACCTCTCACAGGCCTGGCCGGCCCGGAAAGTGCCCTGCCCCTGGGCATCATTGCCCTTGTGACAGGCGTCTGCTCGTTGTGTTCCTCAGTGCTTGGCAACAGGCTCTATGTCTCCCAGCTCACGCCCCATGTCTTCCGCAACCTGCGCAGGCGTGTGGAGATGGAACGGGCCAGAAGAGCTGCTGCAGGCGGCGCAGCACCTGTCGCTGCGAGCCGGACAGCTCAGGCTTCTCAGACATCTCAGGCAGCCCGGACAGAGCAGGCAGCTCCGGATGATACGCCGAAGAATGCAGGCTGACAGGCCCTGACCTGACCGACCTTTTGCCAGCGCCCCTTCTGTCTGTGTGCAGAGGGGGCGTTCTGACGTTCTGGCAGGAACTGCCAGGGAAGCTGCAGGCAGTGCACTGCGCTTCTTGTGCTTTTGTGCACAAAAGCGGTGTGTCCTTGTCTTGGCAACGCTTTTCTTTCAGGCTACAAAAGAGAAGGTTCAGGGCGCAAACGGGGGATCTTTTCTGCCCGGTTGTCCGTGTCCGCACCCCGGAGTGAGCATATGATACGCATTCAGGAAATACTCGATAAAGTCCAGGCTCTGCACAAGGATGCAGATCTGGAAATGATACAGAGGGCCTATATCTTTGCAGCCACAGCCCATGCAGGACAGGTGCGCCTGTCCGGCGAGCCCTATCTGTCCCATCCTCTGGCAGTGGCGGACATTCTTGCGGACATGGGCTTTGATGAGCCCACCATTGCTGCAGGGCTTCTGCATGACACCGTGGAAGACACCGGGGTGGACATTGACACCATTGCCGAGAATTTCGGCGATGAGACCGCGGATATTGTGGATGGTGTCACCAAGATCAGCCGTATCCCCTTTGACAGCAAGGAAGAGGCCCAGGCCGAGAACATCCGCAAGATGATCCTGGCCATGAGTCATGACATGCGCGTCATCATGGTCAAGCTGGCAGACCGCCTGCACAATATGAGCACGCTGGACTTCCAGAAGGCCTACAAGCAAAAGCGCATTGCCCAGGAGACCATGGACATCTATGCGCCCCTGGCCAACAGGCTCGGTCTCTACAATATCATGCGCAAGCTCGAGGATCTGAGCTTCAAGTACCTGCGCCCTGACGTCTATAACCTGATCACCCACTGGCTTGAAGAACACCAGGTGGTGGAAAAGAAGATCATTGAGAATGTGGTGGGCATGCTTCAGGACTTCCTGAAGAAGAATGATATCGAAGGCCAGGTCTACGGGCGCATCAAGCACCATTACAGCATTTACAAGAAGATGCTCGCCGAGTCCCTTACCCTGGACGAAATGCATGACATTATGGCCTTCCGCGTCATTGTTAAGGAAGTGCGTGAGTGCTATGCAGTCCTTGGTCTGGTGCATCAGCAGTGGAAGCCTGTGCACGGGCGCTTCAAGGACTACATCTCCATGCCCAAGGCCAATGGCTACCAGAGCCTGCATACCACGGTCATTGGTCCTGACGGCGAGCGCATTGAAGTGCAGATCCGTACCGAGGAGATGCACAGGCAGGCGGAACACGTTATTGCCGCCCACTGGCTTTACAAGGAGAAGGGGCGCATCAACAGCAAGGACCTGGCCCAGTTCTCCTGGCTCAATGAAATTTTCGAGCGCCAGCGCGACGAGGCAGACGGCAAGGAGTTCATGCACTCCCTGAAGATGGACCTCTTCCATGATGAGGTCTATGTCTATACCCCTGCCGGCGACGTGAAGGAGCTGCCAGAGGGCGCAACGCCTCTGGACTTTGCCTTCCACATCCATACCAAGGTGGGGCAGCACTGTGCAGGCGCCAAGGTCAACGGCCGCCTTGTGCCCCTGGGAACGCCCCTGAAAAACGGCGACACAGTGGAAGTCATCACCGATCCTGCCCGCAACCCCAACCGCGACTGGCTCAAGATCGTCAAGACAGCCCGAGCCCGCAACCGCATTCAGCACTATCTGCGTACAGAGGAGCGCATGCGCGCCATCCAGCTGGGCAGGGAAATGCTGGAAAAGGAAGGCAGGAAGGTCAGCATCAATGTCATGCGCTGTGCCAAGGAAGGCCAGCTCAACATTGTTGCCCAGGACATGAATTTCGACGGCATCGAGGAACTCTATGCCGCAGTGGGCTATGCTCACGTCACCCCGCGCAAGGTCCTGAACAAGCTCTATGCCGTGCTGCATCCCGGTGACCCGGCAGCAGCCCAGAAGGCTGCGGAGCCGGCACCGGCACCTGCCCACGAAGAGAACAAGGGCAAGCTGCCTGCGGGCGGCGTGGCTGTCTCGGGCGTGGACGGCGTGCTCATGCGCTTTGCCAGATGCTGTAATCCCGTGCCCGGTGACCCCATTGTGGGCTACATCAGCCGCGGGGCAGGCATCACCGTGCACAGGGCTGACTGTCCCAATGTGCCCAACATGGAGCCCGAGCGCCTTATCTCCGTGCACTGGGAAGGCGAGGAAGGCCAGCAGGGCAAGCCCTTTGAAGGTGGTATCTTTGTCCTGGCCAAGAACCAGCGCGGTGCTCTGGCTTCCATTTCCACTGTGCTTGCCGGAGCTGAGGTGAACATTCAGTCCGCCACCATCAAGGCCCTTGTGGACGGCAGATCCACCATGCACTTTGTGGTGGAAGTGAAGAATGCTGACCAGCTCTATGAGGTCATTGAGCGCATCGGCAAGCTTCCCGCCGTGGTGGAGGCAGTCCGCGACAGTGAGGACGCTGACGCCACTGTGGAAGCACCCAAGGCATAACAGCTGTTTCGGGGGCAGGGCGAAGGGTCCTGTCCCCTGTATTTGTGTAAGGCCTGCTTTGTACAAGCAGGCCTTCAGACTGCACAGGCCAGGCTGCCGGCCGGAGACGAGCGCAGCACTGTCGCCCAAGGGCTTGTGACCAGCCTGGCGACAGAAGATCAGAAACAAGCCGGGAGGGCTTCATGGCACGGATTTTATACGGAATTCACGGAACAGGGCACGGACATGCCATGCGCGGACTGACCATAGCCCGCAGACTGAAACAGCATGACTTTCTCTTTGTCTGTGCTGACGATGCTGTTTCCGTGCTCAAGCCGGAATTTCCCGTGCACTCTGTGCCCAACCTCGGCACATCCTTCAAAAACTACAAGGTGGATTTTGCCACCACCATCAAAAAGGCAGTGCCATTGCTCTGGCACAGGGAAAAGTACATCAGGGAACTCATGGATCTCATCCATGCCTTTGAGCCTGATGTGTGCATGACAGACCTTGAATACTTTGTGCCCAGGGCTGCAGAGCGCATGAACGTGCCCTGCCTCACCCTGAGTCACCAGCATGTGATCACCTGCTGCAGACACAATCTGCCTGGCAATATGTGGTGGGACACCATGGTGCAGGGCCTCACCCCGAAGTATCTCTTCAAGCCAACAGCCCAGAACCTCATTGTCTCCTTCTATCAGCCCCCTGTGCTGCCAAAGTACACAGCCCGCGTTGTGCCGCCCATTCTGCGTGACCAGGTCATCAGGACAACGCCTGAAGACAAGGGACATGTGCTTGTCTATCAGAGCAACAGCACAAGCCAGGCCCTCATAGACTTTTTGCAGAAGGCAACCAGAAGAACATGCTACGTCTTTGGCTACAGCAGGGAAGAGGGCAGAGCAGGCAATGTCATCTTCATGAAGAAGAGTGAAGAGGTCTTTTTGCAGCTGCTTGCCAGTGCGTCCTATGTCATCCAGGGCGGAAGCCATACCCTGATGACCGAGGCTCTGTACCTGGGCAAGCCCATCTTCACCATTCCCCTGAAGTCCATGGTGGAACAGCGTTTCAATGCGCTCTATATAGAACGCCTGGGCTATGGCATGCAGGCAGACATGGAACACCTCGCACCGCATCTTCTCACCGAGTTCGAGACCCGTCTGTCCAGGTATCAGGAGAACATCGCCAAGGGGCGCTTCTGCGGCAACGATCTGGTTTTCGGTCTGGTGGACACCTTCATCCGCACAAAGAAGCTTCCCCTCACCGGTGAGCCGAAGGTTGTTGACGCCCCGAAGAAGGACGCAGCCCTGCGCCTGGGCTCTCCTGAAGAGACCCTTGCTCTGTTCCGGGAGCAGAAGTAGCTGCCTGTGCGGAAAGGCTTTTCCACCGGGAGTGTTTCGTTTCTGTTGATCGTCCGTGCATTCCCACCCAGATAGAGGCGGAGAGCTCAGTGGTATCAACAGATATGGCACACTCCCGTTTGATTATACTGCATTCAGTGGAGATGTTTTTAGGTCAAAAGGTGAAAAAATTGAAGCAGTGCTTCCTCAAAAAGTTTTATTACATGATAAATTATTCATAGTGTACTCGCACAGTGGATATCATAGTGCGTCAGAAAAAATGAGAAAAATATTCCTTGAGCACGGCTATCATGTGGAAACAACAGAAGAAAAAGGCGCTGCGCTTCAAACAGTATGGCGAAGTCGCTCCTGATACACTTTGCGTCAATGTTCCATGCCGGGCTCCTTGCACACAATGATTCCAGGCCTTCGGGCCTTTGTCTTCAGGGACAGCACTGTCAGGCAGTTGGGAGAGCCTGGCAGACAGATGCTCCTGTCCCTGGCGGCGGTACTGCGTCCTTTCCTGGCAGGGTCAGCCCCCTGCCTGGGCCCGCATTCACGCCATTCCTTCCCCTTCCTCCAGACCGTGCACGAGGCTGTGCAGCAGGGCCAGACCCGTTGTGCAGACGTGCCTGCGGTCACATTTTGTAAGGTACTGCTATGCTTTGTCCACAAAAGAAGGGTATTGTTCGACACCTGCTTCTTTTTCTCCTGGTAACCGGTATGTGCTTCTTTCTGACTTCACAGGACAGGGCGCAGGCGTCCGGGGCGGACAGCCAGACCCAGGCCAGGGTTCAGACAGCCGCTCCCGCCGAAACCCTTTTCAAAATGGCCAATGGCCTCAACGTCTATC
>CASEWR010000118.1 GCA_949291675.1 uncultured Desulfovibrio sp. | reverse complement strand
TTTGATGTCCGGGAACTGGACGGAACACGTATTTCTGCATCGATCAGCTACAAGAAGCTTAAGCTCCTGGAGCCGCGCAGAACTTTTTTAACTCAACGCATTAAGAAAGGAGGCGGCGATTCCTCCCCTGCCTAAAGGCAGGGGTTTCCTCGCCGATTTTTTGATGACTGAGCAGACAACGACTTGCCAGGCTGCGACGGGCAGGACAGCAACGACTGCAAGACCCCGCTTTCTCTGCTACGGGGACTCCAATACCTGGGGCTATATTCCCGGGGGCGGGCGTCTGCCGCAGGAGTGTCTCTATGCGTTCCATGCCGCACGCCTTGTACCTGAACTGGAGCTTGTGGCAGAGGGCCTCAACGGCAGGTCTTCTGTGTGGGAAAGCACTGTCTTTCCTGCAGAGCTGCAGGGTGGTGCAACCTTTGCAGCTGTCTTTCGCGCCCATCTGCCCCTGCAGGGTCTGGTGCTGATGCTGGGCACCAACGATGTCATGGCCCCGCTCAATCTGCCGGGAGAGCGTATTGCTGACAATCTGGCCCGCATGGTGCACTGTGCCAGAGCGTTGTGCCCTGGCCTTGTCACAGTCCTTGTCAGTCCTCCGCCCATTGCTCCCCTGGGCGTCAGCGAACTTGCCAGGGATGGCTGGGGTGAGACGGCACTTCTTGGCCAGAATCTGGCTGAGGCCTTTGCCAGCTGTGCAGACAAGGAAGCCATCCTCTTCTGGGATGGCTCCTCAGCGCTTGGCCACATGGACGGGCCAGACGGCTATCACATGACTGCTGCAGGACATGCAGCCTTGGGAAAGGGCCTTGGTGCCTTCCTGGCAAAGGCCGTCGTGCCGAACATGCAGCTGTCCTGACACACAACTGTCGTCCTGATGACCAGGTCCCCTGCGACCTTTGCACTGCTGCGTTTGCATCGGTACGTTCCGGGGAGCCCTGCGCACGATGTTGCGGACTATTTCTCCGGCTGCTGTTTCAACGACGCAATCCATTCGGGCCACCAGCTCACAAGGGAGCGCACTGCAGCACCCCTGTGACTTCTGGCCATTTTTTCTTCCCTGCTGAGCTGAGCTGCGCTTCTGCCAAGGACAATGTCTGCAAAGACTGGGTCATAGCCAAAGCCATTCTCACCTATGGGCGCAGGCAGAATGCGGCCTTCCCAGGTGCCCTGCACAACCAGGGTCTCCTCGGGCTCGTAGCGGCCGGGCATGACACAGGCAATGCAGCACACAAAGCGGGCCTGACGGTGCTCGTAGGGCACATCCCGCAGGTCAAAGAGCAGCTTTCTGTTGTTGCGCATGTCCCTTGTTTCGCCTTCCAGCGGCAGCTCGCCGTCTGCATAGCGGGCAGAGTAAATGCCGGGACGCCCGTCCAGGGCATCCACTTCCAGACCACTGTCATCGGCAATGGCAGGAAGACCAGTGGCCTCGGCCACGGTACAGGCCTTGATGAGGGCATTTTCGGCAAAGGTTTCGCCGTTCTCGACAATGTCTCCCACCTCGGGGAAGGCATCAAGGCCGACCACTTCCACGCCAAGTTCAGCCAGAGGCTCTGCAAGCTCGCGGACCTTGCCCTGATTGTGTGTTGCCAGAACAACCTTGAGGGGCTGTGCCATAGTTTCCTCCCGGACGTTGAATGTGCCCTTCCTATACGCCTGCTGCCCGCAAATTTCCACTTGCCAGACGCCATGGACAGCGTATTTTGCCTTTCCCTGCCATGTGTGGTAGCAAGCCTTTTCACAAAGGGGCTGTCTGTCCGGCCCCTTAGCGCACGTTCACGACAGCTGCGCCCATTCAGTGACAGAATCTTCAGGAACACTTCTCAGTCCCCCGGACCTGAGACAAGTGCAGACACAGTGCACAACGTTCGCAACAACAGATTGCACGAACTCAGAACAGGTACAGCCATGCGCGACATACATGAATTTCTCACGCTTCCCGCTCAGGAAAACTCCCTGCCCATGCCCTATGTCATTGCCGAAGCTGGTGTGAACCACGAAGGCAGCATGGACCTGGCACACCGTCTTATCTGTGAAGCGAAGGAAGGCGGTGCAGACGCCATCAAGTTCCAGAGCTACAAGGCCGGCACCCTGGCCTCCAAGGACAGCCCTGCCTACTGGGATACCACCAAGGAGCCCACAAAGAGCCAGTACGAGCTTTTCAAAAAGCACGACAGCTTCTGGAAGAACGAGTTCGAGCAGCTCAAGCGCTGGTGTGATGAGGAAGACATTGCCTTCATGTCCACGCCCTTTGACGTGGAGAGCGCAGACTTCCTCAATCCCCTCATGGATGTCTACAAGATTTCTTCCTCGGACATCACCAACAGGCTCTTCATCGAGTATATGTGCAGCTTCGGCAAGCCCATCCTGCTTTCCACCGGTGCCTCTGACCTCTTTGAGGTGGCCGAGGCTGTGGGCTGGATTCAGGCTAAGGGCAACAAGCTGGCACTTCTGCACTGCGTGCTCAACTATCCCACCCTGGACGAGAACGCAGGCCTTGGCATGATTGTGGGCCTCAAACGCCACTTCCCCGGTCTGCCCATTGGCTACAGCGACCATACCCTGCCCGATGACATGCACACGCTTGTCACTGCCACTCTGCTCGGTGCCCGCATCCTGGAAAAGCACTTCACCTTTGACAAGACTCTGCCAGGCAATGATCACTACCATGCCATGGACAAGGAGGACCTCAAGCTCTTCAGGCAGAAGATGAACCACCTCATTGGCATGATTGGTGACTTCAGCGTGCGCGCCTACGAGTCCGAAGCCCCTGCCAGAGCCAATGCCAGACGCTCCCTGGTGGCAGCCCGCAACATTGCCAAGGGCAGCCCCATCACGCCTGAGGATCTGACCTGGAAGCGTCCTGCCCACGGCATCAGCCCGCGCAACTATCCTGAAGTGCTCACCATGCGCGCCCGCAGGGACATTCCTGAAGACACCGTGCTCTCCTGGGCTGACCTGGACCGCTGAGAAATTTCACACACAACGCGGACTCTTCTGTCCCTCGTGCGCTTTGCAAAGCACACGTATTGCTCGTCCGCAGCAGGTCCGCACCATCAGTACGACACTTTTTACACCCACACTCACCTTCTGAGTGCTGTTCGCTGCCCCTGCGGGCAGCGAACAGCTTTTTCAACAGTATGAAAAAACTTGTTCTCGGCCCCATGCCCGTGCCCTCGGACGGCAGCAATATCATTGCCGCCGGTCCCTGGTGCTTTGCAGCAGAAGAAGACTTCTTCCCCTACTGGGAAGACCATTTTGAACTGGCTCCTGAGCCCCTTGCTGACCGGAAACTCCAGAAGAAGGCCATTGCTGAGGCCTTTGCGCTGGCAACGGAGATGATTCCCCGCCTAGCAGAGCGCCTGGCACCCGAGCTCTCCTTACCTGACGCCTACTGGGAAACCCTGCTTGCCCCCTACTGCATCAATGTTGCCAGAATCCTGACAGAACTCTCCTGGAGGGTCAGGGCCATGGTGGAGAAGTACGGCAGCGACGAGCTGGAAGTGGAGCTTCTGGCAGAGAACTCTGCTTTCAACATGGGC
This sequence comes from uncultured Desulfovibrio sp., assembly GCA_949291675.1. Taxonomy (GTDB): domain Bacteria; phylum Desulfobacterota; class Desulfovibrionia; order Desulfovibrionales; family Desulfovibrionaceae; genus Desulfovibrio. The sequence continues at coordinate 2,194 of CASEWR010000118.1, read as the reverse complement.
TGTGACCAGGACGTGGTGCTGCATGGCTGCCTCAACCCGGTCTGTCTGCACTGGCTCTGCTCCCTGCTGCTGCGTCCCCAGCTTCCCAGGACCTGGAAGGTCACAGTGCTGCCGGCAGTGACACAGGACTATCCCCTGCACAAGCCCGAGAGCTTTGCCGAGGAAGTGAAGGACGCTGCCCGCGACCTTGCCCTTGCCCTGCCCTGCCCGCCCCTGAAGGGCATGTCTGTGTTCCGCGCCCTGCGCTACTCCCTGGCCCTGCTTCATGCCAGCAGAGGTGAGGATTGCAGCCGCTCCCTGAAGGATCACTACAGCGCTGCTGTCACAGGCGCGCAGCCCGATTTGCCCCTGGATCCGCTGCAGATCTTCCTGGCCCTGCTGCCTGCAAGCATACGCGGGCTTGAGCATCCCGAAACGTCGCCTGCGCCCATGCGTGCCCCGAAGACGCGCATTGCCCACATTCTCATGTATGAGGATGCCGCCTACAGACAGAAGCTTGCCCTGTGGCGTGCCAGGGGCGGCAGACTGGCCTGCGTGCAGCACGGGGGCAATTACGGCATGATGGAGCACATCTGCTCCATGGAATTTGTGGAATACACCCAGCATGCCTTCCTTACCTGGGGCTGGGAGAAGCACACTTCCGCCCTGGACGATGCCGGAGGCAGGGGCAACTTCATTCCCCTGCCTCCGGCCCAGCTGGCAGGCATTGCCAACTGCTGGCGCGGCGGTTCAGGCAAGCTCATCCTGGTGGGGACAGAGATGCCCACAGTGGGCTATCAGCTGGACAGCCACCCCACCCCCATGCAGAACCTGCAGTACAGGGAAGACAAGCAGTGGTTCGTGGAATCCCTGGGCAGCAAAATTCAGTCCCAGACCTGGTATCGCCCCTACTTCCCTGTGCCCGGCACCCTGGACGATGCTCCCTGGCTGCTCTCCCGCTTCCCCAAAGTGCGCTTGTGCTCAGGCCCCCTGCTGCCGCAGCTGCTCAACTGCCGCCTGCTGGTGCTTGACCATCACGGCACCACCATGCTGGAAGCCCTGGCTGCCAATGTGCCCACCATCTGCTTCTGGGACCCTGCCTGCTGGCCCATTACTGCTGAGTTCCACAACCTCCTGCTCAGGCTCGGTGAAGCAGGCATCTGGCACTCCAGTGCCGAAGATGCAGCCGTGCATGTGGTCAAGGTATGGGCTGACCCTGCAGCCTGGTGGAAGGATGCCAAAACCCAGGAAGCCAGGCTGGAGTTCATGCAGCACTTTGCCAGAGTGGTGCCCAGACACAGGGATGCCCTGTGGGTGGGCGCCCTGCGCCGCCTGTAATCAGCGTCCGGCGACAAAAAGTTCCAGTACTGGTACCTGATGAGTTCCATAAATGGAACTTCTTGAAGGGGTGATACTCCATGGGTGTTCCGCAAGCCATCAGGCGTGTGCCACGGCCACGCAACACAGTCGTCATAGATACGGGCACACAGGGTCCGCTGCGCTATGCTGTGCGCCAGCGCTCCGAACCCGTCACGCTTGCCGGCGGAACACGCCAGGCCCGCAATGGCAGAACCCTCGGGCACATCATCAATGGCATCTTTGTGCCGCGCAAGGACGCAGCAAACCCGGCCCCGCAGTGGCTGTCGGTCAGTACTGCGTCCCTTGTGCACAGCATGTGCAGTGACATTGCCTCGGACCTTGCAGCTGCAGCAGGCAGGGACATGGCCTGCGCCATGCTGGCAGCAGCCTGCCTGCATCTGGACCATCCTGCTGCACCCCTGACTGCCCTGCCAGCCCGCTATGCCAGCTCTCTTGCAGCATCCATCTATCCGGGCCTTGGCAGGGAACAGCTTTTGCAGGCAGTCAGCTGTGCGGACTTAACCGCAGCAGAGGACTTCTTTGGCCGCAGACTGCACAGCGTGCCTGCCAGGGAGCGTCTGCTGCTGCACTGCCCTCTGCCGGTCACAGCCTGGGATGTCTATGCTGTCACGGACAGGCAGAACACAGGCCCTGAACGCTGTCTTCTGGCAGCCTGGGACATGGTGCGTCAGGAGCCATTGTGTGCCGCCATCCATGAGGCCTCGCAGGTCACCCCCGACACCCTGCCCTCCCTGGCCCGGGCCATGCACTGCGAGGACGCCATTGTCTTCACGGACAGTGCTGCCAGGGCAGCAGACCTTGCTGAGTGTGCTGCAAAAAGCGGCACCCTGCACTA
>CASEWR010000117.1 GCA_949291675.1 uncultured Desulfovibrio sp. | reverse complement strand
TTGCCTGCAGTGACGAAAGGGGCAGGAGGCAAGGGGAAATCCTGTCCTTGGCCGGCACAAGGTGAGGGAAGAATGAGAACACACTGTGCGCTCTTCCGACTGACCAGATCTTGCGCTGACCTTCGGCCACAGAAGCAGTCTAGTGGCGCCATGCAGTATAGCACGCTCACCAGGTCTCTGCAATGACAGCAGGAAAGAATGGGTGTCTTCTGCAAAAAAGAAAGTTGTGCTCGGGGACTAGCGTGTCCTGCCCCGCCTGCTGTCAGGCTTCTTCTGTCCGCCTGATTGCCCGGCCTGGCTGTGCCCAAGACTGTGCCCGGGACTGTGCTCTGGACAGTGTTGCCTCCTGCGCAGCTTTCTCTGCTGCCCTGGGGCGGGACAAAAAAGGCTCTGCCTGATGGAGCAGAGCCAGAGTGAGCCAAGTGAGCCAAGTGAGCCAGAGTGCGTGACAGCGCGCCATGGAACGCTATGAAACGCCCCGGAGTGCCATGAAAGGCCATGGAACGCTATGGAAGAAGACGGGACAGCAGGAGCAGGAGATGCAGGAGCAGGCGAGGACAACAGAGGAAAGGGCAGCAGACGCAGGAACAAAAAGGCTGCTGCGAGCGGCAGCGGGCAGGTCAGGCTTTCTGCCAGGCGTCGCCAATGGCCTTGGCAAGGCCGCCCAGGGAGGTTTCCTTGTAGGTTGCCTGCAGGTCCGTGCCTGTGCGGTACATGACGTCAATGACCTTGTCCAGCGGCACCACGCGCTGCCTGCCGTCTTCCAGGATACTCAGCTGGGCACAGTTCACAGCGCGCTCGGCAGCAAGGCCATTGCGCTCGATGCAGGGTATCTGCACAAGACCGCCCACAGGGTCGCAGGTCAGGCCCAGGTTGTGTTCCATGCCGATTTCCGCAGCCACTTCCACCTGCTTGACATTGCCGCCAGTGACAGCGCAGTAGGCGCCTGCAGCCATGGAGCAGGCCACGCCCACTTCGCCCTGGCAGCCCACTTCCGCGCCGGAAATGGAGGCATTGAGCTTGTAGAAGAGGCCGATGGCGCCGGCAGTGAGCAGGAAGTCACGCTGCCCTTCCTCAGAGGCAGAAGGGTAGAAGTTTGTGTAGTACATGAAGACACCGGGCACCACGCCTGCAGCACCCATGGTCGGGGCTGTCACCACGCGTCCGCCGCTGGCGTTCTCCTCAGCCACGGCAAAGGCATAGACCATGGGCCACAGGGAGAGCTCGCGGCGTCCTGCAGCCATGAGGGCAGAGAGCTTGCGCAGCAGCTGTGGTGCCCTGCGCCGCACGCCGTAGCCGCCGGGCAGAATGCCGTCCAGGCAGCAGCCGCGTTCCACTGCCTCGCGCATGGCATCGACAATGGCGCGGATACGGCGCTCCACTTCTGCTTCGCCATGCCAGAAGACTTCGTTGGCAAGCACAATGCGGGCAATGCTTGTGTTTTCCCTGCGGCACCAGTCAAAGAGCTCCGTGGCTGTCTTGTAGGGATAGGGCGGTGCGGGATACTCGGCTTCAACGCTGTCAAAGTCTTCTTCAGAGCGGATGAAGCCGCCGCCTATGCTGTAATAGGTCTTTGCAAGCAGCACTGTGCCAGCCGCATCCAGGGCCGTGATGGTGAGGGCATTGGAGTGGCGGGGCAGGAAGATGCCCTTGTGCAGGATCACATCCTCTTTCTGCGTGAAGGCAATCTTTGCGCGGCCGGCCAGCAGCAGATCTGCATTCTCAGCCAGCTGGGCTGTGCGGGTAGACAGATGGACAGGCTCCACAGTCTCGGGGCTGGCCCCTTCCAGGCCGTTGAGAACAGCGCCAATGGTGCCGTGCCCCTCACCGGTGAGGGCCAGGGAGCCGTAGAGTTCGGTCTTCACCCTGGCAACCCGTGGCAGCAGCTCCTTTTCCAGGAGGAGATCCGCAAAGGCCTTGCCAGCCACCATGGGACCCACAGTGTGCGAGCTTGAGGGGCCGATGCCAATCTTGAAAAGGTCAAAGATACTGAGCATATGTCCTCCGGGATGCCCCCAGAACAGGTCTGGGCCGGGCGAAAGGGTGTCAGCGCATGACGATGGGTGTTTTGTTGTGCAGGTCAGGCAGATGCAGACACTGCCGCCAGGTCAGGGGCCTGTAGACAGAGATGAGGAGCATGCTGAAGATGATCATGGTCTGCAGCACTGCCTGCCAGAAGCTTTCCGGCAGAAGACAGGAGCGAATGAACAGGAAGAGCGGGTCAAGGCCCCACTGCTTTGAGTATTCAATGAGCAGATTGCCTGCAGGAGACCAGAACAGCGTGCCCCAGAAGGCTGCAAGGGCGGAGATGAGCCACTTGTAGCCTATCCAGAAGAAATGCACAAAGCCTATGGACGTGAACAGCGAGTAAAACAGGCCTGTCAGGATACAGCCAGCCAGACCAGGCATGACCACCCAGGTGTCAATGAAGCGCAGGGCAAAGGCCACATGGGCCTGAGTGACTTCATCAAGGCCACCGGAAAGACGCAGGTAGCTCAGTGCCTGCATGGAAAAGGAACCGCCTGCCCAGGCTGTGGCGCTTAAGAGATGAATGGCCTTGGTGGTCTTGATGACCACGTTTTCTCTGGCACTGATGCCCCTGCCTGTGATGCCGTAATGGCGGACTTTTTCGTTGAAAATCTTCATGAAACGCTCCTGATGCGGGACGCTGGCGCCTGCAGGCAGCCTGCGCTGTCCCTGCACAGTACTGTGCCACACTTTTGCCCTGTCTGCATCCTGCAGGCGGCACAGGGAATGTGACAGCAGACAGGCGTGACACTTGCATGTCCCGTGCCACAGGCAGCCGGCCCCTGTACTGGCCCGAACACTGGCATCAGGCCAGCTGAATTTGGGCACAGTCAGTCCCGGGTCTGGTCTTTTGTGGATTTTGTGCGTACAAAGTGTCAGGAAAATGACAAGAATGCGGAAGAGCCCTGTGCCCTTGCGCAGGCAGTGCCGGTACAGCGGACGGAGGCAGACGTGCAGGACGAGTCCCGGGTCATCATCGGTGAGGAGACTTCCTTAAAGAGCGTGTTTGACATAGTGCACAGGGTGGCAAAGACAGCCAGTACTGTACTTGTGACTGGCGAGACTGGCACAGGCAAGGAGCTGGTAGTCCGGACGCTGCACGATTTAAGCGGCCGCAAGGGCCACTTTGTGGCGGTGAACTGCGGTGCCATGCCCGGGGACCTTATCGAGTCCGAGCTCTTTGGCGCGGAAAAGGGCGCCTATACCGGAGCCAGCCAGAGCAGGCCAGGACGCTTTGAGTACGCCAGCAACGGGACGCTCTTTTTAGACGAGATAGGCGAAATGCCCCTGCATCTGCAGGTGAAGATCCTGCGTGCCCTGCAGGAAAAGGAAGTGCAGCGCCTGGGCGGGCACACGCCCATCAAGGTCAATGTGCGGGTGGTGGCAGCCACCAACAAGGACCTGGAACAGGAAGTGCGCAATGGAACCTTTCGTGAGGACCTGTACTATCGTCTGAGCGTCATTCCCATCCATCTGCCTCCCCTGCGCGAGCGTGGCAACGATATCCTGGCCCTGGCCAGGTACTATCTGGATGCCTGCAGCAGGGAGAATGGTCTCAGGCCCATGACCCTGGATGCAGAAGCAGAGCGCATACTGCTGGCCTATGAGTGGCCAGGCAATGTGCGTGAGCTTGAGAACATCATGAACAGGATGTGTGTGCTGAGAGGAGATGACTGTGTCACAGCTGACGATCTGCCCGGGAAGCTGCGCGAAGCTGTTTCCATGCTCAGCAGCACCAGCGCTGCAGCAGCAGAAGAGGACAGTGCGGCAGTGCAGGGAGAGCCTGTGCCCGGCAGCCAGGCAGGCCCGGGCGAAGGGCAGACGGGCGAAGGGCAGACGCAGGCCCTGGCAGACCCCGGCACCTTTGTCTGGCCGGATCTGGATGTCCTGCAGCGTCTTGGCCTCTCTCTCAGGGATTTCCTGAGCCAGATGGAGGATCACCTCATCACCCAGGCCCTGGAGAGAGAGCAGGGGGTGCATCACCGGGCTGCCATGCTGCTGGGTATCAAGCGCACCACGCTCATCGAAAAGCTCAAGCGCAAGGCTGCAGGCAGGGCCTGAGCGCCTCTGCTGGTTCGTGCAGCGCCGGCCTTGCAGGGCGGATCTGTCAGAGCTGGCTGCCAGGACCGGGCTGCCATGGCTGAGCTGTCAGGGCTGCCGGGCACAGGCAGGAGTCACTGTCAGGCCACGATCAGCATCAAGGCCAGAGCAAGGTCAGCTCAGGGCCGGATCAGGGGCAGCCAGCTTGGCGCCTCGTCCGCAGCTGCCCGATCTTGCCCCTTTGCCCTGCTGTGGCTACCATACACAGCACACGCACTCTGACACACGCATCTGACAAACGCGCTCTGACAGACGGATGTATCCGCGTTGCCATGCAAAGAAAAAGATATCTCCATATATTGATATTTATAGAGTGAGAAAACCTGTATCATTTTGTTTTCAACGACTCTTTTTAGCAGTGAGGGCCCTGTCCATGCTCAAAACACTTCTTGTTTCGACGCTCTGCCTGACACTTGTTCTTCTTGCCGGCTGTGCCCAGACGCAGCAGCGCGGCGTTTCGGGCCAGGCCTATGTTTCCACCTCACGACCTGCAGTGGCCGTGCACGTGGCAAAGGACATTCCCCTGCTGACCAGCGGACGGGGCACTGGCAGACTGCTGCGTCCCAATATGGCAGGCGGGCTTGCGCTCACAGTGCGCACGGCTGTCTTTGGTACGGATGCACGCTCGCCCATGGCCATTGTCACCCATGCCGAGCTGCCCACTGCCTGGTGGATATGGACCACCGTCTACCCCAGACCCCATGCCTCAGCTCTGAGCACGGAATTTGTGAGCGGTCAGGCCTTTGCCGCCTTCACCTACCTTGTGCCCTGCAAGAATGACCCCTATGCAGGCCTGGTGGGAGATCCGCAGCAGATCGAGAAGGAAGGTGTGCGCGATGGCGACGATCCGGCACCTGCCTACTGGCTTGCCCGCTACTTTGCCCTGCGCACCAATTTCAATCATGACAAGATCATCCTTGAGTACAGAGAGCCTGCCCCTGCAGGTCTCGTGACCATGGATGCTGTTCCCTACGGCATGGAAGCAACCATTAAGGCCTTTGAGGCCCGCGCCAGAGCTGCCTTCTCCCTCTCTGCTCCCGGTGATGGTCCCATACAGGGCGGCTTCCCCGAGGGTGTGCGCTGGCAGTTCATGACTGACCCCTATCTTGGCGACGTCATGTATCAGGAACCGCTGAACCGCTTCTGACAGGTGCCGCAAACCGCTTGTACCAGCAGCGCGCAGCAGCACACAAAGCAAAGGCTCCAGGGGCACCCGGAGCCTTTGCACACATTCTGTCTGTTCAGGGCAGCTGCCAGAATGTCTGCCAGAATGGCTGACTGAATATCAGCATGTCTGCAGGCGCATCTACTGCTGCACATCGCCTTCCGGCTTCTTTTCCGGGAACATGGCGCTCAAGCTGCCCTTGAAGATGAGTTTTGTTGCAGTCTCGTCAGCAAGCTCGGCAACGTCCATGAATTTTTCCAGCAGGTTGAGCAGATAGAAGCGGTCGTTTTCACAACCGTCCTTAAAGTCCTGCTCCATGGCGCCGGATTGCATGTATTCGGCAAATTCGTCCAGTTCCTTTTCTGTGAGCATGTTCCTGTCCTCCAGGACTGTGGTGCAGACCGGCTGGTCTTGTCCTTCCTGTGTCTGTGCAGGCTCGCTGTTGTACAGTGCAGCTGCATACCTGGCACCTGTGCACCTGGCACAACTGCATGGCAGATGCCGTGCAGACACAACAACCGAGAGAAGAATGCGGGTTCTGGTTTTTGATATTGGCGGCACAAACTGCCGCATGGCTGTGGCAGAAGAAGAGCAGGGCAGTATTGTGCTGAAGCACAGATGCTCTGTTGCAGACTATGCCTGGCACAGTGTCTCAGAGCTTGAGCCGGCCTATTGTGCCGCACTTGCCTCATGGGGACAAGCAAAAGATGGCAGCAGTGACATTGACGCTGTCTGTTTTGCAGTGGCAGGCCCTGTGAACAGGGACAGCGCACAGCTGACTAACAGGGACTTTCACATCGACAAAAGAGAAGCTGAAGCCGTCTTTCACTGCCCTGTCAGCCTTGCCAATGACTTTGAGGCAGTGTCCAGGGCCATGGACAAAGAATCAGGCTGCCTTGTGGAGCATCTTTTTGGCGATGCCCCTGATGCCAGCCTCATCCGGGCCTCGGCAGGGGCAGGCACAGGCTTTGGCTGCGGGCTGCTTCTGCCTGACGGCACCTATATTGCCTCCGAGGGCGGCCACATGGCCATGGCTCTGGCAGGGGAGGCAGAGCGCAAACTCATCCCTCTGCTCGGGGAGCTGCCGGAAATGGATGACGTGGTCACAGGGCGCGGCCTTGAGGCGCTGGCGCTGGCACTCACAGGGGAAAGGCTTGACGCGCAGGAGATTGCAGCCCGCTGGCTGCAGGACGAGAGCAACGAGGTCTTTCAAACCTTTGCCAGGCTCCTTGGCAGAGCCTGCAGAAACTGGGCTCTGGCCACCATGTGCCGGGGCGGCCTCTACCTTGCCGGTGGCATTGCCATGAAAAATCCCCTGCTGGTGAAGTCAGAGGCCTTTCGTGCGGCCTTTGTGCAGGGAAGCGGCGGCATTGCCGACTTCTTGCAGCATGTGCCTGTGAGCCTCTTTTGCGATGGGGATGTGGGCCTCAAGGGAGCAGCCCTCATTGCCCTGCGTGCTGCACGCAGAGGCCAGGCAGCGTGATCCGCAAGGGGCCTCATGCACAACGGCCCCGGACGAAGAGAAAGAGCCCCGCGTCTGCCGCGGGGCGCAAACGTTGTGTCAGCCAGGCTGCCGGGACGCTGCAGCCAGCCTGTCGGCTGCTAACTGGACGCCTGGGCCCAGGCAGTAAGGGCTGAGTGCAGCTCAGGGGTGGGAGCGACACAGTAGTCCTGGCCAAAGCGCACATGATAGATGCGGCCGGGGTCGAGCTCCACTTCTGCAATGACTGAGACAGGCCCCTTGTGCTGCTCAAGGAGCTGGCGCAGGGTGAGGATATCGTCCCTGCCCAGACGTGCAGGCGGCAGGGTGAAGTGCAGAGGATGGGTGTCAGCCCTGCACACATCGGCAAGCAGGGCAGCGTCCGAAGCAATGAGCTTCAGGTTGCGCACGGCATCTTCGTCGTCCGTGTCCTCTTCTTCCTGGTTTCTGTCTATGCGCACCTTGAGCCAGCCAGGGCTGTCTGTCTGCAAAATCTCGTGCCTTTCCGGGGTATAGGTCCTGGGGAAGAAGGTGACCTCGGCGCGCCCGGTCAGATCTTCCACCACGGCAAAGGCCATGCGCTGGCCCTTGGACTTGGTCACCACCTCGCGCACCTCGTTAATGAGCACAGCCACAGTGATTTCCATGGTCGTCTGGGACTCCATGGCCTTTTCCAGGGTCATGCAGCCAATGCGGCGGCTCTCGCGCACGTACTGTTGCAGCGGATGGGCTGTGAGGTAGAAGCCCAGGAATTCCTTCTCATACTTGAGCAGGATTTCCTGATCAAACTCCGGCATGGAGGCCTCCTCGCAGTCAATGCCCACGCCGGTGAGCTTTTCCACCTCCATATTCCTGGGCATGAAGTCAAAGAGGGAGGGCATGCCCATGCCCGATTTCTTCTGCTTCTTCTGGGCTCTGGCCAGCACCAGGTCAAGGCTGGCCAGCAGGGCCTGGCGGCTGGCACCAAAGTCATCGCAGGCACCGCTCTTGATGAGGGCTTCGAGCACGCGCTTGCTCACCTTGCGCAGATTGACGCGCTCGCACAGGTCGAGCAGGGAGACATAGGGGCCGTCAGCACGGTGATGGATGATGGTGCGCACAGCCTCGTCGCCGCAGCCCTTGATGCCTGCCAGGCCGAAGATGACCTTGTCATTGTGAGCAGAGAAGGACAGGGTTGAGTAATTGACCGAGGGCGGCAGCACGTCAATGCCCATGTCAATGCAGCAGGAGATGTACTTGAGCAGCTTGACCTGGTTGCCGAGTTCGCTGGTAAGCAGGGCTGCCATGAACTCAGCCGGATAGTGCACCTTGAGATAGGCCGTGTGATAGGAGATCACCGCATAGGCTGCAGAGTGCGACTTGTTGAAGCCGTAGGCTGCGAACTTTTCCATCAGGTCAAAGATTTCGTTGGCCTTGTCTGCACTGATCTTGTTCTTTTCAGCGCCCTGCACAAAGACCACGCGCTGCTTGGCCATTTCCTCGGGCTTCTTCTTGCCCATGGCGCGGCGCAAAAGGTCTGCACCACCTAAGGTGTAGGAGGCAATGATCTGCGCGATCTGCATGACCTGTTCCTGGTAGACAATGACCCCGTAGGTGTCCTTCAGGCAGGTTTCCAGGGAAGGATGCGGATAGATGACCTTGCGCACGCCGTGCTTGCGGTTGATGAACTCATCCACCATGCCGGATTTCAGGGGGCCGGGACGGTAGAGAGCCAGCATGGCGATGATGTCTTCAAAGCAGGAGGGGCGCAGCTTGCGCAAATAGCCGCGCATGCCCGAGCTTTCCACCTGGAAGACGCCGTCCGTGTCCCCCTGGCAGTAGAGGGCATAGGTGGCCTCGTCCGTGAAGGGCAGGGTGTCGAGATTGGGCACAGCCTTGCCGCTGCGACGGATATTGTCCAGGGCATCCTGGATGATGGTCATGGTGCGCAACCCCAGGAAGTCGAACTTCACAAGGCCGGTCTTTTCCACCATGGGGCCGTCAAACTGGGTGACCTGCTCGTCATGCTTGCCCTTGAACAGAGGCAGATAGGTGGTCATGGGCATTTCCGAGACCACAAGGCCTGCGGCATGCATGCTCACCTGCCTGGTCAGCCCCTCAAGGCGCTGGGAAATGTCCAGCACCTTACGCACCTTTTCATTGGTCTGATAGAGGGTGCGCAGCTCCTCATTGTCCGCAAGCACAGAGCTGATGTGCACCTTGGGATCATTGGCGGGAATGAACTTCACAATGGCAGCCCGTTCCTGGAAGGGGATGCCGAGCACACGCCCCACGTCGTGAATGACTGCCCTGGCCTTGAGCTTGCTGTAGGCGGCAATCTGCGAGACAGAGTCCTCGCCGTAGATGTCCGCCATATGCCTGATGACCCTGGTTCTGCGTCGTTCGCAGAAGTCCACGTCGATATCGGGCAGGCTCACGCGCTCGATATTGAGAAAGCGCTCGAAGAGCAGATTGTAGGGAATGGGGTCCAGGTTGGTGATGCGCATGGCCCAGGCCACCAGCGAGCCTGCGGCAGAGCCGCGGCCCGGGCCTGTGGGCACGCCGTTGTTCTTGGCCCAGTTGATGAATTCCTGCACGATGAGGAAGTAATCCGGGAAGCCCATGTCCAGGATGACCTTCATCTCGTATCTGAGGCGCTTCCAGTAGAGATCCTTGTCCAGCCTGTCGCCTTCGGGATGCTCGCGGAACCTGCGCTCCAGGCCCTCGTTGGCCAGGCGGCAGAACTCGGACTCAATGGTGGCGCCTGCAGGCAGGGCGTACTGCGGGAAGAAGTGCTTGCCAAAAAGAATCTTGTGGTCGCAGTCCTCGGCAATGCGCACGGTGTTTTCAATGGCCTCAGGGGAGAAGGCAAACTGCTTCGCCATCTCTTCCGGGGATTTGTAGTAGAGCTCCTCAGTGCGGAACCTGAAGCGTCTGGTGTCCTGAATGGTGCTGCCAGTACCTATGCAGAGCAGAATGTCGTGGGCTTCCACATCATCGGGATTGAGATAGTGGCAGTCATTGGTGGCCACGACAGGGATGCCCTCGCTTTTGCTTAACGCCAGCAGGCCGTCATTGACGATGTTCTGCTCAGGCAGGCCGTTGACCTGCAGTTCCAGATAGAAATGGCCTTCAAAGAGGGCTGCATAGTTGCGGGCAAGCTGAGCTGCCACATCCATGCGGTTGGAGAGAATGGCCTGGGGGATCTGGCCCTGCAGGCAGGCAGAGAGGCAGGTAAGGCCCTTTGCATGGGCAGAGATGACGTCCCAGTCCACCCTGGGCTTGTAGAAAAAGCCCTCCTGCCAGCCTGCGGAGACAATTTTGAGCAGGTTGCGGAAGCCGTCCTCGTTGCGGGCAAGCAGGATGAGGTGATTGCGGCGCTTTGCCGCATCAGAGGTGGTGTCAAAGCGATTGGCAGTCACATAGACTTCACAGCCGAAGATGGGCTTGAGACCGTATTCCTTGCAGGCTTCCTGGAACTGGCCTGCACCGAACATATTGCCATGGTCTGTGATGGCGCAGGCTGACATGCCGAAGTCCTTGGCTCTGGCACAGAGATCCTTGAGCCTGATGGCACCGTCGAGCATGCTGTATTCGGTATGGCAGTGAAGATGGACAAAATCGGACATAGGGCTGACTGACTCCGCAAAGCTGCAGGAAACAAAAGGGACGGCCTGAGTGGCGGCCTGTGAGGCGGCCTGTGAGGCGGCCTGTGAGGCCATCTGTGAGGCGAATTGCCGGGCTGACAGGGGAGCGAACTGAGGGACAGACTGCTGGCGTCTGCCTGACCGGATGAAAGACCTGACCAGATGAAAGACGGGGCCGGGTGAAAGACCGGGCATCGGAGCGGATGGCAGACTGAAGAGTGCACTGCGCAGAAGGAGCGTGTGCCTGGCGGGCAAAAGGGCATATCCCCGGCCTGCGCTGTCCGGCTGCCCCTGTTGTGCCCCAGGCAGCCCCTTTTTTCAAGCTGGGACAACTCAGGGAGCGGACAGTTCTTTTTTCAGCAATTTCAGTGTCTTGCCATGAGGCTTCCGGTCCTTGTGCAGGGAGGAGGCAGGGGAAAACCTGCCCTGGTGCGGGCTTTGGGGAGAGTCCCACTGACAGGTGCGCGAAAAAATTTTTCTCTGCACGTCTTTACAGGCAGCAACGAAGCACTATCTTCTTTGGCAGGAAAAAGGACACAGATTCCCTGATGAATCCATGAAATACAGACATTCCTTTATGAAGGTGCTCTGAAAAACA
>CASEWR010000116.1 GCA_949291675.1 uncultured Desulfovibrio sp. | reverse complement strand
GCGCCATGCGCACCATGCAAAGCCGGCTTACGGCACCAGGCGGGTCTGGCAGAAGGCTATGGGCTGGCGCAGCGTGCCCAGGTAGCGTTCCAGTAAAATGCCTTCCACAGGGGGCACGTCCTGGCCGAAGGTGGCGCGCACGCCCAGGGTGGTGAACTGCACTGCCTTGTCAATGGCCAGGGAGAGGCTGTCGCCCTGCATGAGGCAGCCTGTGAGCACAGAGGCAAAGACATCGCCAGTGCCTGGATAGTGGGCAGGGATGTAGTCGCAGTCCACGCGCCAGTACTTGTCAATGCTGCGCTCATAGGCCAGCACGGAGCTGTACTCAGGCCTGATACCGCCGGTCATGGGCATGCTGGTGCCCACCACAATCTCCGGGCCCATGTCCGAGAGGGCTCTGAGGTACTGTTTCAGGTCCTGCAGGGTGTGGCGGGCATGGTAGTCCAGGTTGAGGAGCAGGCAGACCTCGGTAAAGTTGGGGGTAATGACCGTTGCCCGTCTGATGAGCCAGCGCATCTTCTCCACCATGGCAGGCGTCATGGTGGGAATGAGCACACCGTCGTCGCCAAGCACAGGGTCCACCAGGGAGAAGCCATCCCTGCACAGCAGATTCTCGATGCAGCGGGTAACGCTCTCCATCTGCTCAGGACAGGCCATAAAGCCCGAATAGACGCCGTCAAAGCGATCACCGCGCTCTTCCCAGTGATCCAGCATGACCTTCATGTTCTCGGTGAGATCCAGAAAGGAAAACCCGCTTGTGCCCACGGTCTGGGTGGAAAGCACTGCCGTCGGCAGGGGAATGGGCTGTATGCCCATGCTGGACAGCACAGGGATAACAGCTGTCAGAGACGTTCTGCCAATACCGGAAATGTCGTGAATGGCCACAACGCGGGGGATGGAATTGCGCAAGGAAGTGCCTCCTCAATGGTAAAAGCATGCCGGAAAAGCACGCTGCAAGGATCATGCTGAAATGATCATGCTGAAAATTATGCGGCCAGTCCGCACTGCAGATGCACCCGCAGGGGCATGGCCGAGCTGGCTGTGCTGGCACAGCCAGGGACAAACAGTGCGAACACGTCCTGGCATCGTGTCCGGCAAGCTACCTGCAAGCGCTGTCTCTTGGCAAGGGGCAGAGGGCAGTCTTGTGGAAATTTTCTTCTTTTTCCGGGCTTTTAATGCAGTTTTGCATTACTTTTGTCCTGCAGTCCTCACTTGCCTGCCCGGCCCGAAGCTGACCGGAACTGCCCGGGGCTGGCCGGAGTTGTCCGGGGCTGTCCTGAACCGGACTGGCCAGGGTGGTGCCAGGGGTGCCAGGAGTGTGCGGGGTCGGGGGGTGCCCTGGGTGTCAGGGATGTCAGGGTGCCCGGGTCCAGCAGGCTGCGCCTTTTGCAGGGGCTTGCATGCACAGGACCTTGGTTCTACTCTTGGTCAGGAACGTGTCTGAAAAGCAGCCTGACATGCAGCACTGCTCTGTCTGCAGTGACCAGTCTGTACTGCCCCGTCTGCAATACCATGCCTGCAATGCCTT
>CASEWR010000115.1 GCA_949291675.1 uncultured Desulfovibrio sp. | reverse complement strand
CTCTCAGCGCGGGAAGTAATGGGGCGACGTTTTTGGAATGACATTTAGAGTGCTCCTTAAAAATGATAGATAAGGAACCATAGCACAACTAGCCAGTTTTGGCTAGGAAAAATTACTAAAAATTAAGTGCCCAATGTGGGTGTGCCATAAAGCTGCTCTCCACCGGGCGCAGGAGATCCTGCAGAACATCAAAGATGAGCAGCTGACAACAGGCAGGCCTGGCTGTGAGGCTGTCCTGCATCATGGTTTCTCTGCAGAGCTCCAGGAAGGGCTGGCTTTCTTTGTCACTTTCGAACTGTTGTGCCAAAGTCTCAAAGAAATCGGGGCTCCAAACTCAAAGGATGGCCCGTCTGGTGTGCAATGACCATGCCACAGTGAAAATGCCCAAACAATGCTCCTTGAGCGGCTCACAGTTGAGCTCCAGGCTATGACGGAAGTACCTGATCTGGTTTTGCAAACAAATTGGAAGTATTTGCTTTCATGTAAAAATTTTTGAAAACGGTGGGAAAATCGGCTTTGCGTACAAATAAGAATTAAGCCCAGTACGGGATATATTTAGCGTAGCGCCTAGAACGATTTTCTGGATTGTCAACCTTGATAACCTCATCATTCATGGCATCTGCAATAATGCGTGAAGCGGCATCTGCTCTCGACTCTGGAAGTTTAAAGCGTTCCCGCAAAGATTGATTCGTCATTTTTTGATTACTTACATATAGGAGACACGCATGTTGATAACACGCCCGAACACGTTCTTTCCGATCCATGTCTTCAAAACTTTTATGAGCAAAAAGAATTACTTTTGTATGTTCTCGTGTAGCACGAAAGTCAGGAGCAGGGAGTTGCCAAGCTTCTACAAGTGAAATTACCTTATCAATTCCACTACTTCTTTCTTCACAAATTCGTAAACGGCGCATAATATCTGTCATACGTTCATTTCTTGATTTATATTCATCAATAAATCGATCCGTATTAATAAGATGATTTCCAGGGTTTGAAACTTCAATACGATCTTTAAAAATTTCGATCAATATAAACGAATGAACATCTTCGACATTTTGATGAATAAGTGCATTTGCAACAAGCTCTCTTATTGCAAGTTCAGGGTACATACTTGTTTCATTCCTAAATGCTTGTCCAATAATTTCATTTTTAGGAAGCTTGCTGTTAATGGATTTAATAAGTGACTCAAATCCAACAGCATAGCCTTTTTCATTTATATGTTCTCGTTCGGCTTCTAGCTTATTATTGCCACTATATACAATAACACGAGGAGTTTTTCTCTTTAAATCCCCAAAATCATTTAAATCATTAGCGAACAAAAGAGCTCCTAAGTTTGTAATATTCCATAAATTATTTTCTCTGCATATAAGTTGCTCTTCTTGGAATCTTTCTAGCATTTTTTCTCTAGTGGAGGGAAGAGGCAGATCCATCATCGTGAAATAGCATGGTACATCAAGATATTGGATGATGCTATCGTCTGAAAGACCTTCTTTCGCATTTCGTAATAGAAATTCTGAAGAACCTTCTGCAAATATCTTTCGTAGGCGTTCCTCTGTCATAGGTTCTAGGCTTTCTCCGACACGCATCAAAAATGCACCTTCATAAGTATATGCAGTGCCTTTGGGACGTGAAGGGATATGGAATACCACTACTCTACCATCTTGATGCTCTATTTGCTCCACATCAACTCTAAAGCGTAGTTTGTCAAAAATTTGTTTTTTTATTTTTGATAAATCAGGATACGCTGAAGTACCTACAATTCTACGGGGATGAGCATCGCTAATACCGAGAAATAGTCTCCCTCCTCCTTCATTGGCGAGAGCAACACAATACTTACATAAGTTATTAGTATCAAATTGTTTTTTTTGCTTCTTTAAACTCAAGATGCTCAGTTTCTTTCGGAAGCGAAAGTACCAAATCTATATCTTGTGGACTCATACGGTATTCCTGATGACAAATTAAAAAGTTCCCCAAAGGAAGTTTGACAACGAAAAATTTCTTTAAATTATTAATGAGTTACAAATTACTAGAGATAAGGTTATTGCGCTGATACTCGAGTTCTGAAAGCTATTGTTGTCTAGCCTACTAGTACAGGAGATTGGGAACTTTTCATTCCAGTAAAAATACGTCCTGCGTGCTGCGCTCGCAGATGGAGAGGTAGAGGTATTCTTCCACCAGGAAAAGCATGCGGCCGAGCAGGCCCTTGCCCAGCATGGGGTGGCCGAAGAGATGGTCGCGATCTCTGGCAAGACTGTCTCTGTCCACCACGCCGGTCATGCTGGCATTCATGGTCTCCATGAGCCGTGCAGCTAGCAGATAGCCCTCTGCCCTGGGGAAGAAGTCCTTTGCCAGCTCGCGCACTTCACTCTGATACTCTTCCCAGAAGCGCAAGGCCGCACGGGTAGGCTCCACACTGGCGGCTGCCACCAGCGCTGCCAGAAGATTATTGCACACGCCGCCGGGCAGTCCCTGCTTCCAGCCTACCAGCCAGGGAGTTCTGGCAAAGAAGAGCCTGTGCTCCACGGCCAGATCCGTCAACTCCCTGGTCTGCGCGAGCAGGTCTGCCAGACTCTGCGGCACAAAGCCTGCCAGGGGTCTGCGCTTGAAAAGATAGTTCCAGGCAGGCACGCTGCTGCCTTCGGCTGCACAGCCTGTCAGTTTCTCCAGGATGTGGGCAAGCCAGACATTGCCGTCCTGACTGTCCGGGGTCTCCAGGTGCGAGTAGCTGAGCACATAGCGGCCTCTGCCATAGCGGCCTGTCACCATGATTTCCGTATCTGTGAGGAAGTCTGCGGTGAGATTGACGCCGTAGCGGCTCTTCCACTCTTCAAAGATGCGCTGAGGCACGGAGTCCAGGGCAATGTCCGCTATCCAGAAATCCCTGTCAGGGCAGCGATAGCGGGCCAGCACCTCCACATCGCCGCCACTGTTGGAAAAGCGTCCCGGCCACCATACAGGCAGGGAGGGCACGGTCTCACCCCAGTTCGGGGTCAGACCATTGGTACAGGGATCTGCCTGCACCCAGCCCGAGAGCAGATGCAGCATGCGCTGCGGGTACTCGGCCCTGTGCCACGGGCACAGGCCAAGGCCTCTGGCCTTGGGAAGGGTCAGGGCAAGGCCTGCACCGCCGCAGAACCCGAGGTAGCAGCCTCCCTGGCTGATGTAGTCACAGACTGCCCTTTTTCCGGCCTCGCCCAGGGCCTCTGCCTTGAGTCCGGCAGAGCCTCCCGGAACCACGAGCAAAGCGCATGGCTCCCCATGGGCTTGCTTGCGTAAAAGGGCCCCTTGGGCTATGTCTTTGCCTTTCAGAAGTCTGGTGGGATACCCAAGACTTCCCAGGGCCCTCAAGGACATAAGCCCCCAGATGTGGGCATCATCCCACAACATTGCTACAGGCGGCATGCTGTTCATGCGGGCAACTATCCCCGACTTTGATGGAGAATGCAATATGTCCGACACTCTTCCCAAGGGTTATGAGCCCGCGGATGTGGAAGCAAAATGGCGCGAACGCTGGCGCAATGACAAAACCTTCACCCCGGATCCCGACAAGGGCGGCGATCCCTACTGCATTGTCATTCCTCCGCCGAACGTTACAGGCGCGCTGCATATTGGACATGCGCTCAACCTGACTCTCATAGACACCCTGTGCCGCCACTACCGCCAGAAGGGCAAGAACGTGCTCTGGATCCCCGGCACGGACCATGCCGGCATCGCCACCCAGAACGTGGTGGAGAAGATGATCGCCAGGGAAGGTCTCAGGCGCCAGGATCTGGGCAGAGAGAAGTTCATCGAACGCGTCTGGCAGTGGCGCGAGGAATACGGCAACCGCATCCTGAACCAGATTGAGTCCTTAGGCTGCTCCGTGGACTGGACCAGACTGCGCTTCACCCTGGACGAGGGTCTCTCCAAAGCAGTGCGCAAGGTCTTTGTCCAGCTCTACAAGGAAGGCCTGATCTATCGCGGCAAGTACATCATCAACTGGTGCTCGCGCTGCCACACTGCTCTTGCTGACGACGAAGTGGAGCACAGTGACGAAAAGGGCCATCTGTGGAAGGTTCGCTACCACATCAAGGACAGTGACGAGAGCATTGTCATTGCCACCACCCGTCCCGAGACCATCCCCGGCGATACCGCCATCTGCGTGCACCCCGAGGACGAGCGCTACACCCATCTGGTGGGCAAGACGGCCATTGTGCCTGTGCTCAACAGGGAAGTGCCCATCATCGCGGACAAGTACGTTGACCGCGAGTTCGGCACAGGCGCCCTCAAGGTAACCCCCTGTCATGACCATAACGACTGGGCTCTGGGCAAGACCCACAACCTTGTCTTCCTGCAGGTCATTGACGAAGACGGCATCATGACGTCTGAAGCCGGCAAGTACGCAGGCATGTCCAAGCAGGACTGCCGCAAGGCCATTGTGGCTGACATCGAGGCCATGGGCGATCTGCTGGGCGTGGAAGACCTCAACCACTCAGTGGGGCACTGCTACCGCTGCCATACTGTGGTGGAGCCCCATGTCTCCAGGCAGTGGTTTGTTGCCACCACAAAGATGGCTCCCCGCGCCAGACAGGCCATCCCTGCAGACATCAGTCTGCTGCCCGAGACCTGGCTCAAGACCTACTATCACTGGCTGGACAACATCCGTGACTGGTGCATCAGCCGCCAGATCTGGTGGGGCCATCGCATTCCCGCCTGGACCTGCGCTGCCTGCGATCACGTCATTGTCTCTGAGGAGGACCCCACAGTCTGCCCCGAGTGCGGCTCCCACGACCTGCATCAGGACGAGGACGTGCTCGACACCTGGTTCAGCTCTGCCCTGTGGCCCTTCTCCACCCTGGGCTGGCCGGAAAAGACTGCCGATCTGGCCAGATGGTACCCCACCTCGGTGCTGGTGACAGGCTTTGACATTCTCTTCTTCTGGGTGGCCCGCATGATCATCATGGGCCAGCACTTCATGGGCGAAGTGCCCTTCAGGACTGTGTACCTGCACGCTCTGGTGCGCGACGCCCAGGGCAAGAAGATGTCCAAGTCCACAGGCAATGTCATCGACCCTCTGAAGATGATCACCACCTACGGCTGCGACGCCCTGCGCTTCACCCTGACAGCCTTTGCCGCCATGGGCAGAGACATCAAGCTCTCCGAGGAGCGCATCGAAGGCTACCGCCACTTTGTGAACAAGCTGTGGAACGCAGCCCGCTTCACCCTGATGAACCTGGGCGAGACTGCTCCTGCTCCTGTGGATCTGACCGCTGTGAAGGGCCTGAACAACCGCTGGATCCTGCACAGACTGGAACTGCTCAAGCAGGACATGGACAAGGCCTTCGACGAGTACCGCTTCAACGACGTGGCCCAGGGCGGCTACAAGTTCCTCTGGGGCGAGTTCTGCGACTGGTACCTGGAGCTTGTGAAGCCAGACATGGCAAACGAGGAGATGCGCGCCGAGTCCGCCTGCGTGCTCTACACGGTGCTCAAGGAACTCCTCATCCTGCTCCATCCTGTCATGCCCTTTGTCACTGCCGAAATCTGGCAGGCTCTGCCCGGCCATGAAGGCGAAGACCTGGCAACCATTGCCTGGCCCGAAGAGCGTCCCGCCTGCATCAGAAACGACGACGCCGCCAGGATGGAATTTATCCAGAGCGTCATCGTGGCAGTGCGTACCATCAAGGCTGAGCTGGACATTGCTCCCTCGCACCGCGTGGTCCTCAAGCTCCATCCTGCAGACGCAGGCCAGGAAGAACTGCTGCTGGCCAATGAAGGGACCATCCGCACCCTGGCCCGCCTTGAGAGCATGGAAGTGGGCCTTGGTGTGCACGCACCCAAAGCCTCTGCCTCCTCTGTTGTCCAGGGCTGCGAAATCATCGTGCCCCTCAAGGGCAATGTGGACCTGCAGGGCGAACTGGCCAGACTTGCCAAGGAAATGGGCAAGCTGACGGATGCCCTGGCAGTGGTGGACAAGAAGCTCGCCAACGAGAGCTTTGTCTCCCGTGCCAAGCCCGAAATCGTGCAGCGTGAGCGCGATCGCGCAGCGGAGTTGAAGGACAACTTAAGCAAGCTCGAGGTCCTGAAGCAGCGCTTCACCGAAGCCCTCGAAAGCGGCGAAGACTAATCCTTCCGGACTCCGGACTTCTGACGGCCGGCCCCTTCTGCGGGCCGGCCCTCCGGTATTTTTCTCCATGGAGGCGGCACGCACGGCCCCTGGTCCTGCGCCGATAGTTATGACAAGCAAGCTTCCTCTTCTTCTGCCGGCCCTGCTTGCCGCAGGCCTTGCTGTGGCCCAGCCCCAGCCTGTGCAGGCTGCACAGGCCCAGGCTCAGGCTCAGACTCAGGCTCAATCCGGCCAGGCAGCACAGGCTCGGGCAGCACAGAGCGATCTCAAGCACCTCGCCATGAGCGATGCTGACCTTGAGAGTGCCTTTGCCGAGATACGCCACTACCAGGAGGCCGGCTTCATCTACCAGCCGGAGCTGAGCTTCTCCTCCCAGGTCGAGCCTGACGGCACGGAGGATGCGGACTGGAAAGCCGTTGTCAGCGGCTTTGCGGACGCAGACAGGGCCTTTGCCTTCTTCTTCGGCACACCTGACGACGTGCTGCGGGAGCAGGCAATGCTCACCAGGGTCGTGCCCACCGAGAAAGCCAGGACGCTCTCCTCAGCCGGGATTGCGGCCCTGCAGAAAAACCTTGGCACAGCTTCGGGCAGAAAGGAGCTTGTGCGCATTACCAGGGCCACCATGTCCGGCCTGGTGGACAAGGTCACAGGCAGTGAAGAGGCCATGCGCTTCTTTGGCGGGCATTTGTACGGCGCCTATGTGGAGCGGCTCTACATCACTGCCATCATGGTGCTGGCAGCTGCAGAGGAAGACACGCTTGCGCCCCTTGAAAGGGTGAAGGTGGGCACAGTGGCCCGTCTGCACGAGACGCTGACGCTGCTCGGAAAGAACAAATGCCTTGGCGACAGCGCAAAGAGCGCTGAGCGCCTGAAGATTGTCGAAAAGCTGGGCAGACTTGCCGGTGTGGACAGGGAAAAGCCCTCCCTGAACAGCATGCGCAAAATCGTGACCATCTGCCAGGACGTGCGCGACAGCTTCATCAGGTAGGACAACATACAATCAACGACTCAGGGATACAGTCATGTCTGTCATCATCGGATATCTCAACGGCGAGCCCCAGGAACTGACACTTGTCAACGGCATGGTGCACATCAACGGTGTCATCCAGCCCATCAAAAACGTGACCGAGGCCGAAATCGAGGAATTTGCAGCCCTGCTTTCCTCTGCCCCGGAGGGCGACGAGGAAAGCCGGGAAATATGGCGCCATACCCGCCGCATTCAGTTCCTTGTGCACCTTATGTCCCGTACCTTCGGCGATGAATGCACCAACCTCTTGGAAATGCTCATTGGCAACATGCACTACCGGGTGCTGGAGTACCTGGGCGAGACCGACGATCTCGACGAGTACGTAGAGGCACGGCTGGTCCCGAGCCGCGGCGAGCACATGCACGTCCACGGCGAACACTGCGGCCACGGAGACCACTGCGGCTGCCATGATCATGGCCATGAGCACGAGCATGAACACGGCCATGCCTGCACGTGCGGCTGCCATGATCACAAGGACTAGCCCGGAGGCCGTCTGAACAGCAGCCCGAAACCATGCTTTGCGGACAGCCCCGCAGGGACAGCCTGAACAGCTGTCCTGCCGAAAAAGCCTGGCAAAAGGTCGCATTTTTGCAGGGCAGGAGAGCATCTCTCCTGCCCTTTTCCCGTTTTTTTGCGGCTTTTCGGGCAGAATTGTGACCAGTGTGCGACAGTTTGTGACAATTTTAGCAAAGAATTTTAAATGGATAGACTGGCATTGACAAATTTTGTCCGCAATAGTAAAGGTTCAGCCTCTTTTGAGGGGCCACTACCCCTCTTCTTGTTTTGCGCCCCTGGCGCGTGAATTTTACTGGAGGACAAATGCCTACCATTAACCAGCTCATCCGCAGCGAACGCAAGGACAGCGTCAAGCACAAGAAAACGCCCGCCCTGCTCTCCTGCCCCCAGCGCCGTGGTGTGTGCACCCGTGTGTACACAACCACCCCCAAGAAGCCTAACTCGGCTCTGCGTAAGGTCGCTCGTGTGCGCCTGACCAATGGCTACGAAGTGACCGCCTACATCCCCGGCGAAGGCCACAACCTGCAGGAACACTCCGTGGTGCTCATCCGCGGCGGCCGTGTGAAGGACCTTCCTGGTGTGCGTTACCACATCATCCGCGGTACTCTGGATACCTCCGGCGTCTCCGATCGTCGCAAGAGCCGTTCCAAGTACGGTGCCAAGCGTCCCAAGTAGTCACTTTTTTTCATAAACCAGCTTCAGGCAGGTGTTCGTCATGCAACGCACCAGGCAGCCGCAGGCGCCGGGCGCTGCGGGGCTGATGGCGCCTGATCCAAGCACTCTTGAAGGAGTATACCATGCCCCGTAAAGGTCCTATCCCCAAGCGTGAAGTGCTGCCCGATCCTATTTACGGCAGCAAGCTTGTCACCAAATTTGTGAACCGTCTTATGTACGACGGCAAGAAGGGTGCCGCAGAAAAGATCTTCTACACCAGCGTCCAGGCTCTGGCCGAGAAGACCGGTGAAGATCCCATGCGCGCCTTCGAGAAGGCCCTTGACAACGTCAAGCCGCGCCTTGAAGTCAAGTCCCGCCGCGTGGGTGGTGCCACCTATCAGGTGCCCATGGAAGTGCGTGCCGACCGTCAGCTCTCCCTCTCCATCCGCTGGATCATCAACTACGCTCGTTCCCGCGGTGAGAAGGGCATGGACGCCAAGCTGTCCGCTGAACTGCTGGATGCCTACAATGGTCGTGGCGGTGCCGTGAAGAAGCGTGAAGACACGCATCGCATGGCTGAGGCCAACAAGGCTTTTGCCCACTACCGCTGGTAGAATTGATTTCGGGCAATGCTGCGCAGGTGCGCGGCATTGCCCTTTTCCAGAAAGCAGGCACCATTTGGAGGAAACCCGTGTCCCGCAGCGTGAGCATCGACAAAGAGCGCAATATCGGCATTATGGCCCATATTGACGCAGGTAAGACAACTACAACCGAACGCATCCTCTTCTACACCGGCGTCAACCACAAGATTGGCGAAACCCATGACGGCGAGTCCACCATGGACTGGATGGAACAGGAGCAGGAGCGCGGCATCACCATTACTTCTGCAGCAACAACCTGCTTCTGGAAGGACTGCCGCATCAATATCATCGACACCCCCGGCCACGTCGATTTCACCATCGAAGTTGAGCGCTCCCTGCGCGTGCTCGACGGTGCTGTCTGCGTGTTCGACGCAGTGGCCGGTGTGGAGCCCCAGTCTGAAACCGTGTGGCGTCAGGCTGACACCTACAATGTTCCCCGCATCTGCTTCGTGAACAAGATGGACCGCATCGGTGCCAACTTTGACCGCTGCGTGCAGATGATTCGCGACCGCCTTGGTGCCACCCCTGTGCCGCTGCAGATCCCGATCGGCGCAGAAGACAAATTTGACGGCATTGTGGACCTGATCACCGGCCAGGCCATCATCTACGACAAGACCTCCAAGGGTATGGATTTCGAAGTGGGTCCTGTTCCGGCCGAACTGCAGGAAGCCTTCGAGCAGCATCGCCATGCCATGCTCGAGTCCGTAGCAGAAGAAGACGAAGCGCTGCTGGAAAAGTACCTCATGGGCGAGGAGCTGACCGAGGCTGAGATTCGTTCCTGCCTGCGCAAGGCCACCATCAACCGCTCCGTGGTGCCCGTGCTGTGCGGCTCCGCCTTCCGTAACAAGGGCGTGCAGCCCCTGCTCGACGCCATTGTCGAGTACCTGCCCTCTCCTGTGGACATCCCGCCGGTTCTCGGCCACCTGCCCAACGACGAGACCAAGACCGTTGACTGCCATTGCGACGACAACGAGCCTCTGTGCGGCATGGTCTTCAAGCTCTTCTCCGACCCCTTCATCGGCCACCTTTCCTTCTTCCGCATCTACTCCGGCTACCTGGAAAGCGGCATGAGCGTTCTCAATGCCAACAATGGCAAGCGTGAGCGCATTGGCCGCATCCTGAAGATGCACGCCAACAAGCGTGAAGACATCAAGTGGGCCGGCGCTGGTGACATCGTGGCTCTGGTGGGCCTGAAGAACTGCTCCACCGGTGACACCCTGTGCGACGACAAGCGCGTGGTCATCCTCGAGTCCCTGCACATCCCGGATCCGGTTATCGAAGTTGCCATCGAGCCCAAGACCAAGAGCGACCGTGACGCCCTGTCCGCTGCTCTGTCCAAGCTGGCCAAGGAAGACCCCTCCTTCCGCGTCAAGGGTGACGAGGAAACCGGTCAGACCCTCATCGCCGGCATGGGCGAACTGCACCTCGAAATCATTGTTGACCGCCTGACCCGCGAATTCAACGTGAACGCCAACGTGGGCAAGCCCCAGGTTGCCTACCGCGAGACCATCTCCAAGCCCGCCAAGTCCGACATGAAGCATGTCAAGCAGTCCGGCGGTCGTGGTCAGTACGGTCACTGCGTCATCGAGGTCGAACCCAACCCCGGCAAGGGCTACGAGTTCGTCAACTCCATCACCGGTGGTGTCATTCCCAAGGAATACATTCCTGCCATTGACAAGGGCATCCAGGACGCCATGAAGAGCGGTGTCGTGGCCGGCTTCCCCTGCGTTGACATCAAGGTCAACCTGGTCTTCGGTTCCTACCACGAAGTTGACTCCTCCGAGCAGGCCTTCTATGTGGCCGGCTCCATGGCCATCAAGGACGCCATGCAGAAGGCAGCTCCCGAACTGCTCGAACCCATCATGGACGTGGAAGTCGTGACTCCCGAAGAATACCTCGGCGACGTCATGGGCGACCTCACCGGCCGCCGCGGCCGCGTGTCCAGCATGGAAGCCAGAGCCGGCGGCGCCCAGTCCGTGCGCGCCCAGGTGCCTCTGGCCAGCATGTTCGGCTATGCCACAGACCTGCGTTCCAAGACCCAGGGCCGTGCATCCTTCACCATGCAGCCTGACCACTACGAACGCGTTCCTGCCAGCATGGCAGAGCAGATCAAGTCTGCCAAGGGCTAACAGGGCCCTGGCCTGAGCAAATGACTTTTGGAGGCGGGGCCCGTCAGGGGTGCCGCCTCCTTCTGTCTTAAGGCCGAAAGCCCCGACTGCCCGGACTGCCCAGACCGGCCCGCCCTGGCGTTCGACCCTGTCTCCGCAGCCTTTTGCGTTCTGCAGCAGACACGTATGGCCTGCTGCGGACTGCCTGGCCAATGTGCCGGACCAGGGGCGCATGGCGCATGGCACAGGGCTCAGGGGCAGACTTCACCTCCCTCTCCTTTCCCACAGACACAGCAGACAAGCCCCTCGCAAGGTCATCCCCCGCACCCCAGGAAGGGCCTTGAGGAAGTTTTGATGAACAGGACATTTGATCTGCCTGCAGGCTTTGCTGCAGGCACAGCCCAGGCCGGCTTCAAGAAAGAAGGCAGAGACGATCTCGGCCTCATTGTTTCCGAACGGGACGCTGTGTGCGCAGGCGTCTTCACCACCAATGTCTTCAAGGCTGCTCCGGTACTGGTCTGCCAGGAACGCCTGCAGACCTGCGCCACTGTGCGCGGCATTGTGGCCAACTCCGGCCAGGCCAATGCCTGCACAGGTGACGAGGGCCTTGCCAACTGCAAAAAGACCATGGCCATGGTGGCTGATGCCCTGGGCCTTGCCCCTGAGTCCCTCATGCCTCTCTCCACAGGCGTCATCGGCGATCAGCTCAAGATGGACAAGTGGGAGGCTGCAGTGCCTGCCCTGGTACAGAGCCTGGGCACCCGCGATGCCGAGGGCTTTACCAGGGCCTTCATGACCACGGACGCCTTCCCCAAGTTCGCCTCCCGCGACATCACCCTGTCCGGCGGCACAGTGCGCCTGACCACCATGGCCAAGGGCGCTGGCATGATCTGCCCCAACATGGCCACCATGCTCTGCGTGGTGCTCACCGACGCCATTGTGGATCCCGAACGCTGGCAGGCCCTCTTTGCCCGCTGCGCAGACAAGACCTTCAACCGCGTGAGCGTGGACGGTGATACCTCCACCAATGACACCATCCTGGCCCTGGCCAATGGTGCCTCCGAAGTGGCCATGACCAGCCCCGAGGATGAGCGCATCTTCGAGGAGGCCCTCACGGAGATTTTGCGCACCACAGCCCACATGCTGGTCAAGGACGGCGAAGGTGCCACCAAGGTCATGATCATCACTGTGCACGGCGCAGCCACGGACAAGGAGGCCGAGCAGGTGGCCAGAACCGTGGGCCACTCCCAGCTGGTGAAGACGGCCATCTACGGCAGAGACGCCAACTGGGGCCGCATTGTGGCAGCAGTGGGCCGAAGCGGCGTGGCCATGCAGCCCGAAGACGTGTCCGTGGTGCTCTGCGGGGTGGAGCTCTTCCGCAACGGCCAGCCCCTTGGCGGCAACTTTGACGCAGCCCTGGAAGGCCCCCTGCAGGAAGAGAACATTCCCATCGACATCTGCGTGGGCAGGGGAACGGGCTCCTACACCCTGGAAGCCTCTGATTTAAGCGTCGGCTATGTGAAGCTGAACTCAGACTACAGGTCTTAAGCTGCAGAGCCCAGGCTGCAGATCTTAAGCTGCCGATCTTAAACTGCAGATCTCAGGCTGCAGGGCCGGGGCGATCCCGGACTCCTGGCCCGGGTCCACTCGTCAGACGGCTGACGTGCAGCCGAAAAGCAGTACATTTCAAGAGCCTGCGCAGGATATTTTCTCAGTTCCTGCCAGGCTCTTTGTCACTTAAATCTTGCGAGTACGAATTATTATTGTTAAAGATCGTCTCGTCGAACATTGCAGCGGACTTGCGCTGAGAACGTCCGCCCTGACCTCATGCCAGGCTCGCGTGCGCATTTTTGCAACTGGTCAAAACTGATCAAAAACTGATCAAAACTGGTCACTCTGGTCGCAACTGGTCATTTAAAAACCCTGTTTCCCACGGGATCTGCCACAGAGACAACCTTGTCACGTCACTTGGGGTCTGCCTCTGTACAGTGTTCCCGGCCCCGGGAGGATGCATGGATGCAGTAATGCTGTCCAGGCTGCAGTTTGCTGTAGCTGTCTTTTTCCACTTTATCTTCGTGCCTCTCACTCTGGGTCTGTCGCTGCTGATAGCCTGGATGGAGACCAAGTACGTCAGAACAGGCGATGAAATCTGGCGGAAGCATGCGAAGTTCTGGGGAAAACTCTTTCTTATCAACTTCACCCTCGGTGTGGTCACCGGTATCACGCTGGAATTCCAGTTCGGCACCAACTGGTCCCGCTACTCGGAATACGTCGGTGACATCTTCGGTTCCCTGCTTGCCATCGAAGCCACAGTGGCCTTCTTCCTGGAATCCACCTTCCTGGCTGTGTGGCATTTCGGCTGGAAGAAGCTCTCCAAGGGAGCCCACTGCGTCTGTGCCTGGCTGGTCTTCATTGCCGGCAACCTGTCCGCAGTGTGGATCATCCTGGCCAACGGCTTCATGCAGAACCCGCAGGGCTTTGTGCTGCGCAACGGCCGCGCTGAACTGAACAACTTCATGGACGTGGTGACCAACCCCTATGCCTGGGGTATGTTCGCCCACAACATGATTGCAGCATGGCTTCTGGCCGGCTTCTTCGTGCTCGGTGTGTCCGCATGGCATATGCGCCGCAAGAATGAGCATGTGGAATTTTTCCGCAGAACCTTCCGCATGACTGCAGTCTTCACCCTGGTCATGTCCCTGCTCGTTGCCGTCAGCGGCGACCTTCAGGGCAAGAACGTTGCCAACCTGCAGCCTGCCAAGCTGGCTGCCATGGAAGGCCACTGGGAAACTGCTTCCAACGTTCCCTTCTATCTCTTTGCAGTGCCCAATGCTGAAGCCGAGGAAAACAGCATCGAAATCATTCCTCTGCCCGGTATGGTCAGCTTCCTGAGTTACGGCTCTTTTGACGCTGAAGTGAAGGGCCTCAAGGACTTCCCCAAGGAAGACAGACCTCCGGTCGCCCCTGTGTTCTGGTCCTTCCGCTTCATGATCATGCTCGGCACCATCTTCGTGCTTGTCAGTGCCTGGGCCTTTACGCAGCGCAAAAAGGAAGAGCCCAGCGACAAGCTGCTCAGGGTCCTTCCCTGGATCATCCCCCTTCCCTACTTTGGTCTGGCCCTCGGCTGGGCAGTTGCCGAAATCGGCCGTCAGCCCTGGATTGTCTACAACCTGATGCGCACCTCTGATGCCGTCTCCCCGGTGGATCCCACCAACATTCTCATCTCTCTGGTGGCCTTCATCGTGGTCTACACCCTGCTCGGCATCCTCGATATCTTCCTGCTCATCAAGTACGCCCGCAAGGGGCCTGAGGAGGTATAACCATGCTGGAAACCATATGGTTCGTTCTCTGGGCTCTGCTCTGGGCTATGTATTTCATTCTGGACGGCTTTGACCTCGGCATCGGCAGCCTGCTTCCCTTTGCTGCCCGCAGCGAGGGAGAACGCCGCGTGATGTTTAATGCAACAGGTCCGTTCTGGGACGGCAACGAAGTGTGGCTCATCTCCGCTGGTGGTGTGACCTTCGCAGCCTTCCCCAAGACCTATGCAGTGATGTTCTCTGCCCTCTATGTCCCGCTGCTTCTGCTGCTCTTCGCACTGATCCTGCGCGCCGTGTCCTACGAGTTCAGGAACAAGATTGACCATCCCGCATGGCGCAGCCTCTGGGACTGGGTGCACTTTCTCACCAACTTCGTGGCAGCCGTGCTGCTGGGCGTTGCCTTTGCCAACCTCTTCCGCGGCATTCCCATTGATGCCAACGGCGTGTTCCACGGCAACCTGCTCTCCTTCCTGAACTTCTACGGCCTTATGGGCGGCCTCTTCTTCCTGGTGATGTTCGCTCTGCACGGCGCGCTGTGGCTGTGCTTCAAGACAAAGGGCGAGATGCAGGAACGGGCGCTCTCCTTCGTGTACCTGCTCTGGCCTGCCACTGCCATCTGCCTTGTGGGCTTCCTGTGGCTGACCGCCTTCTACACGGATCTGTTCAAGGCCTACTTCAGCAATCCCGTGCTCTTCATCATTCCGGTGATCGCACTGGTGGGGCTCGCCGGCATCCTGTTCATGCTCCTGCGCAAGCAGATCCTTCTTGCCTGGGCCTCCAGCTGCGTGTTCATCATTGCCGTGACCTTCTTCGGCGTCATGGGCATGTTCCCGAGAATGCTCATCTCCTCCATTGATCCTGCAGCCACTCTGACTGCCTTCAATTCTGCCTCCAGTGAGCTGACGCTGACCATCATGCTGGCCGTTGCCCTGGTCATGGTGCCCATCGTCCTTGTCTACCAGTTCTGGGCCTACCGCCTGTTCTCCCACAAGCTGGATCCCGAGCAGGTGGCAAGCGACAGCCACTCCTACTAAGAAAGCCGGTCTGCTGACGTGGCCAGGGGTCCTGCCCCTGCACGCAGCCTGACCAGAACGCTGCAGCCGTGCTCCCTTGTGGAGCACGGCTTTTCTGATCCCTGAAACAGGGAGAGAGAGGGTGTGAGAGAGAGAGAGAGAGAGAGGCTGCGGGACAAGCCTGTCCGTCCGTATCGCAGGCAGAAAGCAGGACAGGTCAGGGACTACCCTGATTGTCTGCCTGCCAGACCCTGTGTCTGGCAGCCTGTCTGCTCACCAGGTCATGTGGTGCATGCGCTCCTCAACCCTGATTACCTTCTGCCTGCAGATATGGGCGTTGTCCGCCGCATAGCCTATGGCCAGGAAACAGGGAAGCTCGTAGTCCTCTCCATGGTAGTCCTCCGCGAAATCTCCGGACGCATGTCTTTCGCTCTTTCCGCAGCAGGAACCTCATCTGTCTAAAGTCAGGAATCCCCTGCCTTCAGGCAGGGGAGGATGTCAAAGTGGGCATACTCAATCCTCAAGCCAATTCGTCAGACTACTGCTTCTCTTGATGGGGAAAAGAAAGGTGTCAATCAAATCCCGACACTGAGCTGTCAGTGGTCAGTTCTCAGACACTACTTGTTGAGAGGGATGGTGAGCGCTCTTGCGACCTTGCGCGGGCCCTGGTGGGGTGCGTCCTTAGCGTCCAGGCCCTTCTCGTGCAGCCAGGCCGAGAGCTGGTCTGCCACGGCAAGGTTGTTGCGGTCTGCAAAGGGGATGTGAGTATTGCCGCGCAGACCGAGTTCAGGCAGGAAGACAATGCGGGCATCACCGCCATGGCGATTGATGGCCTCCACAAACTGCCTGCCTCTGAGTGCGGCTGCACGCCACACCTCTGAGTTGTAGACTGTGCTCACCTCTGTGGCGATGTTGTCACCAAAGACAATGAGGATGGGCATGCGGGTCAGCTTCTTGAACTCCTCCAGCGGAATCTGCGGAGCATCCAGGGCGCGGACATGGAGCTCGCCGCGAGGAATGTCGGCTGGCGCTTCCCCTTGCGGGAAGAAGTAGTGGGCAGGCTCATAGGCCACCACTGCCCGTACAAGTTCGGGTCTCTCCATGGCAGTCGCCCAGCCATACTGACCGCTGCGTGAGTGGTTGACATCCTCCCCTGCCTAAAGGCAGGGGATTCCTGACTTTAGACGGTGAGGTTCCTGCTGCGGAAAGAGCGAAAGACACAAGTCGCTAAGACGTGCGTTCCCGCTTCTCCCCCTTTGTCTCCGGCACAATCTTTTAAA